>CALXBD010000001.1 GCA_944386445.1 uncultured Clostridia bacterium
GGGGCCGAAAACAGATCCATATCTCCTTTGACGAATGGAACGTCTGGTATCATTCGTCGGCGCAGGACCGGGAGGTCCCGCCATGGCAGGTGGCTCCGCCGCTTTTGGAAGATGTTTACGACCTGGCCGACGCTCTGGTAGTGGGCGGAATGGCAATCACCCTTCTGCGCCATGCGGACCGGGTCAAGGTAGCCTGCCTGGCCCAACTGGTCAACGTCATTGCCCCCATTATGACCCGGACCGGCGGGCCGGCCTGGCGGCAGACAATTTTCTATCCCTTTGCTCAGGTTTCCCGGTATGGAAGGGGGACAGCTATGGATCTGCGCATTGACAGTCCAAAATATGACGCAGGAGATTCCGGAGATGCGCCCATATTGGACGCCGCCGGCGTCTGGAATGAGGAAGAAAACGTTTTGACGGTCTTCGCACTGAACCGTGACCAGGAGGAGAAATTGGAAGTCACTCTCCGGCTGGATGGATTCGAGGGATTTGTGCCCGAGCGTTTCCTAACTCTGACCGGGGCACCCGGCGACACCAATACAGAAGTCTGCCCGGACCGTGTAAAGCCTCGGTCCTGCAGCGACTGGGAGCAGAACGGCAACCGGGTGACCGCACGGCTGCCTAAGCTTTCATGGAATGTGCTGCAGTTTCGGAAAAAAGCATGATTTCCTGTAAAATCATGAAAAACGCCCCCTCCGCGGCCTTGCGGAAGGAGCGTTTTTTTATTTATCATTTTTCCGGTCAACCGGCCCCATAGACCGAATGAGGATCTCCAAGGCGTTTTCCCGAGCCTTCTCCGGGGAAAATCCAAGGCTGGGGCAAGAAGCCTGAACAGCACCCGATACGGCGCTGAAAAAGGCCTGACGCACATATGCGAAATCGGGAAGGGCGGGAAAAATGCCTTCTTCGATTCCCTGATTTGTGAGAAAAAGGATAATGGCATTCAGCCGATCCCAGAAACTGGAAAGCCGCTCCCTCCCCACCTCCCACAATAGGGGGAGGCCTTTGGTTGAAAGCAGCATCCGGAGGGCGGAATCCCCACTTTGCTCCTGCTGCTGAAAACATTTGAGAAGCCTGATAGCCCGTTCCCGGAAAGTACCGGGGTTTTGAGCCTCCTTTTCCAAAGCAGAAATTCTCTGCTCCATCATATAGCACAGGGTTTCCTCGATGATTATTTCTTTGGAATCGAAGTAAAGGTAAAGAGTTCCTTTGCCGACACCGGCCTCCCGGGCAATATCCCCTGCCCGCAGCTTCTGCAGGTCGGTTCCCTGCCCGATCAGCCGACGGACAGCTTCCAGAATCTGCAGTTTCTTTTCCGGATATTCCAAAGTATCACTTTCCTTCCAATTCTTCCAGCTCATCGAAACCTTCATTGGGATCCCTCATAGGCTTGCGGTTGAAGAGATCGTACAGCACCGGCACTACAAAAAGGGTCAGCGCCGTAGCGTACAGCAGTCCTCCAATGACGACCACCGCCATAGGCTGGAGCAGTTCGGCTCCTTCGCCCATGCCGAAGGCCAGGGTGGACAATCCCAAAATGGTGGTCAGGGCGGTCATCAGGATTGGCCGAATCCGGTCCCGGCCGGCTGTCAGCAGGGCTTCCCTTTTTTCCATGCCCTCCAGCCGCAGTTGGTTTGCGTAATCCACAAAGACGATGCCGTTGTTGACAACCACGCCGGCCAGCACCAAAAATCCCAGCATGGAGATGACGCTCAGATCAAATCCGAAGATCCACAGCGCCAGCAGGCCGCCTGTAAAGGCCAGCGGCATGGTAAACATGACGATAAATGGCGAACGCAGGGACTGGAACTGGGCCACCATAATCATATAGATGAACACCACTGCCAGCAAAATCATGCTGACCAGGTCCTGCATGGATTGATTGATGGTTTGGTTTTCGCCGGCGATTTCCAGAGTATAGCCTTCCGGGACTTGGTAGTCCGCTAAAGCCTTTTCCACTTCACGTCCTACCAGACCTACATTGTGGTCCCGGTCTACAGTTCCGGAAACCGACATGGTCCGGGTCTGATTATCCCGGTTGATAGCAGAAAGGCTCTGAGCCTCCGTAACCTCCGCGATATCCCCCAGCCGGATCTCCGTCTGGTCGGCGGCGCCTGTCGGAACAAAGGTATAATCTTCCAGTGTATCCGGCGTCAGGGCATCCTCCGGCGCGTCGGCAATGATAACGGAGTATTCCTCATTTTCATCAGTCAGGGTAGTTGAGGTGACGGAAGTAGTCAGGGCTTCGGAAACGGCGCTGTAAACCTGGGCCACCGTCAGCCCTTTTTGAATAGCGGCATCCTTGTCGACAATGATGCGGTATTCGGTGGAAGCGTCCTCCATGCCGTCGGACACCTCATCGATTCCTTCGATGCCCCGGAGAATCTCCGCTACATCTCCTGCGATGCTCTGCAAGGTATCCAGGTCGTTGCCCTTGATCTCGATCTGGACCCCGGAGCCGGTGAGCATGGACATATCCATGCCGCTGCCGGTAGCAGAGATTTCCCCGCCGGTTTCCGCGGCAAAGGACTCGATTTCCCGGGAGACCTCCTCGCTGGTACGGCTGCGGCCGGAGTCCAGCAGGACGTAAAAGCTCACTTCCCGGTCGCTGCCGCCCATCATGGACAGCATCCCGGAACCGCCGGAAGTCTGCATGGCACCTACGGTTTCCACCTCTTCCAGCGCGGAGATTTTTTCCGCCAGGGTATCCGCGGCAGCCCGGGTATCCGCCCGGTTGGTCCCCACCGGCATTTCCAGGGAGACCATCAGCTGGGAGGAGTCCATTTCAGGCATAAAGGACAGCCCCATGACCGTGGTGCCGAAGATGGCTGCTGCCAGCAGGACCGCTACCGGCACCAGAGCCGCCCATTTGTGGCTTAGGCAGAAATCAAGCCCTTTCCGGTAAGCGTTTGCAAAGGCATCAAACCATTTATGATGCTTACTGGAATCCTTCCGCAGGACAGTAGCCCCCATGGCAGGCACCAGGGTCATAGCGATAATCAGGCTTGCCACCAGAGAGTATGCGATGGTCAGCCCCATATCGGTAAAGAGCTGCCGGGAAATGCCTTCGGTAAAGACGATGGGCAGGAATACGCAGACGGTGGTCAAAGTGGAAGCTGTAATTGCACCGCCCACCTGTTTGGCGCCCACTACCACCGCTTTCCGGGCAGGGACGCCCTGAGAACGCAGACGGTAGATATTCTCAATGACGACGATGCTGTTATCCACCAACATTCCGACGCCCAGTGCCAATCCCGCCAGGGAGATGACGTTCATGGTGACGCCGCTGAAATACATCAGCACCAGTGCAAACAAAAGGCTCACCGGGATGCTGACGGCGATAATCAAGGTGGGCTTCAGGTCCCGCAGGAACAGTAGCAGGATGATAACAGCCAGCGCGCCGCCCATCAGCAGGTTCTGAAGCACCGAGTTGATAACCAAATCGATGTACTGCCCCTGGTCGGAAAGGGCTGTCAGGTGCATGCCCGGATATTCTTCTTCCAGCTCCTCCATCCGGTCCTGGATTTTGTGGGCAACTTCCGCGGTGGAAGAGGTGCTCTGCTTCTGGAACGTGAGGAGGATCCCGTCGTTGCCGTTGATTTTGGCGTAATTCTCCCCGGAGTTATCCGTAAAGGCGATATCCGCCACATCATTTAAGGTAATGCCGCCGATATCTCCCGCTTCGATGTAAAACAGCGACCAGTTTTCCAGCTCTTCCAGCCCGGAGAAGGTGTCTCCTACCTTAACGGCATAGCTTTCTCCGTCGGAACCGGTGATGGAACCGGCCGGCATGGAAAAGTTCTCCGCAGACAGGAGTCCCGAAATAGTATCCCTTGTAATGACACCGGAAAGCCCTGCCTGTTCATAGGCAGCATCCCGGCTGGCTTCAAATTCCTCCCGGCTCTTTTGAAGCTGGGCTTCGCTTTCGTCCAGCTGGACTGCGGCCTTGGCAAGCTCCTGGCTCAGGGTCATTTTTCCGGATTCCAGCTGAGCTTCCTGCTCAGAAAGGGCGTCCAGCTGGGCAGTCAGAGCCGCTTCCTGCTGTCCGGCCTCCGAAAGCCCCTGGTCACAGGCGGCAATGGACTCCTCCACCTGGGCCAGGGAGGTGAGCAGCTCTTCAGTGGGCTGCTGACCTGCAGCTGTCATCTGGTCGATGGCTGCCTGCAGCTCCTGGTGCTTTGCCTCCAGTTCAGGGTATTTTCCCTGGATCTCGGCGATGGTTTGGCGGGCAGCATCCAACCCCGCCTGCAGCTGTTCCCGGCCCTGGGTCAGCGCCGCGGAGCTGTCTGCCAGCTGTTTTGTCTGCTCCTCCCGGGTTTTTTCGTACTCCTCCCGGGCAGCAGCCAGTTGGGCTTCCCCTTCAGTGAGCTTCTCCTCCGCAGCGGCCAGTTCCTCGTCCACCGCCTGCAGGATCCTGTCATTCAGCGCGTCGATTTTCTCCTGATTCAGGGTAATAGTCAGCTGCCGCTCCAAAAGTCCCATGGTCGTCACCGATGCCACACCCTCGATCCGCTCGAAAGAAGGCAGCACCTCATCGGAAACCAGTTTCGACAGCTCTTCCAAACTCTTCCCGTCCATATCCAGGCTGGCTACCATGACCGGCAGCAGGTCGGGATTGATCTTCATCAGGATGGGGGCGCTGACGGTATCGTCAAAGTAGCCCTCCACCATGTCGATATTGCCGCTCATTTCGATCATGGCGCTGTCCATGTTGGTGTCCTCGGAAAACTGCAGCAGCACCATGCTGGAATTCTCCGACGATACACTGGTAATGGCCTCTACGCCGCTGGTAGTGGCCAAAACCTGCTCCAGGGGCTTGGTGACGCCGGTTTCCACCTTTTCGGGGCTGGCGCCGGGATATGTAGTGATGACCGCCACATAAGGCAGGTCCATACTGGGAAGCAGGTCCGTTGTCATTTTGGTAAAGGAAATTCCTCCCAAAATAACAATCAGGATGACTGCAATCACGATCGTAAGGGGTTTGCGGACGCTGAACTTTGCAAACATTGGGATCCTCCTGTCGCATAGGATGAAATAGGATACAGACCGGCCAAATCTGACTGACCGGTCAGTCAGATTTCAGTATAAAATATGTATGCGCAAGTTTCAAGAAAAAAGTGTAAATTTTTCGAAAAAAGATGATGAGATTCCATGGCCGAAAGTTGTATAGGACCTGAAAAAAGGCGGCATACTAACTGCAAAGCGGTTTTGAAAAGCTGCGGACAGGAGGAAGTTACATGAGGGTGCGGAATGAGGGCTATTATTTTGACGCGGCGGCGCTGATTCCAGCCGGGGAGCGGCTTTTTTCGCCGGAGGACGCGGTAAAGGTGGGGCGTGCGCTGGGAAGGATGCACCCCCGGGGAATTATCGGTGCGGCGGCGGGAAGCTCCGCGGCGGCCAGGGCGATATTGGCGGCGGCAACGGCGGGGGCTGCCGGAGCAGGTGCAGTTGTATGGGAATTCGGGGAATGTTTTGACAGCCAGTTTACGTATTGCGTCAGCCGTTCTGGAGCGGATTTCGGCATTTATGCCGACGGGGCGGAGACGCTGCGGATTTATTCCAGGGGCGGGCTTCCCCCATCGGTGGCCGAAAGCCGGAAGCTGCTGGATCTGCTGGAAACCGGCGGCAGCGATCCGGCAAGTCCCGGGGATTACGGAACCATCCTTTCCATGCCGGGGCTACGGGAGCTGTACCGGGTGGAACTGGTGAAATCAGCGGTCTGTTCCCTAGCGGGGATGACGGTATCTGTCAAATGTCCGGGACAGGCGGTACAATCTTTGCTGGAGGACGCTTTGACCCAGCTGGGCTGCCGGCTGGGAGAGGACGGCATTACGCTGCAGGTTTCTGCTGACGGCAGAAATGTCTCGGTTTATCAGACTGTCAGCGATTATATTTTTACAGATCGGGTATTGCTCCTTTGCTGCATGGATCTGTTCCGCCGGGGTCAGGATGTGTCCGTTCCCGCGTCCGCTCCCAGGGTACTTGACCGGCTGGCAGCGGAACGGGGAAGGCGGGCGTTCCGATATGAAGACGGCTTTTCCAGCCCCGACGACCGCAGCGCCCGGCATCTGGGAATCCGTCAGCCATTCCTGCGGGATGGACTGATGCTGGGGATACGGCTTCTTT
>CALXBD010000002.1 GCA_944386445.1 uncultured Clostridia bacterium
TTCCAGCGAGTATGTCACATCCAAGGGGATTCATATCATCAATACCATGAATACGCTGATGGATATGCTGGAAGAAAAATTCGGATTATAAAAAATACGGAAATTTTCTTTCGGACTGGAAAAACAAGCGCAGTTACCGGCATGGTGACTGCGCTTGTTTTTGGATATATTTTCAGAGGGTTATTTTGCGGTACTCCCTGGGAGTCTGGCCATAGCGCTTCCGAAACACGGTGGAAAAATATCCGGCAGAGGAAAAGCCGCACTGCTCGGAGATTTTTTCCATGGACAGTTTGGACATCCGCAGCAGCGTCTGTGCCTGTTCCAATCTCTTGCGGGTAACATATTCCGAAAAGCTCTCCTGCATATTTTCTTTGAACAACTGGCACAAATAGAAGCGATTGACAAAGATCTGTGCCGCCACCCGTTCCAGAGAAAGATTTTCCGCCAAATGATCCTGGATAAACTGACAGGCTTCCCGGATATGGCGGTTGCAATCCTTTGTCATACATTGGTAATAGGAAAAAAGCAGCTGTTTTGCATCTTCAAGCAGATTTATGGAATATTCATTCAATCGGAAGGATTGAAAATTATTGTAACAGCATTGGCAAAAGGAGCGATTATGCAGAAATAAAAAATAATGATAAAGGCAATGATTGAGTGAGTACAGAAAAATTCTTTCATAAGTACCGGTTTCCTTGCCGGAATGAGCGGTAATCTGCTCAACTTTTTTCTTTCAGCAGATCAACAGCAGCTTGTAAATCTCCGGAAAACAGTTTGCTGCAAATTTCCTTGTGATTGAAAAGAATTTCCATTTGCTTTGACTCCATCTGGACAATCGCTCCTTTGATACAGCAGTTTTTGCAATATATTGGAAATATTCCGAAACATTTTTAAGGTTTTTGGGTTTTGAGTGTGATATAATAAATTTCGGAAAAAGTTAGACGAAGCGAACTGTATATGTATTATATCATATTAATTCCGCTTGTCAAGTTTATACGGAAAGGCAGGAACGATATGCGGAAAATCGCAATTTATGGAAAAGGTGGGATTGGAAAATCCACCACGACCTCCAATTTGTCAGCAGCGCTGGCGGATATGGGATACCGGGTGATGCAGGTTGGATGTGATCCCAAGGCGGATTCCACCAAGACGGTCATGGGCGGACGGAGGATTCCCACGGTTTTGGAGCAGCTTCGGCTGAAAGGGGAGGAATTAACCCTTTCAGATATTGTGTTTGCGGGTTATGGCGGTGTTTTATGTGTAGAATCAGGCGGACCTACTCCGGGTATTGGCTGCGCCGGCAGAGGAATCATTTCGGCCTTTGAAAAATTGGAGGAACTGAATGCTTTTGGAGTGTATCAACCCGATATTGTCATTTACGATGTTTTGGGAGATGTGGTCTGCGGCGGCTTTGCCATGCCAATCCGGGAAGGTTACGCACGAGAAGTTTTTATCGTATCCTCCGGTGAGATGATGTCCCTGTATGCAGCCAACAACATCGCCCAGGCAATCCGCAATTTTGGAAAACGCGGATATGCCCGTCTGGGCGGACTGATTCTCAATGCCAAAAACATTGAGAAGGAACAGGAGATCGTTTCCCAGGCTGCGGCGGAAATCGGGACGGAAGTGATCCAGTATGTTCCCCGGTCACCGGACATTCAGGCGGCGGAGGCAAGAGGGGGTACGGTGTTTGAAAAATTGGAAAGCTCCCCCATGCATGCGGTATACCGAAACCTGGCAAACCAGGTTTTGCAATTGAGTCAGGATATTCCCGCAGAACAAGCGGTATCGTTTTAGTACAGAAAGGATGTATTGATAATGTTTAAACGAATGATGATTGGCCTTTTGGCTGTTTCCATGTCCCTGACAGCTTTGGTATCCTGCGGAGAGGAATCTGCTGTGGAATCCAGTGCTGCGGAATCTTCTCAAACCGAAAGCAGTGCGGAAGAAAGCAGCACCATTTCTTCCCAGGAAACCGATCATGCCGGTGTGACCATTTCCTATCCGGAAAATATGCAGGAACGGGGTTATACAGAACCGTTGGTACTGGAAACGGAACCGCAGCGGGTGGTCGTGATGTCCAAAGCGCCGGTTTTTGCTTTATATGAACTGGGAGTGGAGATGATCGCCATTCCGGAAGGCGGAGTTACCACCTGGCCGGAAGATCTGGATGCGGCTACCGAAAAACTCAACACCTCCATGAATTCCAACTTTGATATTGAAACAGTAGTGGCGCTGGAACCGGATCTGGTAGTGATGGGGTATACCTCCCAGGAAACTTACGGCAAAGCGCTGGATGACGCCGGTATCCCGGTCTACTATGTGGACGCCGGACACACCGTCCCCTATGAATCGGTGAAAATGCAGACACAGGCTCTGGTAGATGCTTTTGGACCGGATTCGGAAGAAGGCGCGGCGATTATGGGCCGTTTTGAAGAGCTGGAAGAACGGCTTGCGGGATTGCAGGAAACCTATGCGGATAAAAGTGTGATGGTGCTGCAATCCTCTCCTCCTACCCACTATATCCAGACTGCCGAAGGAACACTGGCTTCTATGGCGGCCATGATGGGGTTCCAGAATGTATATGAAAACAGCGAAGCATCGATGGCGCAGCTGGATTTGGAAACAGCCCTCAGTTATGATCCGGATTTGGTGCTCTGTGTGGGGGGCAGTACTGATGCGGCGGAACATCAAAAGCTTATGGAAGAAGATTTCGCCAACAATCCCGAATACTGGAACAGCATAGAGGCTATCGCAAATGGGGACATCCTGTATTTCTCCTCCAGCTTCATCGCCAGTACCGGTATCGGCATCATCGACAATATGAATGAGTTTATTGATACCATTGAGGCTCACTATGGGGAGGGCGACCAATGAAAGCAGGACAAAGACTCTCGCTCCTGCGGTTTGGAACGGTGATGCTGGTACTGTTGATTCTGTTGGCTGTTCTTTGTCTGCTGTCGATTGCGGTAGGCAGCGCCGGTTATTCCATCCCGGAAATCCTGGATGCAGTGTTCCGGGAGGAAAAATCTCCCATTAAGACCATTGTAGTCAATCTGCGTTTGCCGCGGATTATTCTGGCAATCCTCATCGGAGCATCATTGGCGGCTGCCGGTGCCTTGCTGCAGTCGGTGATGCGGAATCCTCTGGCTGATCCCGGGACCATCGGCGTTTCAGCGGGAGCCGGAACCGCCGCTACTACGATTTTGCTTTTGTTCCCAAATCTCACTGCCTCTGTGCCGCTTTTTGCCTTTGGAGGCGCGGCGCTGGCCTGTGTGCTGATTTACACCATGGCCTGGAAGGAAGGGGTGGACCCTACTCGAATTATTCTGTCGGGTGTGGCCATTAACTCGGTGCTGGGGGCCTATAACTCCCTTTTGCAGCTGATGAATTCTGACAGTCTGGAAGGAGTACTGGCCTTTATGAACGGCAGTTTGTCCGGACGAAGCTGGTATCAGGTACGGCTTCTGTCGGTATATGCCGCTGTCGGGCTGATATTGGCATTCCTTTGCATCAAGAGCGCCAATGCCCTTCAACTGGGGGATGAAATGGCAAAAAGTTTAGGGGTGAAGGTCAATGGCAGCCGGGTGCTGTTGTCTGGTGTGGCGGCATTTTTAGCGGCCTCCACTGTTTCAGTGGCCGGGATGATCGGGTTTGTGGGACTCGTAGTGCCGCATATTGCCCGGATTCTGGTGGGCTCCGACTACAAAGCGATGCTTCCTACCAGTGTGGTACTGGGGGCGGTCGTGCTGCTGGCTGCCGATACGGTAGGGCGGACCATTGTACCGGGAATGGAAATCCCAGTAGGAATTGTCATGGCTGTCTGCGGCGGACCATTCTTCCTGTATTTGCTGAGAAAGAGGGGGAAAGTCAGTGGAAATTAGTGCAAGTAATCTGGAAATCGGCTATGGGGAATATGTAGCGGTTCAGGACATGGACATTCAGGTGAAAAAAGGAGAAATTACCACCATTATCGGGCCGAATGGTTCCGGGAAATCCACCGTCTTAAAGGCACTGACCCGGCTTTTGAAATACCGGAAAGGAATTGTGCGGCTGGACAGCCGGGATTTGCTGCAATTCGAGGCCAAGGAGCTGGCCAGACGGGTGGGAGTCCTGCCTCAGCGGCATTCGGCGCCGCCGGATTTCAAGGTGAAGGACCTGGTGGGATATGGACGGATGCCCTATCAGAAATGGTACAGCAAAAACAGTGCCGAGGATGAAAAGGTGATCGACTGGGCGTTAAAAGTTACCGGCACCTGGGAACTGCGGGAGAAATCCATCCATCAATGTTCCGGCGGCGAATCTCAGCGGGTTTGGATTGCCACAGTTTTGACACAACAGCCGGAAATCCTCTTTTTGGACGAACCGACTACCTATCTGGATATTTCCCACCAGCTGGAAACCATGCGGCTGGTGCGGCGTTTGAACCGAGAATCCGGGATTGGGGTGGTCATGGTCCTCCATGATTTAAGCCAGGCTTTGGAAGTCAGCGATCGGATTGTGGTCATCAAAGAAGGGCGGAAATACAGCGAAGGCACACCGGATGAAGTCATCACCAGCCGGATGATGAAGGAGGTCTACGACGTGGACTGTGAAATCTTACACATTCCCGGTCGGAAAAATCCCCTCATCGCCTACCGCGAAATCTCATAACGAAAGGATTTTCACAGCATGATAGACGGAAACGAAATTCTCTCTCAACTCAAAAAGCTGCGGGATGTCACCACATCTAAGGACATCCGACAGCTGACTTACGCCATGTTCCCCGGTACCCACTGTCCTTTGATGGGGGCGGCGATGGCTGTGCGGGGAATCAAGGATGCGGTGCTGCTGGTGGTGGGAACGGATGAATGTGCTTATTACACCAAGCATATGACCCTCCATTCTGATGATTTCGGCGGTTTGGGCGGACGGTGTGTTTCGGCAGTGCTGGATACCCGGGATGTAA
>CALXBD010000003.1 GCA_944386445.1 uncultured Clostridia bacterium
ATCGATAAGACTTTAAAGGAGCTTCAGGCAAAAATTGATGAACAGCGGCTTACCACGCTGCTTTCAGGTGAGTATGATTCCAAAAACGCGATTCTCACTTTCCATGCGGGCGCCGGCGGTACCGAAGCTCAGGATTGGGTGGAGATGCTCTACCGGATGTATACCCGTTGGGGCGAACGTCATGAATTTAAGGTTTCGGTGCTGGATTATCTGGAAGGTGAAGAAGCTGGTATCAAAAGCGCTTCCATTATGATCGAGGGCCTGAATGCATATGGCTATCTGAAGTCCGAAGCCGGCGTGCATCGTCTGGTAAGGGTTTCACCTTTTGATGCTTCCGGCCGGCGGCATACGTCCTTCGCTTCCGTGGAGGTTATGCCTGAAATTGATGATACCATCGAGGTTGAGATTCGTCCTGAAGACCTGCAGATCGACGTGTACCGCTCCAGCGGCGCCGGAGGTCAGAAGGTAAATAAAACTGACTCTGCTGTTCGGATCACCCATCTGCCTACCGGTATTGTCGTCGCCTGTCAGGTGGAACGCAGCCAGTATCAGAATAAGGATATGGCAATGCGAATGCTCAAATCTAAATTGATCGAGATCAAGGAACGGGAGCATTTGGAAAAAATTGAGGATATCCGCGGCGACCAGAAGGAAATTGCCTGGGGCGCCCAGATCCGTTCCTATGTCTTTATGCCTTACACCTTGGTGAAAGATCATCGTACTGGCTACGAAATGGGCAATGTAAACGCTGTCATGGACGGAGATCTGGACGGCTTTATCAATGCGTATTTGAAGGCCCTGGCTCATGGGGAGATTACCAAGCAATAAAGAACGTGTGCCGTTTTCAGCAGCAAAACAGGCCGTACAGCAGGAGAAGTTCTGCTGTTCGGCTTTTTGAATCGAGGGATTGTTATGGAGCAGCGCAGTGAAAGCCAAATGATGGACTTGATTTTGAATTTTGCAAAGGAAGATCGGAGGGTACGGGCAGTCTGGATGAATGGCTCCCGTGCAAATCCAAACGCTCCGCGGGATCGGTGGCAGGATTTTGATATTGTTTACGCTGTTTCCGAAATGGAATCGTTTCTGGTAAGCGACAGCTGGGTGGACCGGTTCGGTTCACGCGTCATTATGCAGACCCGCAGGGAACAGCTGGATTCCCCGGAGAATGAATATGCCGACTGGTTTATCTATCTTATGCAGTTTACTGACGGCAATCGTATCGATTTAAAGCTAGTTCCGGTGAAGCTGGCGGAAGAGGTCTTCCAAAGTGATCGGATGAGAGTGCTGCTTTTGGATAAAGACGGACTTTTCCCGCAGACGGAAGCTTCAACAGATGAGGATTATCGGGTATCTCCTCCTACTTCCAGAGAATTTCGATGCTGCTGCAATGAATTTCGATGGGTGTCGACTTATGTTGCCAAGGGAATTTGGCGGCAGGAGCTTCCGTATGCCCATTCCATGTTGGATGGCCCTGTCCGAGAGGCACTGGTGCAGATGCTTTCTTGGGAAATAGGAGTCCGGTATGACTTTTCTGTCAGTGTGGGTAAATGCGGAAAATATTTGCAGAAATACCTCCCGAGCGAGGAATGGGCTATGTACACCAGAACCTATTGCGGGCCGAATTATGGAGATATATGGAAGGCGCTTTTTCAGATGCATCAGCTGTTTGCAAGAGCTTCGCATCAGGTGGCGGCAAGGTTCGGGTTTCTGATAGATGAGATAGAGGAGCAGCAGGTGTTGGATTATTTGCAGAGCAAATAAACAGAGCAGGTACATGAATTTTCATGTACCTGCTTTTTGTTGGGATATATTTTGTTATTTTGTAAATTATTGTCAAAATATGGATTTTTTTAATTGTAAAAAATTTGTGAACGAAAGAAAATGCGCACTTCTGGACGGAAAAAAAGGTTGCAAAACGGTGACAAAATGGTTATAATTAAAGACAGAGTGGTGAGAAGCGGTGTGAAATGGTGAAGAATACCACGAAACAAACAGATTTTGGTGAACGAATAAAAATCTGTTAAAGGAGGTGGCGGGGATGCTGACTGGTGAGTACAGCTGTGTAATAGATATAAAAGGGCGTTTGAATTTCCCCGCCAAGCTCCGAGACGACCTGGGGGACAAGTTTATGGTGGTGAAAGGCTTGGGCGATCATTGTCTGGCCGCATACCCTATGGATGTGTGGGAAGAAAAAACTGCCAAAATTAAAAGTTACCCTACGTCACAAGCAAAAGAACTCCAGCGTTTCCTCTTCCCAAGCGCCTGTACAGCCGAACCGGACAAGCAGGGCCGTATCGTCCTTCCGCAGAATCTGCGGGAGTATGCAGGCCTCGAAAAGGATGTCATGGTTGTTGGTACGGGCGACCGCTGCGAAATCTGGAGAAAAGAAGAATGGGAACGGGTCAGTGGCAGTATCAGCGCTGAATCCATCAGCGAACTGGTCAATAACTTGGGATTCTAAGTGAATCTCTTGCCGGAGGGAGACAGTCATGGAGTTTTCTCATATTCCCGTCATGCTCCATGAATGCATGGAGGGACTCAATATCCGCGAAAACGGGATCTATGTGGATGGTACTGCCGGCGGTGCAGGTCATTCTTCCGAGATCGCGAGACATCTCTCCAACGGACGACTCGTTGCCCTGGATCAGGACCCCGATGCGGTAAAGACCGCATCAGAACGATTATCAGTCTTCCCGAATGCTCAAGTCATCCGCTCAAATTTCCGTAATATGGGTCAGGTGCTTGAGAATTTGGGGATTTCCCGTGTAGACGGCGTGTTACTGGATCTAGGCGTTTCTTCTTATCAGCTGGATACAGCCGAAAGAGGATTCTCCTACCAAAAGGATGCTCCCCTGGATATGCGAATGTCCAAAGAGGGAATGAGCGCCGCCGATTTGGTCAATTCCGCTTCCTTGGATGAGCTTACCCGCATCCTCCGGGAGTATGGTGAAGAAAAATTTGCTGCCCGTATCGCCCATGCAATCGTTTCTAAACGTGAGACGGCTCCGATTCGGACAACCTTTCAACTTGCAGATATCATAAAGGCCGCTATGCCGGCAGCTTCCCGAAGAGAGAAAAATCCCTGTAAACGCTCTTTCCAGGCGCTGCGTATCGCGGTAAATTCCGAACTTGATGCCTTGTCCCAGGGAATCGATCAAGCTTTTGATCTTCTGGCACTAAACGGAAGGCTTTGTATTATTACCTTCCATTCTTTGGAAGACAGAATGGTGAAACAGAAATTCGCAGCTTTATGTCAAGGCTGCATTTGCCCACCGGAATTCCCGGTGTGCGTCTGCGGACATACTCCGGAAGGAAGGCTCGTGCCCAGAAAACAGCCGATCCTGCCTTCGGAAGAGGAACTCGCTCGAAACCGCCGCAGCCAAAGCGCAAAGCTTCGGGTGATTGAAAAAATTCATGATCGCCAACCGGCAAAAGCATAAGAAAGGAACGGGTTTTATGGCACAATCAAATTTAGCATACGATCTTGAACGTTTTGAACAGCATACTCCCGTTCAGCAGCAGAAGCCCGCAATCAGCGTCCGCCGTGAACGAAGCATCCATCCCGCAAAAATTTTGTTGGTGGCGGTTTTAGCTCTCTTGATGGGATGCTCCCTTCTCTATGGACGGGTGATTATTACAGAGCTGAATGAAGAAATCAATGCCGCTGCAACACAGTTGGATATCCTGAATGCAGAACAGGTTCGGATGCAAACTGAATTGGATGGAAAAATGTCTCTGAAAGCAATTGAGGAAACCGCAATCGGCGAATATGGAATGGTTAAACCGGACGGCTCTCAAGTCAGCTACGTGCAGGTGACAAAGGAAAGTAAGCTGGAGACTATCACTAAGGAAGAAGGATTTTTTCAAAAAATTGCAGATTTTATCCAGAGCCTCTTGGGCTGATGCCCACATTAAATGGGGAGTCCGGTATTAAGGTATAATTTCATGGATTCCTCCATAAATATCAACTACACAGGAGGTTAAGATGAGAAAGTCTTGACCTTTTGTTGCTGTTTAGAAGGTTTTTCCAAAAAGTGGGATTTGAATATCTCACTGTCTCCTGGGGAGGGATTGTCCTATGGCAAACGGTGCCAGCAAAAAAATGAAAATTCGCATCATCGCTCTTTGTTGTGGAATGGTGCTGATTTTGGGTTGGGTACTTTATAATCTGGTCTACCGCTCTCTGGTTACAGGTTCTGATCTGCGCGCTGCGGCTGCCGACCAGCAACTGCGGGATACTACGATCACCGCAAACAGAGGCTCTATTTATGATTGCAATATGAACGTCCTCGCCCAGAGCGCTACCGTCTGGGATGTGATTTTGTCCCCCCGGGAAGTCTATACCGCTATGGAACAGTTCGACACCCAGGCAGAACGTGACGAGTATGAACAGACATTGATCGATGGGCTTTGCTCGATTTTGGAAGTAGATGAGGAGACTGTCCGTGAACACCTTTCCCACACCGAAAGTATGTATCGGGAGGTAAAACGAAAGGTCGTTAAGACTGTAGCAGATCAGATTACGGATTATGTGGCGGAAAACGATTTGGCAGGCGTTTATCTTCAGGTCAATACCAAGCGCTTTTATCCCTACGATATTCTTGCTTCTAATGTGATCGGCTTTACCAATTATGATAATCAGGGCGTTTATGGTCTGGAGGCAAAGTATAACAGTGTCCTTTCCGGCACACCGGGCCGGCAGATCTCTGCAAAAGACGCTTTGGGAGAAGCACTCCCTACTACATATGACGAATTGTATCCGGCTGTGGACGGCAATTCACTGGTGCTCACTTTGGATCAGGTCGTCCAGCATTTTCTGGAAAAAGCCTTGGATGCCGCTATTGCCCAGCATGCGCCTTTGGAGGGCGCTGCTGGTATCGTAATGGACGTTAATACCGGCGGAATTTTGGCAATGAGCTCGAAACCGGACTTTGACCTTAATAATCCCCTTGAAATTGCGGATGAAGCTACGGCTGCCTCGATTGCTGCCATGCCGGATGGAGACGAAAAAACAGCTGCTCGGGTGGCTGCACAGGAAAAACAGTGGAAAAATAAAACGGTTACGGATATCTATGAGCCAGGCTCTGTGTTTAAGGTGGTTACCGCCTCAGCGGCTCTGGAAGAGGGAACCGCTACTTTGAACTCAACTTACACTTGTACCGGTTCGGTGAGCTTTCCGGGATTGTCTACGCCGATTCATTGCCACAAACGAACTGGTCATGGAACCTTGGATTTCACCGGCGCGATTGTCAATTCCTGTAACCCTGCCTTCATTGCGATCGGCCAATCTTTGGGTGCCGAGAATTTTTACCGCTATTTTGACGCTTTCGGCTTGACGGAAAAAACTGGCATTGACCTCCCGGCAGAGGCGCAGAACAGCTATTATACCGCTGATCGCCTGAACGCAATCAGTTTGGCTTCCTGCTCTTTCGGACAGTCCAATACAGTTACCCCGATTCAGATGCTTACCGCTGCGGTCGCCGCAATTAATGGCGGAAAACTTCTCACCCCGCATATCGTCAGCAAAATCGTCGATAATAACGGCAATACCGTTGAAGAGTTCGGTACTGAGGTCCGCCGGCAGGTGATCTCGGAAGAAACCTCCGCTATCATGCGTACTGCTTTGGAACAGGTCGTGGCTGCCAACGGCGGCTCCAACGCTTATGTCAAGGGCTATCGTATCGGCGGCAAGTCCGGTACGGCTCAGAAATTGAATAAGCAGGATGAGGAAGTGGAACGCTATATCTTCTCCTATTTCGTCTTTGCTCCTGTGGAGGATCCCCAGGTGGCAGCACTGATTCTGGTGGATGAGGCTACTTCCGGCGCTGAATACGCAAATACCGTTGTCGCGCCTGCCGCAGCCTCCCTCATGGCAGACCTGCTGCCTTATCTGGGAATCCAACCTCAATATTCAGAAAGCGATGCCGAACTTCAGGATGTGAGCGTTCCCAGCGGACTCATCGACGCCGACCCTCAGGTCGCTCAGAGTAAACTTCTGACCAAGGGACTTCAATGTACCATCATCGGCGACGGGAAAACAGTTGTGGATGTCTATCCCAAATCCGGTACAAAGGTTGCCGTCGATTCTAATATCATCCTTTATACCGACGACAGGGAAATGGAAACAACTACTGTTCCAAACGTGGTCGGGCTGACTCCGTCCCAGGCAAATCAACAGCTTACAAATGCTGGGTTGAATATTCGGATCACCGGCGGCGCAGCCCAAAATAAACAGGCAAAGGTTTCCAGTCAGGATACGGAAGCCGGGTCCACTGTGCCGAAAGGTACCGTCGTGACCATTGAATGTATGATTACCGGTGAGGACGGAGAATAATCCTCCGGGATGTTTAGGAAAGGAAGAAGCTTATGAAATTATCCGAATTGCTCTGCGGGATCGAGCTGCTTCACAATATCGATGACCGGGATATTAATAACGTGGTCAACGATTCCAGACGGGTGGAAAAAGGGGATCTGTTTGTCTGCATTCAGGGCGTTTCTTCGGACGGACATGATTTTGCTGCTGCCGCTTTGGAAAAGGGGGCTGCGGCTGTCGTTTGCCAGCGGGACCTGGGGCTCGAAAATCAGGTGCTGGTCCCGGATACCCATCAGGCTTATGGCAAAATCGCCGCGAATTTCTATGGGAATCCCGCCCAAAAACTGAAACTGATCGGTGTCACCGGCACAAAGGGGAAAACCACGGTTACAAGTCTGATCAAGGCGATCCTGACCCGTACCGGCCAGAAGGTCGGATTGATCGGTACCATCCAAAACGAGATCGGCGACGAAATCATCCACACAGAAAACACCACTCCAGATGCCATGGAGTTGGAACGGCTTTACGCCTGTATGGTGGAGGCCGGATGTGAATACTGCGTCATGGAGGTTTCTTCCCATGCGCTGGATCAGGAGCGGATCGGCGACAGCCATTACCAGGTTGCTGTCTTTACCAATCTCTCCCATGAGCATCTCGATTACCACAAGGATATGGAGAGTTATTTCCAGGCCAAGAAAAAGCTGTTCTCACGATGCGACACGGCGGTTATCAATTTGGATGACCAGTACGGCTGCCGGCTGACAAAAGAGTGCACCTGTCCGATAATGACTTTTTCTTTGGAAAACGAAGCTGACCTACAGGCGTTTGACCTCCATTGCCATCCGGACAGTGTGGATTTCAGGTTTACCTATCAGGGCGTAGAAAGCCGTCTGCACTTCGCAATGCCGGGAACCTTTTCCGTGCGGAACGTTCTGGCTGCTATGGGTGCCTGTCTGCAGCTGGGCGTCTGCCTAGAAACGATTATCGGCGCCCTTTCTGAGGTGAAAGGTGTGCGCGGACGCAATGAGATTCTGACATCCGGTCGGAATTTTACGGTGATCTGCGATTATGCCCATTCCCCGGATAGCATCGATAATATCCTCGGCGCGCTGAAAAGCACTGTGAAAGGCCGGCTGGTGTCCCTTTTCGGCTGCGGTGGCGATCGCGATCGTACCAAACGCCCGCTGATGGGAGAAGCTGCTGCCGCTCATTCGGATTTCGTAATCGTTACCTCAGATAATCCTCGTACGGAGGATCCCGATGCAATCATAAAAGAAATTCTCCCGGGGGTGGAAGGCAAGGGTGTCCCCTATAAGGTGATCCCGAACCGCCGGGAAGCAATCTTCTATGCAATAGAAAATGCTCAGCCGGGCGATACTATTGTTTTGTGCGGAAAAGGACATGAGGATTACCAGATCATTGGCCATGAAAAACACCATTTTGACGAACGGGAAGTAGTAGCTGAAGCCCTGGCTGCCCGGGATGCCGCCCGGAAGGAGGACTGACCGTGGAAAAAATTCAGCTGCGGCAGATAGCTTCCGCAGTGGGTACCGTGTGTCCTGCAGATTGTGAGATCTCCCAGGTGGTGACAGATACCTCCCAGGTGGTTCCCGGAAGCCTGTTTGTCGCCATTAAAGGTGAGCGCTTTGATGGCCACGACTTCATTCCCAAAGCCGTTGAAAACGGCGCCGCCGCAATTCTGGCGGAACGGGATGCCGCTGTTTCTGTCCCGGTACTGAAGGTGGACTCCACCCGGACAGCACTGCTTGAACTGGCAGCATGGTATCGCCGACTGTTTCATACATTTGTAGTGGGCGTTACCGGCAGCGTGGGAAAGACCTCTACCAAGGATATGATTTGCGCCGTTTTGGATTGTAAGGGGAAGACTTTGAAAACGCAGGGAAACCTGAATAATGGCATTGGCTTGCCAAAAACACTTTTTCGGTTGGACTCCAGCTACCAGAACGCCGTGGTCGAGATGGGAATGTCCCATAAAGGTGAAATATCTGCCCTGACAAAAGCAGCTCAGCCCAGTGTTGGCGTCATTACAAACATAGGGGTTTCGCATATCGAAAACCTCGGCAGTCAGGAGAATATCCTCCTTGCTAAACTGGAAATCATCGAGGGAATGAGCGCAAATGCTCCCCTTATCCTAAATGGCGATGATCCGCTGCTGGCTGATGTATGCAACCGGATCGATCGGGATATCCTTTATTATGGAATTGATTCTGCTGGCGCAGATGTCAGAGCCTCCGAAATCTCCCAGCTGGATGACCGCACCGAATTTAACATTCGCTATTACGGAAAGACCGTTTCCGCTATGATCCCGGTGATCGGCCGCCATAATGTCTACAATGCCCTGGCCGCTTTTGCCGTAGGGCTCACTGCGGGAATGTCTTCGCAGGATATCGTGACCGGACTCAGAAATTATCAGCCTTCTGCTATGCGGCAGAATATCGTCCGACAAAACGGTATGACCATCATGATCGATTGCTACAATGCCAGCCCCGATTCCATGCGTGCGGCTATAAATGTTCTGGCAGATCTGAAAGCCTCCAGACGGATCGCTGTGCTGGGCGATATGCTGGAACTGGGCACCCGTGCCCCTGAGATGCATTATGAAGTGGGAAAATATGCCGCCGCAAAAGGAATTGATGCGGTGTTCGGATATGGCCCCCACACGCGGAATCTGCTGGAAGGAGCTTCCGCGGGAGGATGTCCCCGCACCAGACATTTCGACTCCAAAGAAGAGCTTTCCACTTTTTTAAAGGATTTCCTTCGGGACGGGGACGCCGTCCTTTATAAAGCCAGCCGCGGTATGGCAATGGAAGAAGTCGTTCATAAAGTTCACGATATTTCTGCGGCACATTGATCTTTCGACAAAATTATATAAAAGGCAGGTTTATAATTATGGAGAGCATCAGCTGTATTGCCGCTGCGGTCACGGCATTTGCTGTCAGCGCGATTTTAGGGAAATTTCTGATCCCATTTTTAAGAAAGATTAAATTTGGGCAGACTATTAAGGAAATCGGCCCCGTTTGGCATAAGAATAAACAGGGAACCCCTAATATGGGCGGGTTTATGTTTATCGTGGGCACTGTCGTCGGAATTTTAGTGGGCGTTTTATTTCTGGCAGCCCTGCAGGACGATCCTTTTGGTATGGGAACAGTCCATTATGTAAAGCTGTTCGCTGGTTTGGGAATGGCGCTGATTTTCGGCTTTATCGGATTCCTCGATGACTATATCAAGGATGTGAAAAAGCAAAATCTGGGCTTGAATGCCAAACAAAAGCTGATTATGCAGTTTTTTACCGCTGTCGCTTATCTGGCCTCGGTTTATCTGGCAGGGGATACCTCTACAGTGGTGATTTTCCCCTTCATCGGGCAGCTGGATCTGGGAATTTTCTACTACATCCTTATGATCGTCTTCATTCTCTTCATTTCCAATGCCGTCAACCTGACCGACGGCATCGACGGATTGGCTGCCTCCGTGACCTTTATCGTCTGTATCGGCGTCCTGGTGATTTCCGGGATCCTGGGGCTGCTGGGAATCGGTGTTTATTCGGCAGCTCTGGCCGGTGGTCTGTTGGGATTCCTTATCTACAATTTTCATCCCGCAAAGGTCTTTATGGGCGATACCGGCTCCATGTTCTTAGGCGGCTCCGTCTTGGCCCTGGGGTTCGGCATCAACCTGCCGGTGCTGATCCTTGCTTTTGGTATTATTTACGTGATCGAAGCATTATCTGTAGTATTGCAGGTTATCAGCTTCCAGACTACCGGTAAGCGTATCTTTAAAATGAGCCCCATCCACCATCATTTTGAGATGTGCGGCTGGAGCGAAGGCAAAATCGTGGGGATCTTTTCACTGGTGACCCTGATCGGAACCGCAATTTCAGTGGTCGCGGTCTTCAATATTTGATGCATTTTAAGTCTGTTCGGAAAGGAGGCGGTTCAATGGATCTGGGAAAGCGCCGCTCTGTTATAAAGAAAAAAATATCACCAAGCAAGAGCAAGCCCCGTCATTCGGCAATTGAGGAAGTCTCCCAACGGGAGGAGTCGGCTCAGGAAGCACCAAAGCGAGGGAGAATGGATATCTCTTTTTTCTTCCTGGTTATCGTGCTGCAGACCATAGGGCTAATTATGCTCTTCTCTGCCAGTTATGTTACCGCCCTTCATGAGAACGGCAACAGCCTTTATTACATCTTGCGGCAAAGTATTTTCGTGGTTGTCGGATTGGTTGCTATGATCGTTGCTTCCTATATCGATTATCACTTCTGGCAAAGAATGAAGTGGGTAATTTATCTGGGCGGATTGGCGTTAATGGCATTGGCACTTATCTATGATAGCCCCAATGGGTCCGGCGCCAGACGATGGGTTTATCTGCCCACGCAAGGCCATTCCCTCATCAGCTTTCAGCCTTCTGAGATTATGAAATTTGCCGTGGCAATCATCTGTGCGCACCTGATTGCGATTAACTATAAGCAAATGGGTAAGCTGAAATATGGCCTTTTCCCCTTTGCGATTATTCTTGTTCCCATCGCAGGACTGATGGTGCTTCAGCGGCATATGTCCGGACTGATCCTGATGATGCTCATCCTCTTTACCATGATGTTTGTGGGAGGAAGCAAGATCCGCTGGTTTGTAACTTTGGGCATCGCTGTTGTGGCTTTGGCAGTCTTATTCTTGATGTACAAGGGATTTGATTATATTCAAGTCCGTCTTGCCAACTGGTTGGATCCGCTTTCCGGCGACTTGAGAGGCAGCAAATGGCAGACCGCTCAGTCCCTGTATGCAATCGGTTCCGGCGGCCTGATGGGCGTCGGATTGGGAAATTCCACACAGAAATTCCTTTACTTGTCCGAACCTCAGAACGACTTCATTTTTGCTATCGTTTGTGAGGAACTGGGCTTTGTGGGAGCAGTCGTGATTATCTTGCTGTTCGTACTGTTGATCTACAGCGGCATCTCGATCGCTATGCGCGCTCCTGATAAGTTCGGCTGTATGCTGGTCATTGGGTTGGTGGCACAGATCGGATGGCAGGCCCTTCTCAATATTGCCGTCGTTACCAACTCCATTCCCAATACAGGTATCTCTCTTCCATTTTTCAGCGCAGGCGGTACGGCTCTTACCATGCAGCTCGCTCAGATGGGCGTCATTCTGAGCGTTTCCCGTTACTGCCGCCGAGACTGACTTTGCAAGCGGACTTCTGATGTAAGGATGTGCTTTTTATGAAATTTATTCTGGCCGGCGGCGGCACCGGCGGACATATCAATCCCGCCATCGCCATTGCCAATGAAATCAAGGCCCATCAGCCGGATGCCGAATTCCTCTTTGTGGCAAACCCCGGCGGTATGGAGGATACCCTGGTCCCTAAGGCCGGCTATCCTGTTACGCATATCAAGTTGGCAGGATTCTATCGAGGACTCAGCCCTTCAAATCTGGTCCATAACATGAAAACCGTTTCCTACCTGCTCTCTGCAGATGGAAAAGCACGTAAAATTTTGAAGGAGTTCCGTCCGGATGCCGTAATCGGTACAGGCGGCTATCTCTGCGGCCCCATCGTCATGGAGGCCCAGAAACTGGGAATTCCAACTTTTCTTCATGAGCAGAACGCTTTCCCGGGTGTGACCATCAAGTTGCTGGCCAAAAAAGCAGACATCATTTTTCTGGCTTTCGGAGAAGCAAAAGCACATCTTCCTGCCGGACGCCGTTACGAGGTCGTTGGGAATCCCGTTCGCCAGGAATTTCTGCATGCTTCCCGCCGGGAAGCGCGTAAGAAGCTGGGGTTGGATGACGCCTTTACCATTTTTTCAGTAGGCGGCAGCTCCGGCGCTAACGCCATCAACCAGATGGCCGCCGATATCATGGCCTGGCATTGCAAAACTGGGAAAATCAATCATATCCATGGTTACGGCAAGCATGGCCGTGAAAATTTTCCTAAAATGCTGGAGGAACGCGGCATCGATCTGAAACAGTATCCTCGCATCCAGGCAAGAGAGTATATCGATGATATGGCTTTATGGACAGCCGCAGCAGATCTAGTTATTTCTCGTGCAGGGGCCATCACTATCAGCGAACTGGAAGTGATCGGTAAGCCTTCAATTTTGGTCCCCTATCCCTATGCGGCGGAAAATCATCAGTATCACAACGCAAAGGTCCTTGCAGACCATGGCGCGGCAATCCTGATCGAAGAAAAGGATTATCAGCGTGAACAATTGATTGCCCAGATTGACGACCTGTATCAGCATCCGGAAAAGCTGGACGCTTTGGGTAGAAATGCCGCAGCCCTGGCGGCTTGTGATACTACCGAGCGCATCTATGCCCTCCTCATGGAGGAGCTCCAGAAGGGGCGGAAATGACCGCCCTTTTTATCCCCATTCAAAAGGGACAAGCCGTTTCAAGTCCTCACCAATCCGACGGGGCGGGCATACTATGGTTTGTAGCATACAAGAGTTTGTATGAAGGTAAAACGCCGCCGGCCGGCGCAAATCTGCGAAGGGAGTGTTCTGATGGAACGGCTTGTCATATCCGGCGAGACCCCGCTGCAGGGCGGGATCGATGTCCATGGAGCTAAAAATAGTTCCCTGCCGCTTCTGGCGGCAACCGTTCTTTGTCATGGCCAGACAGCGCTACATAACTGTCCCGAGCTTTCGGATGTAGCGGCCGCCTGTGAAATTCTTTCTTACTTGGGATGCCAGGTAGAACGGGAAGGACGTACCGTACTGGTAGATGCCACAAATGTCACTGGAGGGGCTGTCCCGGATAGCCTCATGCGGGAAATGCGTTCTTCTATTGTCTTTTTGGGTGCTATTGCAGCCCGTGTAGGTCACGCGGATATCAGCTTCCCAGGCGGCTGCGAGCTGGGGCCGCGTCCCATTGATCTCCATTTGCGGGCGTTGCGGAAGCTGGGATTGGAGATTCGTGAGGATCGCGGCAGTCTGGAATGTACTGTCAGCGGCAGAATGAAGGGAGCGAATATCACCCTTTCCTTCCCAAGCGTAGGGGCAACGGAAAATATCCTTTTAGCTGCGGCTACCGCAGACGGGACCACCGTTATCAACAATGCTGCTCAAGAACCGGAAATCGCAGATTTGGCGGATTTCTTGAACCGCTGCGGAGCGGACGTCAGAGGAGCAGGGGAAGGGGTTATTACGATTCGAGGTGTGGAGCGGCTGGAAAGCTGCGAGCATACGGTTATTCCAGATCGGATTGTAGCAGCTACCTACCTGTGCTGTGGAGCCGCTACTGGCGGCGATGTGGAGGTCCGTAAGGTCAATACGGCACATCTTGCAGGAATCCTTCCCATTTTTGAGGAGATGGGATGTCAGGTAAAAACGTCAAATGACAGTGTTCGGCTGATTGCGCCGAAGGGAAGGCTGAAGAGTGTCCGCGATGTCCGTACCATGCCTTATCCGGGATTTCCTACCGA
This sequence comes from uncultured Clostridia bacterium, assembly GCA_944386445.1. Taxonomy (GTDB): domain Bacteria; phylum Bacillota; class Clostridia; order Oscillospirales; family Ruminococcaceae; genus Merdivicinus. The sequence continues at coordinate 13,742 of CALXBD010000003.1, forward strand.
CGCCCAGGCGCCCATCATGGCTGTGGCAGCATTGGCAGACGGTACCAGCGTATTCGTGGAAAATATCTTCGAAAGCCGGTATAAGCATGCCGCAGAACTGGCCAGAATGGGGGCCCGTATTAAACTGGAGGGTAGGGTGGCTTTAGTCGAAGGGGTTCCAAAATTGTATGGGGCCCAAGTCATGGCTACCGACCTTCGAGGCGGGGCAGCTTTGGTTGCAGCCGGATTGGCCGCAGAAGGCCAGACCGTTATTCAGGATATCAAACATATCGACAGGGGCTATGAGCGAATTGAGGAAGCGCTTCGCCCCTTGGGTGCCAACATCCACAGAGAGTTATAAAACATTTGGAAAGGAGGAAGGCTTATGGCACAAACAGATCCCCGCAGGCGCCGCCCTGCGCCTGCCAAAAGGCCTTCCTCTTCTTCGCCCCAAAAAGGAAGGCAGACTGTCAGGACAAGCTCCTCTCAGCGTTCTCCGATGCCGGCAAAACATGCTCCGCCATCTAGAAAGCGTCCGCCTTCTTCAGCTAAGCGGCCTCCGCCAGCTACGCATCAGGTCGGTGATTCCAGGGCCGGTCAGATCCGACAGGTTCAGCAGCGCCGTAAGCGAAAACGGAAACGCAATTATACCCTGTATTACATCCTGCTTTTCTTCTTCCTGACAGTGGCAGGAATTGTTCTCTCACTGACGGTATTCTTCAATATTCGAACCATCGAAGTGGTGGGCAGCAGCATTTATACCGAAGAAGATGTACTTCCTATATTAGGTGCGTCGGAAGGGGACAATCTGTTGCGAATCAGCACGAAGAAGTTAGAAGAAAATGTATGTGCCGGATTGCTGCGAGCAGACCATGTGGAGGTGAAAAGAATCTTTCCCTCTACACTTCGGATCGAGGTGACAGACGGTGTTCCCGTGGTGCAGTTGGAATCCGGTGACAAATGGTACAGTGTGTCTGCCAGCGGCAGAATTTTGGAGATACTGTCTCAGCCGGATTCAGAACATGGGGTGCTGATTTTGGGGTTGGATCTTTCTGGATTACAAGTGGGAGATCTGATTACACAGAAATCTCAGGCGGAAATCCCGGGGGATGAAGATTCGGAGGCCACAGCATCTGCTTATAAGAGTCGGTTGCAGACAATCCAATCCTTTTTCTCTGCGCTGAAAGAAGCACAGGTTTCCGGCGTTACAGCAATAGACTGTTCTGACGAAATCAAATTGACTTTTTATTGGGAAAACCGGATAAAGGTCGTCTTGGGATCGTTCTCAGAACTGACCTATAAACTACAGCTTTGCCGGGCAATTTTGGAAGATCCCTCTCAGCTGCCAGCGGAAGCAACAGGAATTCTGGATGCGGAAGAGGCTTCTACCGCAGGTGTGTTCTATCAGGAAAATACAGAACTGGCACTTCCCGGAGGCGGTCTGGGGGGAGTTTGGAACTGGGACGATGATCAAGACCAAGATGAACCTGATGATTCTTCTCAGGCGGAAAGTTCTTCCATGGAAAATGACAATATCTCTGAACCTTCGGAGGACACTTCCGGCGATTTGCCATCTGAACCGGTTTCGCAGGTAACTTCTGACATCTCTTCAGATAGCTGAAATAAAAAGTTTGAAGATTATTGCTGAGAAATTCGCTTTTTTCTATTGAAATTTCCTTGTGAATCTGGTACCATATTCTTAATAGGTTGTTGCAGCTTTTGTGCTGTGTGATCTGCGAAATTTATGAATGACTGAAAGCTTTTTGCTTTCCAAAATACAGGAGGACGTACCCAATGCCTTTTACGTTAGAGAAGGATACCCAGAGAACGGTAGACATTAAAGTTATCGGCGTCGGCGGCGCCGGCGGAAATGCCGTTAATCGTATGGTCGATGACGGCGTTAAGAACGTGGACTTCATTGCAATCAATACGGACCGTCAGGTTCTGGAAATCTCCCGGGCTGAATATAAAATTCAGATCGGCGAGAAGGTTTCCAAAGGCCTTGGGGCCGGCGGTGACCCCGAACGCGGCGGACAGGCTGCTGAGGAAAGCCGCGAGGAAATCGCTGCCGCTCTTAAGGGCGCTCAGATGATCTTTATTACTGCCGGTATGGGCGGCGGTACCGGTACAGGTGCTGCTCCGGTCGTTGCTGATATTGCAAGGGAAATGGGAATCCTTACTGTGGGCGTAGTTACGAAGCCTTTCAGCTATGAGGGAAAACGGCGGATGAAATATGCCGAAGAAGGTCTTGCTCAACTGAGTAAGGTTGTGGACTCCCTAGTGGTGATTCCGAATGACCGTATCCGTCAGGTTATCGATCAGAAAACCTCTTTCCGGGATGCCTTTAAGGTTGTTGACGGCGTTTTGAAACAGGGTATCCAGAGTATTTCTGACCTGATTAACACCGATGGGTTTGTTAACTTGGACTTTGCAGACCTTTGCTCCGTTATGAAAAACGCCGGCATGGCTCATATGGGCGTCGGATATGCTTCCGGTAAGGATAAGGCCGAGGCTGCTGCCGATATGGCAATTTCCAGTCCTTTGCTGGAAACTTCCATTACCGGTGCGAAAGCTGTGATTATCAATATCTGCGCTTCCAACGACCTGCTCTATGAAGATGCGGAATTCGTTTCTACCATGATTGAGAAGGCCGCCCATCCCGATGCAGCAATTTTCTGGGGCTTGGTGTTCGATGACAATATGAACGATGAGATTCAGGTCACTGTCATCGCAACCGGCTTTGAAGAAGATTACAGCGGTAAAGGACGTCTGGAAGAAGGCCATGAGGGTGCAGCTGCTCCGTCCGGTACTTCCGGCAACGAAGATGTCTTCGCAACACCTCCTGGACAGAAACCCCTGGCTCCGGAGCTGGATGATGAATTCGGCAGCATTTTGAGCCTCTTTAACGACAAAAAGTGATTTTTCGCCCTTCCTTGTGTCCATGCGGGGGAGGGCATTTCTATTCCAAAAGGAAAGGATGTTTTGTGCTTGTGCGGATTTGTGGGAATGTTTAACCGGGATCCCGGGGATAACAACGAAACTTTGTTGAACCAAATGTCTATGGCAATCCGTCATCGCGGACCCGATGACAGTCAGTATATTGTTCGGGATGGGCTTTGTGTAGCCTTTCGGCGGCTTTCCATTATCGACCTGAACACCGGCGATCAGCCTTTTACTTCTAAGGATGGGCGTTTTACGGCAGTTTTTAATGGGGAAATTTACAACTATCGGGATCTGCGCGCTCCCCTTCAGGAAGAGGGCGTGGAGTTTGATACAAATTCTGAAATTGAAGTCATTGTGGCTCTGTACCGCAAGTATGGGGATGAGTTTATTACCCGGCTGCGGGGTATGTTTGCTATTATGATTTATGATTCCGTGGAAAAAACCGTCTTTATCGGCAGAGATCCATTTGGAATTAAGCCGATGTACTACCGGGTCACGGAAAAAGGGTTGATGTTTGCATCTGAGATGAAGGCATTCCTTTTTGATGAAACCATGGGCGGCTTTCAGGTGGATACCAGTCTGCTGCAGCATTATTTTACCTTCCAGTATGTTCCGGAGCCCAATACCTTGACTCCTCAGATTAAGGTGCTGGAGGCTTCTCATTATCTGAAGTGTGGGAAAGACGGACAGATCGAGATAAAACCTTATGTAGAGCTGAAATTCCAGAAGCCCTCCGAGGAAAGCTTTGAAGAGAAAGCCAAAAAACTGCGGGATATCCTGACAGAGTCGGTGGAATACCACATGATCTCTGACGTGGAAGTGGGAACCTTCCTGTCCAGCGGCATCGATTCGGCTATTATTACCGCTATTGCAAGCCGGATCAATCCCGGAATTAAAGCGCTTACTGTCGGATTTGATGTGGCTTCCTACAGCGAAATCGACGACGCTCATGAGATCGCCAAGCATCTGAATGTGGAACACATCGTCCTGAAAGGGGACTGCAATCTTTTTAAAAATGCCTTTGAGAAAGTGGTCTTTGCATTGGATTCTCCGGTGGCAGACCCGTCGACCGTGGCAATTTACCTGATCGCTGAGGAGGCAAGCCGCCATGTGAAGGTTATGCTTTCCGGTGAAGGTTCAGATGAGCTGTTCGCAGGCTACAAGACCTACAGGGACTCTTTGGGAGCCGGAAAGTTTGAAAAGGCTCCTGCCTTCCTGAGAGCAATGTGCCGGGGACTTTCTCATCTGATTCCCGACGGCGTGAAAGGAAAGAATTTCCTCATGCGGGCCGGCGTCCCCCTGGAAGAACGGTATGTGGGCAACGCCTTCCTCTTTAACGAAAAGCAAAAACGAGATTTCCTCGTCCACTACGATCCAAAACAAAAATATACCGCTCTTACCAAAGACGTTTTCGCCAAAGTCGCTGACCGGGATTCCCTGATTAAGATGCAATATGTGGACATCTCCACCTGGCTCAAAGGGGACATTCTTGTAAAGGGTGATAGGCTGAGCATGGGCAACTCTCTGGAGGTCCGGGTGCCGTTCCTGGACAAGAAGGTCTTTGAATTTGCTTCAACCTTGAAAAATTCCGATAAGCTTAGAGAGGGGACTACCAAATATATCCTGCGGTACGCATTTAAGGATTATGTCAATCCGGAGACATTTATGCGTCCTAAATTGGGATATCCGGTTCCGGTGAGAGTCTGGCTCCGCGGAGAGCTTTATGAATGGGCCAAGGATATTATTCAGAATTCTCAGGCCGATGAGTATATCAATAAGGCGGCCGCTTTGAAAATGCTGGAGGATCATCGTACCGGAAAAGCGGACAATTACCGCAAGCTTTGGTCAATTTTGGTCTTTATTACCTGGTATCGCCTGTATATTGCCGATGCAGAGGAAACACGCCGCAGAATCTTGAAGGGCGAGTTGTCTTACTCTGCTCGTAACGCTTATTTTGACAGCCAGAAGACGGAGGACAAATAAATGACGGAATTTCATCGCTTCCGTGCCTCCAACGGCACAGAGTTCCCTTATCTGGTATATCTGCCGGAAGAGCCTGCAGCGGAAGGGGAAAAGCTTCCTATGATTTTTTACCTCCATGGCGCGGGCAGCCGCGGGGATGATCTGTCTATCCTGATTCGAAACGGACTTCCCGGAATGATTCTCCGGGGAGAATTCCGCTATCGGTGTATTGTTATCGCTCCTCAGTGTCCTGATGAGAAGGTGTGGATTTACTACATTCGGGAATTGTTGGAACTGGCGGATTTCGCTGTCGATAAATTTTCGGCCGACCCAGAGCGCGTAGCACTTTCCGGACTTAGTATGGGCGGATTCGGCTCTTGGGAACTGGCAATGTACGCGCCGGAACGTTTCAGCTGTCTGGCCGCTCTTTGCGGCGGCGGAATGTCCTGGCGGGCTTCCCAGCTGATAAATATGCCGGTTCGGGCCTTCCATGGCGGCAAAGATCCGGTAGTCCCTCCGGAATACAGCCGTTTGATGGTAGATGCGGTCAATGCAGCCGGCGGAAATGCCCAACTGACAATCTTTCCGGAGGATGAACACAACTGCTGGGATGATACGTACCAGCATACCGACGTCATTCCCTGGATGCTCGCGCAGAAACGTGTTCCACCGCCTGCGCCGGAAGCTTTTACCGGCGAAAATCCCTGAGAAAGGATAACACTAATGCTTTTGATTCACGGAAATATCATTACAATGGAAAACGCAGTCTATCCAGATGGGTACCTGCTGATTCAAAATGGGAAGATCGCCGATGTGGGGCCTGCTGCCGAGGCACCCTTCGATGCCGATGCCATCGACTTGGCTGGAAAAACTGTCTTGCCGGGGTTTATCGATGCCCATTGCCATCTGGGTATGTGGGAAGACGGACTTGGCTTTGAGGGCGATGACGGCAATGAATCGACGGATCCTGTGACGCCGCAGCTGAGAGCCATTGACGCCTTGAATCCTTTGGATCGTACCTTTTCGGAAGCGCGTCTGGGAGGTGTCACAACGGTTTTGACCGGCCCCGGCAGTGCCAACGCCATTGGAGGTCAGTGGGCTGCTGTGAAAACTCTGGGCCGGCGAATCGATGATATGGTACTGGATGCCGCTGTGGGTATGAAATTTGCCTTGGGCGAAAATCCCAAAACGGTCTACAATGAAAAAAATGTTACTCCTATTACCAGGATGGCAACTGCTGCCTTGATCCGTGAACAGCTGCGGAAGGCTCAGCGCTATCTGGATGATAAGGAGCGTGCTGACGAGGAAGAAGACTTCGATGAACCGGAATTTGACGCTAAATGCGAGGCTTTGATTCCGGTTTTGGAGGGGAAACAGAAGGCCTTTTTTCACGCGCATCGGGCAGATGATATTTTTACGGCAATCCGGATTGCGAAAGAATTCAAACTGGACTTGGTACTGGTTCATGCTACCGAAGGGTATCTTGTTCGGGATTTGCTGGCAGACGAAAAGGTGCCAATCATTACCGGTCCTATTTTGTGCGACCGCTCAAAACCGGAATTGAGAAATCTTTCGGTAGAAGGCCCGGGACTTCTGCAAAAAGCGGGTATTCTTACTGCCCTTTGTACCGATCATCCGGTGATTCCCATTCAGTACCTGCCCTTGACCGCCGGTATTGCCGTCGGCGCCGGCATGGACCGAAATGCTGCGCTTCAGGCCATCACGATCAATGCCGCCAGAGCTGCGGGAATCGATGATCGGGTGGGTTCTCTGGCACCGGGAAAGGATGCCGATCTGGTCATTTACGACGGAGATCCTTGCAGTCCTTATATCCATCCCGATATGGTTTTTATCAACGGCATCAGGGTGGACAACTGAAATTTTGTCTCATACGTGAATTTTATGAAGAGTTTTTAATCATTTTCCTATATTTTTTATGAAACACTGGATTTTTTTGTATATATGTGTTATAATAAAGCTACAGAAGAACCTACTAGGGCTCTTCAAGTGGAATAGGAGGCATGATTATGAACACAGCTTACGTCGCCAGAAAGGTAACACTCTCGGATTCATTCAAAGAACGCGCGGAACTTAAATTGAAGAAACTGGACAAGTTCTTCGACGATGTAAAAGCGCAAGTCACCGTTTCCACCCAGAAGGAACAGGCCAGCGTCGAACTGACAGTTTGGGCCAATGGTATGATCTTCCGTGCCGAGGCCCAGAATACGGACAAACTGGATGCTCTCGATGAGGCAATCGAAAATCTGATTCGTCGGATCCGGAAAAATAAGACAAGACTTCAGAAAAAAGTGAAGGCGTCTGCTTTTGAGATCCCGGGCGAACCCGTACCTGAAGAGGCCGATTATGATGTGATCCGTACGAAGGAGGTCGCACTCCGCCCAATGTCCCTGGATGAGGCAATCCTCCAGATGAATATGCTGGGCCATAGTTTCTTCGTTTTCCTCAATGGAGACTCCGGTGATGTTAACGTCGTTTATCGCCGCAATGTGGATGGATATGGCGTGATTATCCCTCAAAGATAATGCTTTCCAAATGATATAAAGTGTGGTACAATGATGGAGACGGATATCCGTCTCCATCTCTTTATTTGCGAGGATAAAAATGAATTATTATACTTTCGTGGCACCTTGCCATTTTGGCCTGGAAAGCGTCCTTTCCGGCGAATTAAAACGCATGGGTGCCGAAAACGTTTCGGCAATCGATGGTCGTGTCTCTTTTACCGGGGATTTGCATCTGATGGCTAGGGCAAACTTGAACCTTCGGACCGCAGAAAGAGTTCTGATCCAGTTGGGAGAATTTGAGGCCAAATCATTTACGCAGCTTTTTGACGGGGTTCGTGCGTTGCCCCTGGAAGAGTTTATCGGGCGGCGTGATGCTTTCCCTGTGAAGGGACATTCTGCCAAGTCACAGCTTCACAGTATTCCTGACTGTCAGTCTATCATCAAAAAAGCCGCTGTGGAGCGGCTGAAAGAAAAATATGGCGTCGGCTGGTTCGAGGAGACTGGCCCTGTCCATCAAATTCAGTTTATGATTTTGAAGGATCAGGTTAGCATTTTGCTGGATACCTCGGGGGCAGGACTCCATAAGAGAGGATATCGCCGCAACTCGACGGAAGCTCCAATCAAGGAGACATTGGCTGCCGGCATTTTGGATTTGGCACGGGTCCGGCGGGATACCGCTCTTTATGATCCGTTTTGCGGTTCGGGTACATTTTTGATTGAGGGGGCGCTAAAAGGCCTGAATATTCCTGCCGGGATCGCAAGAAAATTTGCTGCACAAAGCTGGGACAGCATCCCGGCTGCTGTATGGGCCGAGGAACGTACACGAGGGCTTGATCTCATCCGGCGGGACGCAAAGTTTGCAGCCTATGGCAGTGACATCGATCCCGCTGCAGTGGAACTTGCTTTGGAAAACGCCCATAAGGCCGGAATCGCTCAACGCGTGCGGATCCGTTGCCGGGATATCCGGGAATTTCGTACCGTTACAGATACCGGAATCGTGGTGACAAATCCCCCTTATGGCGAACGCCTGCTGGATCAAAAAGCTGCCCGGGAAATTTACCGCTTGATGGGACGGGCTTTTACACCCAGAGACGGCTTCTCCTATGCGGTCATTTCTCCGGATGAAGAATTTGAACGCAATTTCGGTCGCAGGGCTTCAAAGCGCCGGAAACTGTATAACGGTATGATGAAATGTCAGCTGTTTACCTATGAATAATTTATCTGCGTAAAAAATCCGCGTCAGAAAGCTCTGGCTTCCTGGCGCGGATCCTTTTATACTTCTATATCCGTTCTGAAAACGAATAAGTCTCCCGGGGTACCATCCGGGTATTCTGTCCCCGGATATCCCGGCTCCATCTGAAAATCACCGTGAGTGTACTCGCTTATGATACGATCCCAGAATAGAACTCCCGCTGTATTTTTAGGGTGCCGCTTTAGTTGCCAGGATCCCGGAAAACGGTCAAACAACGCAAATGCAGCGTGTTTACCAACCCCGTGCCGGCGATATTTCATCAGCACAAAAAACTCTGCCATGGCATAATCCGTTTTGACTCCCGACGCCTCCGGATAGTCATTGACCATCGCAAAACCGGCTAATTTTCCATCAGCCCTTATAAAAAAGGCCCATCGGTTTTCCTCTGTCCAGTAGCAGTCAAGATAATCGTATCCATAGAGCCCTAGCTCGTTGATTTCTGCGCCATCATATTGGGAGAATTCATATAGATATTTTTCCAATAAATTTCGCAGAATCTCTTTTTCTTCCTTTTGTACAGGACTTAATTCAATCTTCATGAGGTTGCTCCTCCTTCGGCTGTTCCCGATTTTTCCGGCGCATAATCAGGATCGTCGTCAAAAGTGCAATCCCGCCCAATGCAATGCCAATTGTCAAGCCCAAGCTTCCGAAAAGAATATGCTCCCGTTTCGTTATTTTTTCATCCGGGTTTTGTTCATTCGGTTCCTCCGTGACCTGAGGTTCTTTATTTTCCAGCGTTTCAGTAGTATTTGCGCTTTGGGATTGAATCAATGTCCGTAAAACGTAACTGCTTCGGCTGCCTTTTACAGATACAAGTGCCATAATTGCTTGCTGCGTGGCCCATTCTTCAGAAGCGCCGTCGATTTCGGCACTGAATCCGCCATCATCTGTTCGGAATCTCAAAAGCGCATCTAACGGATTTCCTTCATTTTTTGTGAATTCAGCACTGTCCGGTGAAATCCCTGCAGCGCATAAAGCCGTTAAAACTGCTCCTGTTGTGCGTGCGCTGGAATATCCTTCCGTTCCGGCAAAACTTCCGTCTGTCTGTTGGATCGATGACAAATAGGAAAACCCTTCCTGAACCGCTTGGCGGACCTCGTCCATGCTGCTGTAGCGCGACAAGGCTGTCAGCGCACAGGCGGTCAAAAACGGGGAGCTTTCCTCCCCTTTCGTAAGGCAAAATCCTCCGTCCTCATTTTGAGCGCTGAGTATTACCGATCGAAGAGTTGCACGGGTATTGATCCCATCTGCTGGCAGAGAGTATTCATTGGAATCCGCAGCCAACAAAGCCAGGATCGCTCCATAACTGCCCCCTCTGGAAATATCCGGATAATTGGACAAGGTCGTCAGCAAATTCGTCCCGGATATGTTTCCCGCATAAATCCCGCAGAAGGTTGCCGCCAGAATATCCATTGCTACTTCTGCTGCATCTTCGTAATCCTGATTTTGAGCGATCCCTTTGATCAGATTATCTATGTCCTGATATTCTACCGATACTCCCGCAGCTCCCAAAGCAACGAATCGAGTAATCCGCTCCCCATTGCTTCGCAGCCAACTGCAGGCTCCTGAGAGTGCCGTCGCACAAGCATCATTCCACAATGCCATCGTATTCACGGAGGCAACTTCCGGCAGAGGTTCATCGGTCGGATCTTCAGATTCTCCTTCATAAAAATAAATCCATTCTACCCGGTCCCCATCAGAGAGAATCGGAAGATTATTCGCCTCAATGTCTTCTCCGTTGATCCGCAGCAGCCAACTTCCATTTCCGCCGATCAGCTCGAATTCCCCTTCTTCCTCCAAGGTAATTGCCAAAAGAGTCCCTTCCGCCATCTGGTAGTTTTCCAAATAGGCGTATTTTTCCAATATTGGGAAAAGGCCTGCTACCGTTGTCCCGTCCAGGCAGGACAGCGTCAGGGGCTGTACAAAATACCGATTTTCATGATTTTCCCGAATACTGATCGAAATCGAGATATATGTTTCTTCACTTGGGGCCTGATCTGCATAGACTGCCGGTACATACAGCAGTGTCAGCAAAATGCAAAGCCATATGCTGCAAATCCGTTTAAAGTGCGTCTTCACCTGAAACTCCCCATTTATTTCATTTCCATCCGAATACAGTCGATCTGGACTAAAAAAATCTTTAATTACATTATAACGAATTGACATAAATATTTCTA
>CALXBD010000004.1 GCA_944386445.1 uncultured Clostridia bacterium
AATTTGAGGAAGAAGAAAATTCCATTACGGAAGATCTGTTTTCCCTTTATCTGAATAATACGCTGGAACGGGAAATCTCCTCTGCTATCATCAGCGAGGAAGAAATTGACGACAATGCTTCCCCGGAACTGGCATCGATCCGGCGAAAAATCCGTCAGACTGAGCTGAAAGCAAGGGAACGGCTGGAAAAAATCGTACACTCCGGCACTTACCAGAAATATCTGCAGGATTCTATCATCACCATGCGCGACGGCCGCTTCGTGGTGCCGGTCAAGGCTGAATACCGGGGCGAAATCGAAGGTATGGTTCATGATACCTCCGCTTCCGGCTCTACCTATTTTATTGAACCTATGGGTGTCGTGGAAGCCAATAATGAGATTCGGGTCCTTCAATCTAAAGAAAAGGACGAAATTGAACGGATTTTAGCTGATTTCTCTGCCCGCTGCGCGGACTGCGGAGAAGATCTTCAGCTGCTCTTCGGAAAACTGATGGATCTGAATGTGCTGTTTGCCAAAACACGGTTGGCTTCCAAAATGAACGCCAACTGCCCCAAGGTTTCTGAAGATGGAAAAATCGATCTGAAAAAGGCGCGGCATCCTCTCATTGATCCCCAAAAGGTCGTCCCCATCGATGTCCATTTAGGAGATACCTTTACCTGTCTGGTGATTACCGGTCCCAATACCGGCGGTAAAACTGTTACACTGAAAACCTTGGGATTGCTGACACTTATGACTATGTGCGGCTTACTGATTCCGGCTGCGGAAGGTTCTTTGGTGTCAACCTTCGAAAACGTCCTGGTGGATATCGGTGACGAGCAGAGTATCGAACAATCCCTGTCTACCTTTTCGGCCCATATGACCAACATTGTCTCTATTTTGGAAGAGGCGGATTATCGATCTTTGGTGCTGGTGGATGAACTGGGATCGGGAACTGACCCTGTGGAAGGCGCTGCTTTAGCAATCGCGATCCTGGAAAAATTCCGCAGACGCAGTTGCCGCGTCGCCGCCACCACCCATTATGCGGAACTCAAAATGTATGCCCTTCAAACAGACGGCGTCGAAAATGCCTGCTGCGAATTCGATGTGGACAGCCTGAAACCTACCTACCGACTGCTGATCGGCGTTCCAGGCCGCTCCAATGCTTTCGCGATCTCCCAGAAGCTGGGATTGGATGAGGACATTATTACTCACGCTAAATCCTTAGTCCAGAATGAAAACAAACAGTTTGAAGACGTCATCGATTCGCTTGAAGCTTCCCGTAAAGAATATGAATCTCTCACCAGAGAGCTGGCTGAAAAACAAGCTGAAATCGAACGGACTCGCCGGGAATTACAGGAGCATAAGGACCGGTTATCCAAGGAAAAAGCACAAGAAGTGGAAAAGGCAAAACAGCAGGCCATGCGGATCGTATCTGAAGTGCAGGGCCAAGCCAACGCCTTGATGGATGAGCTGAACGCTATCCGCAAAGAGCAGGATCGGGAAGCCTTTGCTCAAAAGGCCCAAGCAGCCCGCAGCCAGCTCCGCTCCCGCTTAGACCGGCTCCATGATGCCGCAAACCCCATCGCTGAACGCGAAAATATCAGCTACACCCTGCCTCGCCCCCTCAAAGCGGGAGACACTGTCCTCATTGTGGATATCAATAAGGAAGGAACTGTTCTCCAGCCTGCTGATAAGTCCGGAAATGTCCTTGTGCAGGCCGGTATTATCAAATCACGAGTCAAGGTCGAAAACCTCAGGCTCCTAGACAAAAAAAAGGTCCAATTCAACGGCTCCAATGTCCGGGGCGGTGGAAAGGGTTCCGTCAAAAAAGCAATGAATGTGGCCGGTCGCAGCGCTTCCACGGAATGTGACCTGCGCGGAATGACCACCGATGAAGCTCTCTTTGTGCTGGATTCTTTTATAGACAATGCCGTCTTGACCCATGTGCCGCAAATCACGATTATCCACGGCAAAGGCACCGGCGCTCTGCGCACCGCAGTCCAGGCCCATCTGAAGCAGCACCGGAATGTTGGCAGTTTCCGGTTGGGGCTTTATGGAGAAGGCGAATCCGGCGTTACTATTGCAGAAATAAAATCTTGACAGGAAAGAGGTATCTTTATTATGGTATCAATCGATTTAACAGGAAAATTAGCAGTCATTACCGGCGGCTCCGGCGAGTTGGGGCGGGTTATGGCACGAACCCTCGCGAAAGCCGGCGCTAATATTGCAGTTCACTACTTCCACGGCGCGGACAGAGCTGAAAAACTGGTGGAAGAACTAAAAAGCATAGGTGTAAATGCAAAAGCCTTTACAGCTAATGTTGGTGATCTGGACAGCGTTTTGGCTATGAAGGATGCCATCTCCGCCTCCATGGGAGATCCGGATATCGTGGTGGACGCTGCAGTCGTGCAGTACCAGCCATGGACTTCCGTATTGGAACAGCCGATAACGGACTACAAGAGCCAATTTGAAAGCTGTGTTCTTCATAACGTCAACATGGCAAAGGCCTTTATCCCCGCTATGAAGGAAAAAGGCTGGGGACGGTTTATCGGCATCAACACCGAATGCTCCATTATGTGTACGCCGGGACAATCCGCTTATGCCGCAGCAAAACGGGGAATGGATGGAGTCTTGCGGGTGCTTGCCCGGGAAGTGGGACAGTTTGGAATTACCGTTAATCAGATCGCGCCGGGCTGGATGATTTCCGACAACTGGCGGAGAGAACCCGGCGATGATAGTGCTTATGCGTCCAAAGTCCCGCTGCGGCATCGGGGACAGGACCAGGATATTGCCAATGCGGTTCTCTTCCTGGCCTCCGATTTGGCGGCCTTTATTACCGGAGCCTTTTTGCCGGTTTGCGGCGGCAATGTTATGACGTCTATCTGACGGGTCGGTTGCCGTTTTCAAAATTCTGCTGAAATGGGGAAACCTATGAAAAAAGTCCTCCTGCTGACAACCGGCGGGACAATTGCGTCAACAGCCGGTACCGACGGCCTTTCTCCGGAAATTATGCCCCCCGCCTTACAAAACGCTATCGGGGAGCTGCGCCGTCATTACGATATCGACTGTCGGAGCATCCTCAACTTGGACAGTTCCAACATCCAAGCTGAAGAATGGCAGCTGATCGCCCGCAATGTCTATGATGCTCTGCCTGATTACGATGGGGTGGTCATTACCCATGGAACCGATACGATGGCTTACACGGCTTCGATGCTGACTTTTATGCTCCAAAATCTCAAAAAACCAGTGGTTTTGACCGGCTCTCAGCTGCCGATCTCTTCCCCTCTTTCGGATGCCCAGGGAAATTTGGCAGTCGCTTTTGCTGCGGTTAATCAGGGAGTTCCTGGCGTCAGCATCGCCTTCGACCATAAAATTATAAGCGGGTGCCGGGCGGTAAAGGTCCGGGCTATGGGATTCGACGCCTTTGAAAGCGTCAACTCCCCCGACCGCGGGGAGGTTTTGGCAAACGGCCTTCATCTTTACCGTAAGAAGCTCCCAGACAACGATCAGCCATGTAGGCTGAAAGATCAAATCTGCAATGACGTCTTCCTTTTGAAGCTAATTCCAGGAACCAATCCCAAAATTTTTGATATGCTGCTGCAGATGGATTATCGCGGTATCGTGCTGGAGGCCTTCGGCGCCGGAGGCCTGCATTTCATTCGGCGGGATCTGACGGAAAAATTGCGGCGAATGGTTGACAATGGTGTTGCAGTAGTGGTTTGCAGTCAATGCCTTTACGACACCAGTGACTTTTCTATCTATGAGGTTGGCAGAAAGATTCTGGAAGCAGGCGTTATCCCTGCCGGCGATATGACCACTGAAGCTGTCGTCACAAAACTGATGTGGACTTTGGGGCAGACCTCGGATATGCAGAAAATCCGGACTGCTTTTGCCACTAACTACGCAGGGGAAATTACCCTTTCAACGCTTTAGCGTTCTTTTGCTTTTGATCTAGGCTGCTCCTCCGATACGATCAGCCAGTTTCCCCCGCATCTCTTGACATCCCGCCGAAAACGGGGTACAATTAAATGAAAAACCAATCACGCAGCCCGATTTTGCGGGGTTGGAGCAATAAAATGGAGGGATTTTTCATGGAACCCAAAAAGGTTCGCACCCGGTTTGCACCCAGCCCTACTGGCTATATGCATATCGGTAATCTGCGCACCGCGCTGTACACCTATCTGATTGCGAAAAAAAATAACGGTACTTTCATCCTGCGAATCGAGGACACGGACCAGGCTCGTTACGTTGAAGGAGCAGTGGATATCATTTATGATACCCTGCGGAAAACCGGCCTTATCTGGGATGAAGGCCCCGATATCGGTGGCCCTGTGGGTCCGTACATCCAGAGCCAACGTATGGGAATGTTTAAAAAATACGCGGAACAGCTGGTGGAAATGGGCCATGCATACTACTGCTTCTGCGACAAGGATCGCTTGGAAGAGCTTCATAAGATCCAAACCGCTTCTGGTATGCCTACCAAATATGACGGCCACTGCCGTAACCTCTCTAAAGAAGAGGTACAGGAAAAGCTGGCTGCGGGGATCCCCTATGTTATCCGGCAGAAATGCCCTACCGAAGGCACCACTACCTTCCATGACGAGGTTTTTGGAGATATTACCGTGGAAAACTCCGTGCTGGATGACCAGATCCTGATCAAGGCCGACGGAATGCCTACCTATAACTTTGCAAATGTGGTGGACGATCATACGATGGGGATTACCCACGTAATCCGCGGAAATGAATACCTCTCCTCTACACCTAAATATAACCTCCTGTATGAGGCGTTCGGATGGGATATCCCGGTTTACATCCATGTGCCTCCTGTAATGAAGGATGCCAACAACAAGCTTTCCAAACGCAACGGCGATGCTTCCTTCGAAGACCTGATCGCTAAAGGATACCTGGAAGAAGCCGTTATCAACTATATCGCTTTGCTTGGTTGGGCTCCTAAAGGGGAAAATGAGATTTTTACTCTGCCGGAACTCATCCAGGAATTTGATGTCAGCGGCATTTCCAAGTCTCCCGCAATCTTTGACCCCGCTAAACTGAAGGCGATCAACGGAGAATATGTCCGGAAACTCTCCAAAGAGGATTTTATCCGGGATGCTCTCCCTTATATCCGCCAATCTTGTAAGAAAGAGGATCTGAATTTGGATCTGTTGGCTGAGCTTCTCCAGCCCAGAACCGAAGTCTTTACCGACATTCCTGAACAAATAGACTTTATTGACAGCCTGCCGGATTACGATATCAGTCTGTATACCCACAAAAAGATGAAGACCAACGCGGAGTCTTCGTTGGCAGTGCTGAAGGAGATCCTGCCGATACTGGAAGCGCTCCCGGATTGGAAGCTGGACTCTATCAACGCTGCGATGGCTGATCTGGTGGCAAAGCTGCAGGTCAAAAATGGCTACGTTTTATGGCCTCTTCGGGTCGCGGTCTCTGGGAAACAGTTTACCCCAGGCGGCGGCACTGAAATCGCTGAGCTTCTGGGGAAGGACGAAACCTTACGGCGAATTCGTATCGGGATTGAAAAACTTTCTCAATAATTTCCTTAGCGCTTATCTGTAAGCATGCAGATAAGCGCTTTTATTTATTCCTTTTAATGTGTACGCTCTATGTGCTGTATCTGTCGCCGGCAACCGAACCATTTTTAGGTTTCGGCTGCCGGTAATTTTTGCACAATTCTGAAAGCAACTGCACATTTCTATCTGAATCAGTTTTTTATATGCGCCATAGGAATCGACTGTTTCTTCAATATTACTGGTCTTTTCCCTAATTCAGTATTATTTCGGTTTGATTTTTGTGCATAAAATGCAAAAATTGTGAAGTTGTTATCACGTTCCGTTCATGCTATGATGAATGCAGTCAAAATGCTAGAAAGCTTCCTGCGGACTACTTCTTCAGAAAAAGGCGGCGATTCTTGAATATGGTCAGAGAAAGTATCAAAGAACGAAAACGCATCCAACTTACTCGCAATACAAAGGAAAATATCGAACTGTACCTTATCATGCTCCCAACCGTTTTACTGATTATTGTGTTTATGTATATCCCCCTCTACGGAATCGTAATCGCTTTTCAGGATTATGTGCCCGGCGCCCCCTTCTTTGGCTTGGGAACTAAATGGGTCGGCTTGAAACATTTTAAGGATTTCATCTCTTCTTATTACTTTACCCGAATCGTAAAAAATACCGTCGTTTTGAATTTGATGAATCTGGGGTTTGGGTTTTGGGTCCCAATTGTGTTTGCGCTGCTGCTCAATGAACTGAAAGACAGCTTTTTTAAAAAGTTCGTCCAAACCGCCAGCTATCTCCCTTATTTTATTTCTTCCGTCGTCGTCGCCGGGATGGTCTTGTCTTTTACCGCTACGGACGGTATCATTAATAAGCTGATCGCGGCTCTGGGCGGTACCGCTCAGGCTTGGAATACAAAGGCTTCTGCTTTCCCCTGGATCTACACCTTGACCTGCATCTGGCAGTCCTTCGGTTGGGGCAGTATCCTTTATCTTTCTTCCATTTCTTCCATTGATCCGAGTCTCTACGAGGCCGCTGAACTGGATGGTGCCGGTCGTTTTAAAAAAATATGGTATGTTACCTTGCCTTTTATGCTGCCCCTGATTATTATCCAGCTGATCTTTGCAATCGGCGGACTGATGAATATCGGCACCGAAATGATCCTTCTGTTATACAATCCTTCTACTTATTCCACTGCTGACGTTATCGGTACCTACGTTTATCGGGAAGGACTTTTAGGCGGCAACTTCAGCCCCGGCGCAGCATCCGGACTCTTCATGTCCGTAATCAATCTTCTGCTCACCTTCGGAGCTAATACTCTGTCCCGTAAATTTACGGATTATTCCCTCTGGTAAAGGAGTGCATATGTCTGCTATTCGGTAAGCCGCCAGCTTCTGCGGGAAACCTGCGCACGAATGATGTCAGAATCTATGATTTCTTTAAGTATTCTGCGATCCGATGGAAATGCCATCCTTACCGCCGGCCTGTCCGATGATGAACTGCCTTCGGAAACGGCTTGTCTTACATATCCCGCCACTCTTCTGGACTGGGAATACCGCTTCGTTTTTCCTGCCGCTTCTTCTGTTGTTCCTGCGGAAGATTTTTCCAAGCTGGTGGTTATGTATATCTCTTCTTTTATCGGCGGTCTCGCTATTTCCTGCTTATTATCGATCTTTACTTATCGTCCACTGGGCAGAACTCTGAAAAGGATTGTGACGCATACCGGTATCCGCCCATCCGGCCGCGGTCTTTCTTCAGATTACCATATTATTGAGCATTCCTTTGAAACCCTGGAAGAAGAAAATTCCCGCATGAAGGCAAGCGCCAAACAATATGAGCAAACAGTGCGGACAGATGTCATTCAACAATTGTTGAAAGGATGCTTCCAGTTGGAGGCCATTCAACAGGATCTGTTACAATATAAAATTCCTTTTTCACCAGAAAATTTCTTCCAGGTCATCGTCATTTCCAACGCAGATCTGCGCAGTACCAGAATGGAGCCCTATACGGCCGTAAAATGGATGGATTGTTTGCGTGAACGTTTGAAAGCAGTCTCAGGCTGCCGCTTTGAATTGATCGAAAGCATGGATGGAGATCTGATCGTAATTCTGGCCTTCTCCGCTCAGGAGTTCACAACACAGGTGGACGTTTCTTTGGTAAGAGAGTTGATTTTGCTTTGCGAGCCTTTCCTTTCTCAACGTCCTTTAATCAGCGTCGGCGGTGTCCATCAGGGTCTGGTCGGTATCAGCGTTTCATACCACTTCGCGGTGGAACAGCGTTCCCATCTTCCCCGCAGCTGGGACTATGTAATTGGCGACGATACAAATGGCGAGCAGTATTACTATCCACTGGAATGGGAAATCCAACTGATTTCCAGCCTTAAAGCCGGAAACCACGGTGCTGCAAATCGTATTCTGGAAGAGCTTCGAAAGGAGAACCGTAAACTCAAACCGCTCCGGAGTGATGGAGCTTCCGCTAAAGCCGGGGTCAAACTGGTCTCTATGATTTTGGACACCTTCCTGCGCGTCATATCAGAACTCTCCCTTAACGACCGGCTCTTTATGGAAGATTTGGATGTTGTTTTCACCAACGAATCCTTTGACCATAAATGGGAGTGTCTCCTCTCGATCTGCGAACGAATTTGTACGCTTGCCTCACGGGAAAAAGAATCTTCTGCTGTTTCCTGTTTGGGACGCGAACTCCTGGATTATGTGGACGATCATTTCCGAAGCAGCGACCTCTGCCTGAAAACCTTGGGGGACCGATTCAATCTGTCGATCCAAAGCATCTCCAAACTATTTAAAACCGCCGCAGATGATACCTTCTATAATTATCTTTACCATAAACGTATGGAATACGCTTGTCATCTCCTTCGTACTACCTCAGATACGATGCAGAGTATTGCAAATCAAGTCGGTTATGAAAATGAATTTTCATTTAAAAGGGCTTTTATCCGGTACACCGGAATCCGTCCAAAAGATTATATGGAAAACAATCGTTCGTAGCCCTTGTGTTCTTGAAAAAAACAGCGTATAATGAAAATAATGGAGGTGGGAATATGGCACCTTGCTTTCCCCTATTTATTTCTTTGGAAGAACAACAAGTGATTATAATCGGGGGAGGAAAAATCGCCGCCCGCCGAATTGCCGCCTTGTTGCCCTTTGGCTGTCGGATCACGGTGATCGCGCCGGAAATCTGTCCTGAGTTGGAAGCCCTATCAGATCTGAATTCCATTACTTTCATCCGTCGCCCCTATCAGCCGGGAGATTGTATCGGTGCGCGTATTGCTGTAGCCGCCACTTCCTCCCGTGCGGTTAACCATGCCGCTGGGGAAGAATGCCATCGTCTGGAAATCCCTGTCAGCGTGGCAGATTGCCGTGAGGAATGCAGCTTTTTCTTCCCCGCTATCGCGCGTCATGATATGATTGTCGCCGGCCTGACCGCCAGCGGAAATGACCATGGATTAGTAAAACGCCTAGCCACAAAGCTACGCAAATGGCTTCCTCAGGCTGCGGAATCAGAAATTGCCCTTCATGATAAAACTAAATGACCTTCCTCCTTTTTTGACAAATTATTCACTCCCTTTATGGTATGATGATCTCGGCGGCTCCTTTGCCTCCTTTCTTCGCGGCTGACCTGCACCCGGTCAGTCGTTTTTTCTGTTTAAAATAAATCTCTCAATACAAAGTCCGGCGCTGCCCACAAACTCTAATTTGCAGACAGCGCCGGATCTTATATTTTACAACTTACTTTGCTAAAAACTCTTGCAATGCTAACCCCAAAATCTTGGTGCCTTCCACAACCTTTTCGTCACTGGGGGTGGAATAATTGATCCGGAAACACCGGCTGGGACTGCCTTCCTCTACATTGAACGCCGAGCCAGGCACCACAGAAACACCTTTCTCTTTAGCAAACTTCACGAATTCCAGCATATCCGCTCCCTCCGGAAGGGTACACCACAGGAACAGTCCGCCCTCAGGCCGTGTATACTTGACCTCTTTCGGGAAGTACTTCTCAATGGTATCCAGCATCAAACCGCTCTTCCGTCTGTAAATATCGCGGATTTTCTGAATATGCCCATCAAAATCATAGTTCTCCATGTATTCTGCGATCAACATCTGGAAAAACTGATTGGTATGGACATCGCTTGCCTGTTTGCCTACTGTCATCTTAGCAATCACCGGCTGAGGAGCCAAAACAAAGCCTACTCGGATTCCTGCACTCATAACTTTACTCATACTGCCGCAGTAAATGACGATCCCTTCCGTATCCATAGACTTCAACGTCGGAATGTCCGTTCCTGCAAAGCGCAGCTCCCCATAGGGGTTATCCTCCAAAATCATCACGCCGTATTTGGCACAGATGCGATAGACTTCTTTGCGCTTCTCCAAACTGGTACAAATCCCCAACGGATTTTGGAAAGACGGAATCGTATAAAGCATTTTTACATTCGGCGTCTCTTTGAAAATCCGCTCCAGCATTTCGGTATCCATCCCATCGTCCGTCATGCTGACGCCCTTCAATTTTGCCGCATACGAGCGGAATGTATTCAATGCCCCAATAAACGCCGGATCCTCACTAACAACCACATCCCCTTCGTTGCAAAGGATTTTGGTTGCCAAATCGATTGCCTGCTGACCGCCGCTTACCACAATCAAATCATCGTTAGCGGTTCCCATATTGAACTTTTCCAGCAGACGTTTCTTCAAAAGCTGACGCAGACGCGGATAACCTTCCGTAATTCCGTACTGAAACGCCACTCCAGCGTTTTCCTCAAAAATCTTATTGGCAATCTCCTGCATCTCAGCAATAGGGAAAGACTCTACCGCCGGATTTCCAGCCGCCAGAGAAATCATGTTCGGATCACTGTTTTTCAAGATCTCACGGATCGCGGATGGCTTCAGGTTATTGATTCGGTCTGCAAAACGGTATTCCATATTTAGTTCCTTCTTTCGGAAAATTTACAAAGTCATTTGCTTTCCAGCTTCTCCACCAGTTCACGGATGACTGTCATCTTATCAGGAATCTGGATCTTCTGCGGACATTTTTCCATGCAAGCTCCGCATGCCTGACATTTATCCGCTCTTTCGCTCTCGGGAACTGCGCGATACGCTTCCAGATAATCCTCTTCATCCCGGTCCAGCGCGTAGCTGTTATACAGAGAAAACATTTTCGGAATATCTACTCCGAAGGGACAATCCATGCAGTACCGGCAGCCCGTACACGGAACTGTATCTTTCTTCTTATACGCATCGACAGCTGCGTCAATTACTTCCCGTTCTTTATCCGTCAGCGGCTCAAAATGATTCATCGTGTCGACATTATCCTCAATCTGGCTCATATCTGACATTCCGCTGAGCACTGTCAAAACATTCGGCAGACTTGCCGCAAACCGAATCGCCCAAGATGCCACACTTTTATCCGGGCGTGCTTCCTTAAAGAGAATATCTGCCGCTTCACAGGGACTGGCCAATGTTCCGCCGCGTACCGGTTCCATGACAATTACCGGAATTCCCCGCTCTGTCAGAATCTCATACTGCTGCTTTGCGTCCTGGCGCTCCCAATCCAGATAATTCAGCTGAATTTGGGCAAAATCCCATGCATATGTATCGCAAATATGCCGCAATACCTCCGGGGTGTCATGAAAAGAAAAACCAAGCCGCCGGATTTTTCCCTCTTCTTTCATCTTGGAAAGAAACTCGTACACGCCAAATTCCTGGCACTTTTTAAAATTCGCCGCATTCTGCGAGTGCAACAGGTAAAAATCGAAATATTCCGTACGGCATTTTTTCAGCTGCTCCTGAAAAATCCGTTCCACATCTTCCTTTTCCTTAACACACCAAATCGGCATTTTAGAGGCAAGCAAAAAGCTATCCCGGGGATACTTGGACAAGGCCTGTCCTACAAAAGTCTCGGATTCCCCGCCGTGGTAGCCATAGGCCGTATCAAAATAATTAATCCCGTTGGCATAAGCGTAATCTATAATTTCCTGAGCCTTGCCGTAATCAATATTATCCTTTTCCGGATCCAACTTCGGCAGCCGCATGCAGCCCATTCCCAGTAATGAAACCTGCAATCCGGTGTCCCGATATTGCCGCATTTCCATGATAAATCCTCCCCGAAAACTTTAAATTCTTATAATTATACCGCTTTTGGCCTGGAGAATCAAGACAAAATTCCTGAATTTTCCCAGTTACCACTAAACCTTTAATCGCTGAGAATCTCTGCGATCTTTATACTTTTATCATTTTAACATAAAAATCCATTTCTGCACAGTCCTTTTTAGGATATTGGAAAAGCAAACAAAGTTTTCTGTCCAGAATCGTGATTTCTTCACAAAATATCGGTTGACGTATCGAGAAAAATCCAGTAAAATAAAACTGTATATTGGAATTGCCGCCTTTTTCCAGCGGCTCGCCGGAGGTATTTATGATTCGTATTTCTCCTTCCTTGTTGGCTGCGGATTTTTCCCGCTTGGACCGTGAACTCGACAGGGTTTCTGACGCTGATGCACTGCATTTGGATGTTATGGACGGTATTTTTGTCCCAAACATCTCTTTCGGACCACCTGTTCTCCAGTCGATTCGGCCAAAGACCTCCCTCTTTTTTGATGTCCATTTGATGATTACCCATCCCCTTGATTATATCGAAACTTTTGTCAAATGCGGCGCTGACTGCATCACCTTCCATTTGGAGAGCGATTCCGATCCCTTAAAAACGATCGAAAAAATTCACTCTTTCGGAAAACAGGCCGGGATTTCCATTAGGCCTGCTACCGCTCCTGAAGCTGTCCTGCCCTTCCTTTCTAAACTGGATATGGTTCTGGTCATGAGCGTAGAACCCGGTTTCGGCGGTCAGAAATTTATGGAGTCCGCTTTGGAAAAAATTCGCTTCCTGCGCTCTGCTGCACCGGATATGACCTTAAATGTGGACGGTGGCATCAACGCTGACACCGGCCGCCGCTGCGTGGAGGCCGGCGCTAATATGCTGGTGGCCGGTTCTTATGTTTTTGGCGCCCAAGACCCCTCTGCTGCAATTGCTTCACTGAGGGACTGAGCTTTCAGCCATTCAACCGCTCCTTTTCGGCGAATTTCCTGGCCAAATTCAATGGCTTCTGCTTCCGGAATGATTCCCTGCCCTATACGGTGTCCATACTGCAGATGAATCTTCTGCCCCTCCTGCGGCCACAGCAGCAATCGCCAACCGTTTTCCATCCGATACAGGCTGCTTTTTCTGATGGGAGCGCTAATTGCTTCGGCCGCCTTTAACAATGCGTCTTTATCAGCAAAGTCATACACAATCGGGCCTGCGGCGGCCTTTTTGGCCGGCCGTAGTCCTGTTATCACAATTTCATCTTGAGATATTGTGTGAAACCGTATCCCCCATGGACCCGGAACCATCCCCGTCTTTGCATGAACCTGCTCAAGAATTTCTTCCGGGCGCCTTTCTTGCTGTGCCTCCACGGATTCAAAAGGTTCGAACTGGATCCATACGCTCCGCTTCCCCTTTACAAGCACTTTCATGCCGCTTGCCCCTTTCTTCTGACAAATCTATCCGAAGGATGTGCGTCTTTTTGTTCTCTCAGGCACAATACCGCCGTCAAATGATCGATACCAGTATTGCACTGCTGCCGATCCTAGTTGTCTCCACCTACTTTTATGGTTTACGGGTCTTAGTACTGGCCGCTATCAGCGTTGTTACAGCTATTGTTGCAGACTACGTCTGCCTGCTTTTTCAAAAGGAATACCGCTGGAAAAAGTATGATTACTCCGCCTTTATTGCCGGACTCACTTATGTGCTGATGCTCCCTGCTTCTGCACCTTACTGGCTGGTCATCGTCGGCGTCTTTTTTGCTGTGATCGTAGTCCGTCATCCCTTTGGCGGACATTATAATACTTTGTTTAATCCGGCTTTGACTGCTTTCGCTTTTGTAACAATTTGCTGGACCGACTTGGTTACCCATTATCCCGCTCCCTTTCAGCAGCTGCCTTTGACACCTACTGTGGATACCACCCTTTACAGTTCTCCTGCTTACCAGCTGATGCTGGGCGGCGCTGATAATATCGACTTGTTAGATGCTTTGCTGGGAAATTTTTATGGGCCCATGGGTACCACCTGTATAGCGGTCCTCCTTTGTTGCGGTCTCTATTTGGCAGTCCGTCGTACCATTATCTGGCAAATCCCGGTAGCTACCTTCGTGATCGTCGCTTTGGCAGGATGGCTGCTGCCTAGGGTCAATGCCAGCCACGAAATATCAGTCTTAATGGAACTTACTTCCGGCGTGCTGATCTTTGCGGTCATTTTCGTGGCAGCTATGGATAACGGCGAACTCCAGACCGTTGCAGGAAAGTGGATTTGTGGTATTATTTTGGGCGGTACGATCGTATTGTTCCGACAGCTGAGTAAAATCGAACTGGTCGCCCCGTTTGCGATTATCCTTGTGAATACGATCGATCACCGCTGTGATTCCTATGCCTCCCATCTGGCAAAAGGAGTTCGCATTGTTCTGAAATGGGTATGGAGCTGCATCCGGCTTGCTGGGACAGCTCTCTGGAAGGCCATTAAATGGGCTTTCCTTAAAGTTACCGATGTTTTCCAGCGTTTTGTGGACCGTCCCGATTCAAATCAAAAAGGAGGCGGTAAATAATGATTCGAAAATTCTATCAGAAGCATCGGGCAACCATTGAAAAATACGATCAGTTCCTTCTGAATAATCCAGTGTTGGAACGTGGCCTGGTGGTAGCGCCTGTCATCGTCACTTGCAATAGCCTTCAAAATGCATGCTCCCTTTCCATCGCCTTTGCTTTTATTACGATCCTGAGCGTTTTTCTTACAGCTTTTATCCCCCGGCGGATTCCCTATACCTTACGGGTAATCCTGAATGCTATTACCGCTTCGCTGCTGTTTATTCCCGCGGTTTTGTTGCTGCGCCGCTATTTCCCTGAATCTGTTTTCAATTTGGGAATTTACCTTCCTTTACTGGTGACGAACTCTCTGATTGTACAGAAAAGTGAATCTCGATATCATCACGAAAAACTGCCGACGATGCTCCTCCAGTTGCTGACCGCCGCAGGCGGATTTGCCGCTGCAGTATGTATTGTCGGCGCCCTGCGTGAACTTTTAGGAAAAGCTACCCTTATGGGGAAACCCGTGGAAAATTTCCCATTTACTGCGCCTGCGTTGCTCCTGCCCTTTGCAGGGTTCCTGCTTGTAGGATTTTTGGCTGCCGCAGTTCAAAAACTCCGCAACTATCTGAACAAGCCTTTGAAGCAAAAAGAAAAGGAGGGGCCACATGCATAGTTTCCTGCAAACCGTTAAAGATACCGCCATGCAGATGGCCTCTATCGCTGTGATCGCTGTTTTTGTACAGAATATCATCTTTACCCGGGCTTTGGATACCAGCGCCTCCCTCTTTATCATCCGCAAACGTTACAGCATCTGGCAATTTGGCGTGATCCTTACAACCATTACTACCCTATCCTCTATCCTTGTTTTCTTTGCGGATAAACATATTCAACGTCTCCGGTACAGCTATTATATGACGCCGCTTTTCTATGTTATGATGGTCGGATTTGTATATATCGCGATTTTGCTGTTCTGTTCCCGCTTCCTTAAAAAGTATAATGAACAGATAAAGCCTATGATCCATCTCTCTGCTTTTAACGGGGCTGTCCTCGGCGCACTGCTTTTAAGCGGAAAATATTCCCTCAGCGGACACATCGCCTTTGGTCTGGGTACCGGACTGGGTTTTATCCTTGCCTCCTATCTCATTTCCATCGGCTATGACCGCCTGAACAGCGACAAAATCCCCCCAGCATTTCGCGGCTTTCCGATCACCTTGATTTATGTCGGAATCCTTTCACTGGCTTTTTATGGCTTGATCGGCCATGAACTGTCCATATAATAAAAGTCTCTTTGGAGGTTCGCTATGCCAAAGCAACGGAAAATCAAGCATTATCGCTATGGATTCTCAAGCAGGAGACAACGCCGCGGCCGTATCCTGAAAGGACTGCTCTTTATTCTTCTGCTGGCAGCGCTGGTGTTTATAGGGTATTGTGTATCAAAATCGGTGGGTGACCTGATCAACCGGGAAAACTCGTCTCAAATTTCATCTCAGACGGAATCTCTAGTTTCTGAATCCTCTGAGGAAAGTCTGATTTCTGTATCATCCGAGGAGGAAAGCTCCAGTGAGATAGATCAGACAGATGCTGCTGTCATTAAAGCGATTGCAATTCCAAAAGAGAGCATGGTTTCACTGGATGCGGTCGACGCGTTTTTGGACACTGTCGATACGTCTCTCTATAACAGCGTTGTGGTTGAATTAAAGGATAGCAAAGGAAATTTGATGTATTTATCGGAAGTGCAATTGGCACAGACTTGTGGGGCAATCTCTGAAAACGCACTGGATGCCACAGAACTGGCAAAGCATATCCAGGATAAGGGATTTACCCCCATCGCCCGAATCTATGCCCTTGAAGATGATATCGCTTCTCATACCAGCTACAGCACCTCCTATCTGTATCAGAATCAGACCACCATCACTTGGTTGGACCGTGCGGCGGATCAGGGGGGAAAATCCTGGCTGAATCCTTATATGGCCAATGCTGTGGATTATTTAGCTTCCCTAAGCGGCGAAATCACAAAAGCCGGATTTAAAACAATTCTTGCCTGCGGAATCCAGTATCCCAACAGCAAATACCCGGATGACATGGGGTTCGGCCCCGATGCTGGCTCTATTTCAACGGTGGATGCGCTGCAAAATGTTCTGGATCAAATGGAAACCGAAGCTGCACGTAACGGTGGAACAGTGATTCCTGTTTTCCAGGGGGAAGGCTATTTGGAACAGACCAACGGCCTCTATTCTGATAGCGCAAACGTGTTTACTGCTGACCGTACTTCTCCAATTCTGACAGAAGGTCAGGAAAATCAGATTTTGGCGGCGGTAACTGCACCTGTCCAATCTCTGGTTCCTTCTATCCAATCCGCCGATCAGATTTCTCTGCTGGAAACTGCTGGGATTTCCAGTTATGTCGTGGGATAGAACCCAAACTATGATAACAAAAGCTGTCTGCAAAGAGCCTTTGTGCCCTCGCAGACAGCTTTTTCTTTCCGTTTTTTAATTTCACCTTGCCGGAACATCGCGCTTCTGTAAAAGAATTGCCGTGGCCTCCGCAAAGCCGTATCCGCCTTCCTTTTCCGTTACATAGGCCGGCGCATGCTTCATCATCGGCAGAAACGGACGAACGTTAGCCACCCCACAGGATAGGGGCAGTTCCGCAAACATGGGCTCGTCGTTGGCCGAATCTCCAAAAAACAGCACGGACTGATGAAAATCCTGTACCTTCCATATCTTCTCCATAAAGAGCTTTGCCATAGAAACCTTATCATACTTTCCAAACCAGATATTCACATGTATAGAGCTGATTTTCGCTTCCGCACCCATGGAAACCGCTATATCACGGATCCGTTGAGCTGCTTCAAAGCCTAGGCGGGGTTCATCCTCGGCAAAATCGATGGCCAGGTCACAGACTCGAAAATGCTGATCTTTGGCGACACGGCAACCCGGCACCCCCTTCAGACAGGCGTCCCGCACCACCGCAAGCTTCTCCGAAACATCCTCTGTGGGGATAGACGGATGCCTGAAAACTTCCGGTCGACCGTTCTCCCAATAGTAAACAAAGGCTCCATTTTCGCCAACAATTGCGTCAACAGGCCACTGCCGGATCGCCATATCGCACCAGCCTGCGGGCCGTCCGGTTACAGGAACTACCTTCAGTCCGGCATCATGCAGCTTCCACAAGGCACTGTAAGCCTCCGCTGTCAATTTCCCACCATTAGTGATGGTGTCGTCGATATCATGAAGTATATACCGGATCTCACCGGCGGTTTCCGGCAGGATCTGTTCAAATGATAGCATCTATTTCCTCCTGATTATTGCTGTGCAGCTTCTGCTGCAAATCGCTCCAAAAGTCCCAAGTCCCACAAAAGCTGCAGTACCGTATACCGATCCCGGACTTCTTTCGCCAGTAAAATAGCTTCCCGAGTCAGGCTGCTGTCTATTCCAAGTTCTGACGGTTCCGTTGCTGCCCCCAGCTTCCTTAATAGTCTCCGAATGGTATCCGCCTCCGGAAGCAGCCGCATCCGGGCTGTCAGCTCCGTCCACCGTTCCTTAATCACCTTGAGCCGCTGCCGCTGAAGAACCGGATCGTTTTTATGTGCTGTCTTTTCCAGGGCAAGCACTCCTTCCGCCGCCGGTCCGAAACCCCGTCGCACAGCCTCTTTCCAGGCTGCAACATCGAAATCTGCCCGCAAAGCCGCCGCCTTTTCAAAATTCACCGGCTCTGCCAGCAGCTTCTGATAAAGCCCCAAAGATAGGATCGTTCCGACTCCCACCTTGGTCCCGTGGAGCACTGGCTTCCGGCCTTCGGCCAGGAACCGCATCTCCCAGAAATGGGAAATGTGATGCTCGCTGCCGGATGCCGGCCGGGAAATCAACGCAAAACTCATGGCGATCCCTGACAAAATCAGCGCTTCCGTCAGCCCGGCGACAGCCGCCGGTTCCCGGGCCAGCAGCCCGTCGGTACTGGCCGCGGCATCTTGAATCGCCTGCTCCATCATCCCGGCGATGGCAGGGCAATAATATTCCCCGGTGATGATATGGGAAATGCTCCAATCACAAAGGGCGGTGTATTTCCCCAAAATGGCCCCCAAACCGGCTGCAATCATCTCCATCGGCGCCCGGCAGAGGACGTCAAGGTCGGCGACCACAGCCTCCGGGACATGGGCCGGATAGGTAGTTTTCATCCGGTCCGCGGTCATTGCCGCCACATTGGAAACAAAACCATCCATGGAGGGGGCAGTCGCTGCCACAAGATAGGGCAGCCCCATCCGCCAGCTGGTCAATTTGCCAATATCGTTGAGGGTACCTGTTCCCACGGCCAGAATCACGTCGCTGTCCCTCTGGAAGTGCATCAGCACTCGCCCGATGCCTTCTTCATCGGCCAGGACGTCTCCCGGAAGGGTAACGCTGCCTGCCAGCAGCCCGGCTTCTCCCAATATTGCTTCCGCCTTTTCGCCCAAAACCGCTCGGGTATTGGCATCAGAAATCGCAAAAACCCGGGAATGGCCTAGTTTCTTCACAATTTGAGGGAGCTTTTCCACTGCACCTGAAGAAATTTCCACCTGTTTCAGCTGGGTCTCATGCTCCCTTCCGCAGCTGCAGGGGAGCTTTCTCCCCAAATACTGCTGAAGATCCATCTTATCAGTCCTCCGTCTTTTCCACGCTGCCGGTAGCCACCAAGGGTATTCCACTGCCACAAAGGTCCGTCAGCAACACTTGCCCCAACTCCACCGGGGCCGGGACCGACAGGCAGTTGATCGTCTTCATCGCCTCAAACAGCAGTTCCTTCGGGATGGCTCCGGCGGATTTCACTGACGCCAACGGCCGCTTACCGTCAACCACCTTTACTGTAGTCGTCAGCACCCGGGTAGGGTGGGTACACTCGTTCTTCGCATATTCCGCCCCTCTGGGGCAGCTGTTCCCGGTTACAGAACGGACCATTCCATTTTCCAGCTCCACCTCAAGAGAACAACCCATGGGGCAGACAATACAAGTCAAATTGCGTTTTTCCATATTACTCCGCCCCTTTCTGCTCCAGGCATACGGTAACATCTCCATCAATCTGGCTGAGAATTCCGGCCGTCAGCGGAAGCCGTTCCATTTCTCCTGGCACCACCTTTTTCTTGGGCCGGGACAACAAAACCTTTTCTCCACATTTTACCACAATCTTCACGTCTTTGTAAATATCCCCTACCCGGAAATACAGCGAAACCGGCCCGGCATCCTTGCAGAGACGCTGGGGCACCACATATCGAACCCCATCCCGGGCCTTGACCTCCACCGTGCCTCCACAAGGAGCCTCCCCGCGGAGATAAGCCGCGGCACTCTGTCCAGCCAGTTCCGCTTCTTCGGAAACATAATCCACCAAGTCATGGACATGGAGGACATTCCCACAGGCGAACACCCCCGGAAGGGACGTCTGCCGGTTCTGATCCACCACAGCGCCTCCGGTCACCGGGTCCATTTTCACGCCGGCCGCCCTTGAAAGTTCGTTTTCGGGGATCAGCCCCACTGACAACAACAAGGTGTCGCAGGGAATAAATTCCTCGCTGCCGGGGATGGGCTTCCGGGAGCCGTCCACAGCCGCGATAGTCACACCTTCCACCCGTTCCCGACCGTGGATCCGCACCACCGTATGGCTGAGCTTCAGCGGGATGCCGAAGTCCTCCAGGCACTGAACGATATTCCGGGTCAAGCCGCCGGAATAAGGCATCAATTCGCAAACTGCCTTAACCTTTGCTCCTTCCAGAGTCATCCGCCGGGCCATAATCAGCCCGATATCCCCGGAACCCAGAATCACGACTTCTTTCCCGGGCATATAGCCCTTGATATTCACGAATTTCTGGGCCGCTCCGGCGGTATAAATTCCTGCCGGACGGGTACCGGGGGTGTTCAGCGCACCCCGGGGACGTTCCCGGCAGCCCATGGCCAATACGACGGTTTTTGCATGAATCCGCAGGTATCCTTCCTTGCTGCTGACCGCCGTAACCACCTTGTCTCCGCTGCCGTCGAGTGCCTCTGCCAGATCCAGAACCATGGTATCCAGCAGGCAGCAAATCCCGCAGTCAGCAACTTCTTTTGCATACCGGGCAGCATACTCTGGCCCAGTTAGTTCCTCCTTGAAATGATGCAGCCCGAATCCGTTGTGGATACACTGCTCCAAAATTCCCCCCAGCTGGGCCTCCCGGTCCAGAATGAGAATATTCCTTACCCCCTGATGCCAGGCCCCCAATGCTGCCGCCATTCCGGCCGGGCCTCCGCCAATGACTACCAGATCCAAACGTTCCATATTCCACCCATTCCTTATTGTGTTTCTTTAGTTTTACCGACTAGCATCCGGGAGGCGCCCCCGCATTTGGTGACTTCATCCATGGGGAGGCCCAGCTCCCGGGAAAGAATCTCTACGACCTGGGGCCCGCAGAACCCTCCCTGACACCGGCCCATCCCGGCCCGGGTCCGGCGTTTGACAGCGTCTACGTCCCGGGCCGGCGGATTCCGACGAATTGCTGCCAGGATTTCCCCTTCGGTAATGGTCTCGCACCGGCAGACAATCCGCCCAAAACTGGCATCCTGCCGGATCAAAGCCTCTCGCTCTGCACCAGACATCCTCCGGAACTTGGGGAAGGGCTTCCGGAATGAGGAGAAATCCTCCCGTTTTATCAAAACAAGGCCGGCCTCCTCCAGATGCTTTACCACAGCGACTGCGATGGCTGGAGACGCTGTCAGCCCCGGAGACTCAATGCCTGCCGCATTGATAAAACCGGCATCCGCTGCTGAGGGGCCGATAATAAAATCACCACCGCCAGGAGTTGCCCGCAACCCCGCAAAGGAAGTGATCACCGCCCGGAGGTTTACCGATGGCACCGACAACTTGGAGAGCCGTTCCACCTTTTCCAAGCCTTCCGGCGTAGTGGCAGTGTCGGCCTTATCGGAAATATCCTCTGAGGTAGGTCCTACCAACAGGTTCCCATCCACCGTAGGGGTCACCAACACACCCTTCCCCATCTTGGTCGGCGGCTGGAAGATTGTTGCAAAAACCGTCGCACCTTGGGTCTTATCCAGAAGCATGTATTCCCCACGCCGGGGCGTAATGGAAAAGCTATCGTCTCCAATCATCCGTGCCACTTCATCAGCGTGAACACCTGCCGCATTAACCAGATACCGGGCATACAGTTTCTCACCTGCTTCGGAGATGACGACAAAATTCCCGTTTTCTTTCTCAATCCCGGTCACCCGGAAGCCGGTTTTCAGCTCCGCACCATTATCCATCGCGTTGCCGATAGCGGCAGTTGCCAACTCATAAGGACAAACAATCCCGCCGCTGGGCGCCCACAAAGCGCCTTTTATCTCTTCAGAGAGATTTGGCTCCTGGCTAAGGGCCTCCTCCCGGCTCATCAGCCGGACACCGGGAACTCCGTTCTTGCGACCCCGTTCCTGCAAGTCTCTCAGGGTTTTCAGGTCCTCCTCCGAAAAGGCCAGAACCATGGAGCCATTTCTCCGAAACGGCACTGATAGTTCCCCAGTCACTGCTTCCATTAAGGCGTTGCCTTCCACATTGTACTGGGCTTTAAGGGTTCCCGGCTCCGCGTCGAAACCGGCGTGGACGATAGCAGAATTTGCCTTGGAGGCCCCCATCACAACGTCTTCCGCCTGTTCCAGCAGGATTGTTTTCAGCTGATATCGTGAAAGCTCCCGCAGGGTCATTCCACCAACTACCCCGCCGCCGATAACAGCCACATCATACACCTTTTCCACAAAATCCTTCCTTTCAGCGCAAAAAGAGCCACAAAAAACCAAGGCCATTTGGCCTTGCGCTTTCTGTGACTCCATAACTCCGCACAATTCTATGAAATTTTCAGATAATCGCTTTCTGGTTTTAGTATACCACAGTGCCTACCCGTTGTCAATGGCAGACACAGGCTTAGCTTATCCAAACTTTTTCTTCATCATCCCTAAAGGAATCAGCAAAACACCGCCGATTGCAATAAGCGATACTACAAAAAAACATACAATCGTCACAGATTGACTCGCTTTAAAAATCATCAGCAATACAGCCGCTGCTACAATAATTGCAGACAGAACGCCGCTTGTAATACCTGCTATACGATTTGCAAACTCCCATTTTTCCTTACTTTTCATAGCGGCTCTTGTATGGTATCCGATGCTGAAATCCGGAAATACCGAATGCTTTTTGAACAGAATAAACGCCGTCAGCGCATAAATCCCGGCCTCAATCAGATAGACTGCCAATATAATAACATCCATTTCCAAGCTCCTATTCTTCCGTCCACGGAATTAACAGCTCCTCCGGCACCTGGGACGCATCAAACCGGTAATGCCCCGTAACTTCTCCACGTTTTAGATAATCTTCTTCCCGCCTTGGCTGACCACCATTGTGGATAATGTAGGTCTGCCCGCGGGAATTCCTTAGATCCGAAACGATGCCGATGTGCTTATCGTCACCAAAAATAACGATATCTCCCTGCTGCCATTCTCCGATTTGTTCCGGATCGGTGGAAAGGCTCACTCCATAACTTTCAAAAAATACCCGCAGATTACGCACCCGTCGGAAGTCGATATTACTGTCCCGGACCTGTATTCCGGGATAAGCCTCGGGTC
Source organism: uncultured Clostridia bacterium (assembly GCA_944386445.1). Classification (GTDB taxonomy): domain Bacteria; phylum Bacillota; class Clostridia; order Oscillospirales; family Ruminococcaceae; genus Merdivicinus. Next base: position 22,731 of record CALXBD010000004.1, read on the forward strand.
GGGCAGCCGCGTCCTTGTCTACCATCTCCCGAAGAGAATACCCGGCCTCCCGGAACGCCCTCCAGATCACATCAGTACAGACTCCCACATCATCCGGCGGATATCCTCCGTCATAATAAGCGCCGTCATAGCGGGGATGGTTTTCCGCGTCAGCCCTTGCCCCCAGCAGAAAATCCTGATAATCGTCAAGGCCGTTCTGATTAAAATCCACCGGACTGACAGCGGTTTCCACTCCAAAATCCGCCGCTGTATAGGTCTTTTGCGGCAACAGATTGTAAAAATTCGCCAGCCACAGTGCCATTCCCACCATAGCAACACTTAAAAAGGCTGCGACACCTAAAAAAAATCGTCTTTTCCGCCGCCGC
>CALXBD010000005.1 GCA_944386445.1 uncultured Clostridia bacterium
ACCGACGAACCAACCTATCCCCGCTAGGGGACGGCAACTTATATCCATACACTTCATATGCGGGACGCTCTGGAAACAACTTATCCCCGCGAGGGGACGGAAACAGGAGACCTAAACTTTCTCATATCACAGTAGGTGAGAAACAACTTATCCCCGCGAGGGGGCAAAAACCTTTCCATGCGGCGAATACTTTCGCCGTCCAGCGGTCGGTTCGATGCTGTACGGCCGCGTCGACTCAACTGCGGGGTTACCCCGCTCCCCGCGAGGGGCATCTGAATCAAAAGGAGTGAGGCCTTTTGCATCCGCAAACCTTGCTTGCCGCATACGGCTGCCTGCTGCATGATTTTGGCAAGCTTGTCTATCGGGCCGGCAGCGGTTCCGGCAGCCACAGCCGTCTGGGCTTTGAGTCACTGCGGGAGCTGCTTGCCGGTGCGGAGTGGCAGCCGGTACTGGACTGTGTGCGCTGGCATCATGCTGCTGAGCTTCGCCGGGAAAAGCCGTCTGTCGGGAATCCGGCATACATTGCCTGCATTGCGGACAATCTTTCTGCCGCCGCCGACCGCCGGGAAATTGAAGGAGAAGGCGGAACCTTTATCCGCAATTTGCCTCTGAGTCCGGTTTTCTGCCATATGAACGGTGAACACAGCGGATTTTCCCTGCCGCCCTACCCTCAGGATGGAAAGCTCCGGATGCCGCAGAAAGCGGATTTGCCGGTACCGGCTGGCCGGTATGAGGATGTAGTGCGGGAGATCAAGGCAAATTTTCCCGGCAAAGAACCAGAGAAAATCTGGCTGAATTCTCTTCTGACCTTATTGGAAAGCTGGACCAGTTCCTTTCCTTCCAGCACTTTTTCCGGAGAAAGTCCAGATATTTCGCTGTATGACCATCTGAAAACCACTGCTGCTATTGGAAGCTGCATCAGTGAATATCTGCTTGAGCAGGGTGAAACGGACTTCAAAGTCCGGCTTTTTGACAATGAAGCCCAGTTTCGGGAGGAGCAGGTCTTCTTGCTGTATTCGGCGGATCTTTCCGGGATTCAGCGGTTTATTTACACGGTGTCCGATGCCAAAGCGCTGCGTTCTCTCCGAAGCCGGTCCTTTTTCCTAGGGCTTTTGATGGAGCATTATGTTGATGAAATTCTCAGTGGCTGCGGATTGAGCCGCGCCAATCTTTTATACAGCGGCGGGGGACACTGCTACCTGCTGTTGCCAAACACAGCGAACACAGTGCGGGTGCTGGAAGAGTTTAATTTGAAGATGAACAATTTCCTGCTGCAAGAATTCGGCGCAAGCCTCTTTCTGGCGCATGGATGGACCGTCTGCTGCGGAAACGATCTGGTCAATTTTCCAGCGGAAAAAGCGCCGTATAAAGAGATGTTCCGGCGAGTTTCAAAGGCAATCTCCGCCCATAAGATGCACCGCTATTCGGCAGAGCAGATTCTCCTGCTAAACAGCTGGGAGGAAGGCGGAGAGCGGGAATGCCGGATCTGCGGCAGAAGCGACCGTTTAAAGGAAGATCTCTGCCCTTGGTGCCGGACCTTTATCGAACTTTCAGCCGCTATTCAGGGCAAGGACGTCTATCTGGTCTGTGATGAAGAATCGAAAGACGCTGATTTTGCTTTGCCGTCGCGGGATGGCATGGCTTATTTTGTTTTTACCGATGAAAAATCTGCCCGCACCCACCTGCAAAATGGTGAGGCAATTCGGCGGGTTTACACCAAAAATAAAAGCTGCACCGGATTCCGGTACAGCACAAAAATTTATGTAGGGGATTATTCCGCCGATAACCTGATGGACAATCTGGCGGCACAGTCGACGGGAATCCGGCGGATTGCGGTCTGTCGGATGGATGTGGACAATCTGGGACAGGCTTTTGTGGCGGGCTTTGAGGTGCCCGACGCGAAAAACTCGGCGGAACGGTACCGCTATGTCACCATTTCTCGGACGACGGCCTTTTCCCGACAAATGTCGCTCTTTTTCCAGCTGTATGTCAATGACATTTTATCCGGTCAATTGGACGGAAAGAAGACACTGGCGGTGTCCATTGTCTATTCAGGCGGCGACGATGTCTTTCTGGTGGGTTCATGGAATGATGTAATCGAAGCGTCCAACCGGATTCAGGCCGCTTTTTCAGCATATACCTGCGGGGCACTGACCATCAGCGGAGGTGTGGGGATTTTTGATGATCACTATCCCATCCGGGCGGCTGCGGGACAGACGGCGGAACTGGAAGATCGGGCGAAAGATGAGCCGGAAAAAAATGCGGTTTCGCTTTTTGATCCCAAGCAGGATCACACCTATCGCTGGGATATTTTCCGAAAGAAGGTTCTGGATGAAAAAGCAGCAGCGTTGCATAAGTTTTTTGACTCCACTACAGAGCGCGGAAACGCATTTCTTTACCGGCTGCTTTTCCTGCTGCGGCAGTCCCAGATGGAGAATGGCCGCATCAATCTGGCCCGGTACGCTTATCTGCTTGCCCGGTTGGAACCAAAGCGGAGCAGCCCCCAGTGGAACGGATACCGGGAATTTGCCGACCGGATGTATCGCTGGGCATTGGACGAGACTGATCGGAGCCAGCTGATCACGGCCATCTATCTTTATGTTTACGAGAACAGGAAGGTGTAGTCTATGGGTTTTCAGAACAATAGCTATTCATCTGGAACTCGGAATGACGTATTCCGTGGTGGACAGAAAAGGGATTCTTATTCCGGGAATCAGCCATCTAGGAGTTTTGCTCCGGAAGAACCAGTAAAACCCCTGCCCATTCCTGCGGATTACTTGGATCAGGCAGAAGAACTGATGCGAGAGAATACTCGGTTAATTACCACCAGTAAAATTCGCCGCCTATTCAGTATGGTTACAGAAATTTATAATGAAGAAAACCTCAGTACCCGGAAAGAACTGGCCGAGGACAGCGTGGCCGCCATCGGCATGATGCGGATCCGGTTTGCTTATGAATGTGGACGGGAAAAAAATGTGAAAACGTTTGTGCAAAAGGCCCACCTGATGAACTATCTGAAAGGCATCGGAAACAGCAGGGAAGAATTTATCAAATTTGCGCGGTACATGGAAGCACTGGTGGCGTATCATAGATTCTTCGGCGGAAGGGAGAACTGAACATGGCTGGAAAATACTTGATAGAGTGTGAGCTGGTAACGATTACTGGAATGCACATTGGTGGAACGGATACCTTTTCCGCCATTGGCGCGGTAGACAGTCCGGTTATCCGGGATGCCCGCACCGGCCGCCCGATTGTTCCCGGCAGCAGTCTCAAGGGAAAGCTGCGTTCCCTGCTGGCTCGCAGTCTGGCAAAGGATATTGAGAAATTGCCGGACTTTGACGGGGATGAAGAGCCAATTAAGCGTCTGTTCGGGAGTTCCAATCCAGTTCGTGCTGCAAGGGCGCAGTTTGCAGACTGCTTTCTCACCAATTTCGAGGAGATGAAACAGATCGGATTGACGGAGGTAAAGACCGAAAATGCAATCCAGCGTTCCAATTCTGTGGCCAATCCCCGGCAGATTGAACGGGTTGTGCCCGGTGTGAAATTCGGGGTGCGGATTACCTATAATAAGGCCGATGATCGGCAAACACAGGAGGACTTGCAGCTTCTGGCCAAGGGAATGAAGCTGCTCCAGATGGATTATCTGGGCGGACACGGTTCCCGGGGCAGCGGTCGGGTGAGTTTCCGCAATTTCAAAATTACAGATGAAAACAGCCGGGAACAGAAGGAACTGACAGCAATTTTTGATGCGGTGGATGCGTATGAACTATTTCCTGATCAAGTTAGCCTTTGATACGGCGGTGCATTTTGGCCCCTCCGATACCGCTCAGTCCCTTTCCGTTTCGGAGGATCATTTCTACGCAGATACCATGTTTTCTGCCCTGTGCCACACTGCCTTGCAACTTTCCGGCAAAAATGCTCTGGAACAGCTCTGCGACTGGGTCCGGAAAGGGGAGCTTTTATTCTCGGACAGTATGCCCTGGAGGGAGGAAGATTATTTTCTGCCCAAACCCTTTGTCCTGTCGGAAAACCGCAGGGAGCTGCCAGCCTCTCTGCAAAAGGCAATGAAAAAGCTGGCCTGGATTCCGGTGCGCAGTTTTCGGGCTTTTTCGGAATCGGTTCACGGCGGTACACCCTTTGACCCATCTCAATCAGCGGCAGCTTTCGGGTTTCCAGCAGAGGTGACACGGGCTGCGGT
>CALXBD010000006.1 GCA_944386445.1 uncultured Clostridia bacterium
AGGAAAAGCATCGTCTCATCCTTCATGAGCAGCAGCGCTCCAAAATAGATGAGCATGCAGATGGGGATAATGATTGCCGCGTTGACAATATTGCCGAAGCCCAGCTGGTGGACCCCCAATGTCACAGGAAGGAATGTCAGAGAGAGCAGCATATATTTCATGTTGGTAGCCGTGAAAAAGCGAAACGGAATATTCAGCCGCTTCTGAATATACCAGAACAAAATCACCATCAGAACGATTTCGGAAACAAGCGTTGTCAAAATTGCCGTCACCGGTGAAAATACACCTGCCAGAACAGTCCCCACGTTCAGCACCGCATTGAGCAGCCCGCAAATCAGCAGCATCTTCACCAGGAATTTCTCCTGATTTTTCACATACAGCACCTGATTGGCGCAAACTGTATACACAGAACTCTCAATGGTCCGGAACGAAAAGATGATCAAAACCGGAATCGCGGCATCATAGCCGTCTCCACTGTAAATCTGGATGACCTCTTTCGCGAGGCAGGCAAATCCGATACATGCCGGAAACACCACCAGCATAAAGCTGTGGTAGCTACGGTTTAACAGTTCCATATATTCGCGAGGGTGATCCTCGCTGTAGTAGGCAAGCCTTGGCACTGCTACCATAACAATAGAAGACAGCAAACCCGATACCAGATAGGTAATATCCTGGGGAATACGATAAATAGGCACCGCATCTGTTCCGACCAGCCCGCCCAGCATCATTTTGTCCAGCTGGGTGTACAGCATGTTGACGTTTGAAATTACCAGCATACTTATCAGTGGAATGATATGCTTTTTGATTTCCAGATGGTGAAAGTCCAGCGGAATACGCTTGTTGATATAGACAAAGCTGACGATATTATTCAGCATATCCGTAACGATGATAATCAGGCAATAATTTATGATATCCTCGGGCTTGCGGATAAAGGCGAATATCAGCACAGCATAGACAAGCCGTACCGCAATGGTCTTAATGGTAATGAAGCGATAATTTTCAAAGGCCTCATTGAGCCATTCCACCATAAAAATATTGGCAAAAACCTTAAGCCCCAGGACCAAATAGATGGACCGGGACAGCGATTCCATAGAAAACAGGATGATACAGCCGTAAATGATCAGCACGATCCCGTTGGTCGCAAGATTGATAGAAAACAAGCTGGAAAAAAGTCTTCGGGTCTTCTCCTTATCATCGCGGACTCTGGCTGCCTCCCGGATACCGTAGGTATAGGAGCCGAAAACGCCGAAAATCAGTGCAAAATCCAACCAGGTACTAGCATTCTGATACACACCATACAGTCCCTGGTCGATGGTATGGACCACATAGGAACCCACTACCACTGGTACAATGATCCGGAAGAATTTCAAGGCAAAATTATAAATGGAGTTTGCTGCGATCGATTTAGCCACGGGCATCCCCCTCCTCCGGGACCATGCCGGGATGATACTCGCCATGCTCGGAAAAATAATATGGCTGATGATGGGACATCTGCTGCTCTTTAGGCGGCAGGGTCATATAGTCACCATAGCACACCTTCAAAGTTGCATCCGTATCAGCCGGTACCGGCAGCAGCACATCTTCAAAAGGGACCCGCCTGGGCTCTCCCAGCCAAGACCTGCGAAAATCATACTTTTTGCTGAGGGTAAAGGAAGCAATATCGCTGCACATTTCCGAATCCTTTTTCAATTTTGGAAATACTGAGCGGTACCACCAACGAAAAATTTTCCCGCTTTTAAAGATTCTGTTTGTCAGCTTATATAGCAGTTCCCGTTTCCCGGAAGGCCGGTAATCCCTGGAAGCATTATAATCAAACATGGTAATCAGTTCCCCGACCCGCCGCAGAAACGAATTTTTCACATAATCATCCAGCACAAAGAGATCCACCCATACGCCGTGATGAATGTCGTTATTGCGGGAAGGATACTCCACCAAGGCGGTACCATTTTTGCGGATCTTCGTGATCTTCACCTTGTAATTGGGATCTGTTTGCCCATCCTGAAAAAAATATCCCTCCGGCGGGTTTGCCAGCCATTCTCTGCGGAAGGTTTCAAAATCCTTCCGAAAAAGGATCAAATCCACGTCATCATCCCAGGGAATGAATCCCTGATGCCGTACCGCGCCCAGCTCCGTCCCATAAAACAGATAATATCGGATATGATGCTCCTCACAAAAGCGGTCGATCACCTGCATGATTTCCAGCCCCAGCCGCTGCACCGCCTTAACGTTTTCAGTTGCCATCAGATTCACTCCCGTTCTTCCGGCGGTCAAAAACCCGATGGGACAGCCGTGCCAGCAGGGGTTCTTTTCCCAGTTTCATTTCCTCATTTTCCTGGGCGTCCTTATCAATAAAGTACATAAGGTAGCCAGCCATGCTCCAGAACAGGATAGATGGGTAATAAACGCTGTACAGCAACCCGATCTCCGTCATGCTTCGGCAAAGAATTGTAAGCAGCGCCGCTGCCAAAACCGTTGCTACAGGATTCACCCGTTTAAGCCGGCATGCCGCCACAAAATACCGGATGACCCGTATTACAAAACAGATTCCCATAGCAGCCATGACCAAAAGTCCCAGCAATCCCGAACAGGCGGCGATCTGCAGAATCATATTATGCATTCCGCCGTTGCCGATCCCTGGCAGATAGGGTGCGACATATTCCTCGCTTTCCGGGTCGACGCCGACCATTTCCGGATCCAGAGAGTACTCTACCGCATATTTTTCGAGGTTTTCTGCGCCTACGCCCAGCAGCGGATGATTTGCAATAACTTTAAAGCCTGCTTTCCAAAGATAGTACCGTCCGCCCAGCTGAGAACCAAATTCTTCCCGTTCCAGATCCTCCGGCACTTCAAATTCCTCGGGATCCTCCTCGGGGTCAGGGCTGTCGCTGCCGGGCAGCTGAGCCAGCTGTCGGCTGAAAAAGGTAGTATTGATTACCAGGCGTGGCAAAACCGCCTTTGCGAAGGTATTGGCTCCGGTAAAAGCCAATGCCGCCACCACCGCAACTGCCGCCAGCCTTTTGGCCAATTTTTTAGTGCTGAGGCCCGAAAGAACGGCAATGGAAATTTTCCGGTCCTTCAAAAACATCAATGCAAAGAAAGGAACCGTCAGCAGGTAAAAAATCATACAGATCCATGCAGTCCGGGAATTGGCCAAGAAAAAGATCAAGCTTTGGACGATAAAGTTTGCAACATAAAACCGCCAGCGGTGTTTGGAGAGCATTCTACCCATAATGACCAGGCAGATCACCATCAGCATCACGTTCAGCACGGCAAAATCGCTGGAGGTGTTGGGGTTGGAGAAAAATCCCCAGATGCGCCCGCTGTAAAAGCCGAACCAGCATTGCACCTCTTCCCCGCCGGAAATATAGGTAAACCGGTAATGGATATTGAGGACAAAAGCAACAAGACTGATCAGATTTCCGGCAAACGTAATATACATAAAGGTATGGGCCAGCCGGAGGATCTCCTCCTTAACGGCACGCCGATCCTTTCTCAGGTCATAAGCGTACATCACCATGAGATTGGTGGTCATATAGAGAAGACTTGAAACGTTTCGGGCAAAATTATCCGCCCGCATTACTAAGATCGTTCCGGCATACAGAATCAAAAACAGATATAAAACTGCCCTGAACCGATTGGTAAACAACAGCCTTTCGGTAAAAAGGTCCCGGACCAGAATCGCAGCCGACCAGAGAAGGGTGAATTTGACCAGCGGTCCCACATAAATATTCAAGAACATGCTACTGCGAAGGGTTACCATAATCAGCAATACAATCCGCAGCGCTTCATGCGAAAATAGAAGATCCAAAGCACGCCGGATCTTTCCCGTTTTTTCCATAAGGTTCTTCCTTTCAGTGAAAAGTATTCTGACCGCTGCCGGCCGTATCGTAGATAGCCTCAATGGTCTTGATCTGGGTTTCCAATCCGTATCCCAGCTTTTCCAGCAGCGCGCGTTGGCCGGTTCTTGGGAGCCGATCCTGCTTCAAGGACAAAATTTTTGCCGCAAGGGCTTTTGGGTCCGCGTCAAGAGGGAATGTCTCCACCATTCCGCTGATGATGGCCTCTTCCGGAAGCACATCGGACACAAAACTGTGAAGTCCCGTGGCCGCAGCTTCAATCACGACATAACCCAAACCCTCAAATCGGGATGGCAGCACGAAGCAATCCATGGCACAAAGATAATGTTCCGGGTCCGGAACC
>CALXBD010000007.1 GCA_944386445.1 uncultured Clostridia bacterium
ACCAAGTGGAACCTGCCTACGCCGGATCCAAAGACCAGTGCGTTGATCCGCAAAGAATATGGGGTACCGACCGTGGTGGCTGATATTTTGGCGTCACGGGGGCTCAGCAATGCAAAAATTATGGATGTTCTGGGAGAGCCGCCGGAGCTGGAAGATCCCTTTATGCTGCCGGACATGAGGCAGGCTGTGACACGTATAGAGCAGGCCCTGGATTCCGGTGAAAGGATAACGGTTTATGGGGATTATGACTGTGACGGAGTGACCGCTACAGTAATTCTTTATAGTTACCTGCAGTCAATGGGCGCCAACGTAGGATGGTATATTCCGGAAAGGCTGGATGAAGGATATGGCCTAAATATGGGGGCGTTGGATGAGATATCTGGCCAAGGGACTGGCTTGCTGATAACCGTAGATAACGGGATTTCTGCGATTGCGGAGGTCGCCCATGCTCGGTCTTTGGGAATGGATGTTGTAGTGACGGACCACCATCAGGTAGGGGAAGAACTGCCGGATGCAGTAGCAGTGGTAAATCCTCACCGGAAGGATTATCAGGGAGATTTTGCGGATTTGTGCGGCGCAGGAGTGGCGTTTAAGTTGGCCGCAGCCTTGGACGGGGGGAACTATGAACAGGTTTTGGAGACCTTTGGCCCTCTGGCAGCCATCGGTACAGTAGGTGACATTGTTCCATTGAACGGTGAAAATCGCACCTTGGTTCGTCGTGGTATGGAACTGCTGGAGTATAATGAAAATGTGGGATTGCAGGCTTTGCTGGAAGTGGCCGGGATGAAAGGAAAGCCGATCACCTCACAAAAAATTGCATTTGGGCTTGCTCCTCGGATCAATGCTGCCGGGCGGATGGGAAGCGCAAAGTTGGCAGTGAGGCTTTTGCTCAGTGAAGATCCCGAAGAAGCCGGCAGCCTTGCGGAAGAATTGAATGGGCTTAATCTGCGGCGTCAGGAAGAAGAGGAAAAAATCCTTCAAAAGGTGGAGGAACAGATTGCCGTTCATCCAGAATGGAAATTAAATCGCGTTATGGTAGTCGCCGCTGAGGGGCTTAATCACGGAGTAGTAGGAATCGTTTCCGCAAAACTCCTGAACCTTTACGGTAAGCCCAATATTATTCTCTCGGTGGAAGGTGATACTGCTACAGGTTCCGCCAGGAGTGTGGAATACTTTTCGATGTTTAAAGCGGTGAGTGCCTGCTCAGGATTGCTCGATAAGTTCGGCGGCCACGCCATGGCGGCCGGAATGACCCTTCAGACACGGCGGATTCCGGAATTTGCTCGAGCAATCAATGATTATGCAGCCAAATACCATGACCGAATGCCGGTGACCTGCCTGAAAATTGATAAAGTGCTTCGTGCGGGGGATATTAACCTTAATGATGTCTCCGCTCTGGAAATGTTGGAACCTTTTGGCGAAGGAAACCCTCAGCCGCTGTTTCTTTTGAAGAATTGTGTCATTGAGTCAATTCTGCCGATGTCTGAAAACCGGCATATAAAATTAAAGGTGCGTTTTGACGGAAAATCAATTTATGTGTTGTATTTTCGGATGAGTACAGATCATTTTATTTATCCTGTGGGCGCAACGGTGGATATTCTGGCAAATCTGGAACTGAATTCCTTCCGGGATAACGTGTCGATTGCAATTCGGCTGAAAGATATCCGCCCGTCAGAATTTAACAGTGAAAAGTTTGGAAATGCATGGTATTATTATGAGAAAATCCGGCGCGGAGAGCCTGTTCAGTCTAAAATCCTGGCAATTTCGGTTCCGTCTTTGGAAGAACTGCGTTGGACCTATAAGCTGCTTCGGTCCAGGGGAGGATCGCAAAACCATGTAGAGCAGTTTTATCTGGAAGCGGTGGGGAACAAATTGAATTACTGCAAATTTCGGTTGATCCTGGACGTTTTTGAAGAGCTGGGATTGATTTCGATTCCACCGGACAGTTCCTTTATTGAAATGCGGAATGTGGGGAAAGTGGATTTGGAACAGTCAACAATTCTGCGGAATCTGCATGAAGCGGCTTCGCAGACCTGAAAGGAGGGGTACCATGGCAGAAAAATATGAAGATCTGTTGGCAGCAATTCGACAGAGCGATAAAAACTATGATGAGGAAAAGATTCGTCAGGCCTATTTGATGGCCGATGAGGCTCATAAAAATCAGTTGCGCCGCTCCGGGGAGCCTTATATTATCCATCCGGTAGCGGTGGCGCTGATCCTTGTGGAACTGGGCATGGATACCGACTGCCTCTGTGCGGCGCTGCTCCATGATGTGGTGGAGGATACGGGTACGACATTGGAGACCATCTCTAAAAAGTTTGGGGAAAGTGTCGCCAATATGGTCAACGGCGTCACCAAGCTGACTAAGCTGGAACTGCCGCTGTCTACTAAGGAGGAGCAGCAATCGGAAAATGTCCGGAAAATGCTGCTTGCGATGAGCGAGGATATCCGGGTCATTATTATCAAGCTGGCAGACCGGCTCCACAATATGCGGACGATGGAGTATCAGACCCCTAAAAAGCAGCGGGAAAAGTCTTTGGAAACTATGGAGATTTATGCTCCTATCGCGCATAGGCTAGGAATTCGGGCCATCAAGGAGGAACTGGAGGATCTGGCCCTGCGGTATCTGGACCCAATCGGATACAAGGAGATTGAGGATACTCTGGCGCTGAAAAAGCCGGAACGAGAAGCCTTTATCGTGGAAATCAAGGCACGGATTGCCGAACGGCTGAAGGAATACGGGATTGAACCTCATATTGAAGGCCGTGTCAAAAGTATTTACGGCATCTACCGGAAGGTTTATATGATGGGAAAAAGCTTCGAGGAGCTTTACGATGTTTACGCTGTCCGGGTCATCGTCAATACGGTAATCGAATGTTATAATATTTTGGGGATTATCCATGATCTGTTCCAGCCGATCCCCAACCGGTTTAAAGACTACATTTCCACGCCAAAGCCCAATATGTACCAATCCCTTCATACCACGGTTATTGATAAGAAGGGGATCCCTTTTGAGATTCAGATTCGTACCTGGGATATGCATTATACGGCAGAATTTGGTATTGCCGCCCATTGGAAATATAAAGCGGGAATCCAAGGTAAGGATAAGCTGGAAGAACGGCTTGCCTGGATCCGTCAGATTTTGGAAAGCCAGCAGGAGGCGGAAGGCGCGGAGGATCTGGTTAAGAATATAAAGAACGACCTTTCCGCAGACGACGTTTTTGTTTTTACTCCTAAGGGGGATGTAAAAAGCTTGCCGGCAGGATCGACAATCGTTGACTTCGCTTATGCCATTCATACGGCGGTCGGTAACCGGATGACGGGGGCTAAGGTCGATGGACGGATCGTCCCGCTGGATTACCAGGTTAAAACCGGAGAAATCGTTGAAATTCTGACATCCAAAACAGAAGGCGGCCCCAACCGCAACTGGCTTACCATTGCAAAAACCAGTGAGGCACGCAATAAAATCCGAACCTGGTTTAAAAAGGAACGGAAGGAAGAAAATATCGCCGAAGGCAAGGCGGAATTTGAGCGGGAACTGAAGAGAAGCTATATCCACTATGAGGGTGAGGAATATCAGGCCCTACTGGATTCTTTGGTGAAGCGGTATCATCGGGAAAATGTCGATGATTTCTTTGCTGCTATCGGATACGGCGGCATCCTTCTGTCTAAGGTCATGCCGCGGATCAAGGACGACTATGCCCGTCAGCAAAAGGCGGCGCTGATGGCTCAGGCTGAGTTGGATGTGAAGCCGACAGCCAAGAAAAACTCCAGCGGCGTAATTGTGGAGGGAATCAACAACTGTCTGGTCAAATTTGCACAGTGCTGCAACCCTCTGCCCGGAGATGACATTGTAGGATTCATTACCCGTGGATATGGGGTCTCGGTTCATAAGAGGGACTGTCAAAACGCGGTAGCATCCATGAATGATCCGATTCAGAAGGAACGTTGGGTAGCAGTGCGCTGGGCAGAAAGCGCGTCCACTCAGTTCCGGTCTACGCTGGACATCGTAGCCAAAAACAGCAACAGCATGCTGGCAGATATCAGTGTGGCATTAGCAAATATGCGTGTGCCGACCCATGAGTTCAACGCCCGGGAGCTGAAAAACGGGAATATCAATGTCTTAGTTACGATCAGCACACAGGGGTTGGAGCATCTAAGCAATATTATCCAGAGGATATCTAAAGTTCCGGGAGTGCTGTCAGTAGAGCGTTCCGGAAAGTAGGAGTTTATATGAAATTAGTGATTCAACGGGTCAAAAATGCCCGCGTTACCGCCGAAGGAGAGGAAACTGGCCGAATCGGCCAGGGGTTTCTGGTTCTGGTAGGCGTCATGGAAGGGGATACCCCTGATCTTTGCAGCTATCTGGCCGAAAAAACAGCAAATCTCCGGGTGTTCACAGACCATCAGGATAAATTGAATCTTTCGCTGAAGGATGTGGGCGGAAGTGTGCTGGCAGTTTCCAATTTCACTTTAGGCGGAGATTGTAAGAAAGGCAATCGGCCATCTTTTGTGCAAGCGGCTAAACAGCCTTTAGCAGAGGAACTGTATGAACTTTATGTCGCCAAGCTCCGTGAACAGGGAATTCCGGTGGAAACGGGCAGATTTGGTGCGCATATGGAGATTGAAATGACTGCAGCAGGGCCCATAACCTTGCTGATGGATACAGACCAAATGCGAAAGAAGAAAGATGGGGAGGGGACTATATGAAAATTGCAGCCTTGACAGTCGGCGTCATCGGTACAAACTGTTATCTGGTCTCGGACGAGGCCGGCAATACTGCAATCATTGATCCGGGTGCCCAGCCTGAAAAGATTTCTGCTTATTTGGAAAAGGAAAATCTGATCCCCAGAATGATTCTGCTGACCCATGGACACTTTGACCATATCGGCGGAGTCAGTCTTCTGCAGCAGCGATATGGGATACCGGTCTGTATTCCGGCAGACGATGCAGAAATGCTGACAGATAATCAGAAAAATGGGAGTGCAGTATTCGGATTTCCGGTTACTGCCGTAACAGGTGCCCGCATTTTGAAGAACGGGGAAGAAGTACAGGCAGGTAAGTTGAAATTTGTGATTCTCCATACGCCAGGGCATACTAGGGGATCTTCCTGCTATCGGATAGAAGACGCTCTTTTTACGGGGGATACCCTCTTTTGCGGTGGGGTAGGCCGAACAGATCTTTACGGGGGAAATCTTTCCGATTTGAAGGCATCTGTTCGGTTGCTGGCGGACTTGCCCGGAGATTTCCGGGTTTATCCTGGCCATGGGGAGTCCACCACTCTGGCTGCGGAACGTGCTGCAAACCCATATATGGGAAGGAATGGCTATGACACTCTGTTTTAATGGGAATGACTTCAAATATGAAATGGAAAATGTGGCGCGGCTGTTTTTTCCACTGCGCCGGTTTTCGTATATTTATGGCGGAGAGCTTCCGGAAAAGGATTTTTTAGCGTTTATTCGCAGGGAAGTCTCTGAGGGCGGAGAACTGGAGGTCCGGATACAGGATGAAAATTTTGCTGAAACGGCAATTTCTTTTGTGAAACAGGGGCCGCAGTATGAGAACCGCTGTGAAATGGAATTTGCGCGGATGCTCTATCGGCTGCTCCAAAAGGATACCGGAATTACTCCCAAGTGGGGGGTTCTTACGGGAATCCGTCCGGTAAAGCGCTTGCAGATCGATATGGAATCTGGCAAATCAAGACAGGAAGCTATGGCAGAGATGACAGAAGGATGTTTGGTTTCTGAAGAGAAAGCACATCTTGCAATGCAGATCTGTGAGATTCAAAAGGAGATCCTCGCGGATTCAAAACCGAATGATTTCAGCCTTTACGTGTCAATTCCATATTGCCCTTCCCGGTGCAGCTACTGCTCGTTCGTTTCCCATTCCATTGATCATCCGAAGGCAAAAAAGCTACTGCCGGATTATCTGGATTCTCTTGTAAAGGAAATTGACTTTACATCGAAAATATACAGGGAATTAGGACTTCGGCTTCGATCTGTATACATCGGAGGCGGAACTCCCACTGTGCTGACAGCAGAACAACTTCGGCAGGTTACAGACGCGGTACGAACCTATTTTGACCCCTCTCCTGAGCTGGAATACACCATTGAGGCAGGCCGCGCCGATACCATTACGGCTGAAAAGCTTCAGGTGATCAAGGATGCAGGCGCCAACCGGATCAGCATCAATCCCCAGACCTTTGAAGATAGTGTCCTGCAAGCCGTGGGACGCCGCCATACGGCAAATCAAGTCGTAGAGTGTTACAGGTTGGCACGGACATTTGGTTTTGAGGCCATCAATATGGATTTGATCGCCGGGCTACCTACCGACACATTGGAGGGCTTTTGTCATTCGCTGCAGAAGGCGGTAGAATTGGCTCCGGAAAATATTACGGTCCATACGTTGTCGGTGAAACGTGCGGCAGATCTTTTCTCCCAGATGAATGGGAGCGAGGACTATCAGGCCGTGCAGGCCATGGTGGATGAAACCGCCCGCGTCATGGAGAAAGCAGGGTATTTGCCGTATTATCTGTATCGGCAAAAAAACACTTTGGGAAACCTGGAAAACGTGGGTTACGCAAAGCCCGGATTTTATGGGCGCTATAATGTGTACATCATGGAGGAAGTCCAATCGATTCTGGCAGTGGGCGCCGGAGGTGTGAGCAAGGTAGTCAAGCCTGGCAGTATTGACAGAGTGTTTAATTATAAATATCCGTATGAATATCTTTCGAGGTTTTCCGATATACTGGCACGGAAGGAACAATTGAAGGAATTATTGAAAGGAGGCCTTGCCGATGGTAACAGACCGGAAAGAACGGTTTGATGTAACCGTTCTGAACGAGAGTGCGAAAAGAAATCCCTCCCAGGTAATCGCGCGATCAGAGGAGTTTTATAGAAATCAGGTGGAACAGGTAGCAGACGATTTCCTTGGGCGAATAGCGGAAAACCGGATCATTTTGTTGGCAGGGCCTAGCAGTTCCGGGAAAACAACCACATCCCTGAATCTTTTGGAGGCGCTGCACAGGAGAGGAATCCGCACTGTATCGGTGTCGTTAGACGATTTCCTTTTGGGAAGAGATGCTGCGCCGCTGTTGGAGGACGGTACTCCGGATCTGGAAACGGTGGAGCTATTGGATGCGGAGCATTTAGACCGCTGTTTCCGGGAGCTTTTTGACAAGGGCAGCTGCGATTTCCCTGTATTCGATTTTGCGGCCGGCCATCGGAGCAGTCGGGTCAATCACTTCGAAGCGGACAACCGGACTGCCGTGGTTGTGGAGGGGCTCCATGCATTGAATCCGTTTATTTCGGACCGGGAATTTTGTAAAAAAGCCTTAAAAGTGTATATTTCTATCAAAACGGAATATTATGTGGATGACGAAAGAATTCTCAGTACCCGAGAGCTGCGTCTGATCCGGCGGATTATACGGGATTATAACTACCGGGGATGTATGCCGGAGGAAACCCTTTCTATGTGGAAAAACGTGGTAAGGGGTGAGGACCATTATATTCGTCCGTTCCGTCTGGGAGCGGACTATTGGGTAGATTCTTTTCACGGATACGAGGCAATGGTCTATAAGCCGATCTTGCTGAATTTGCTTTCCCGTCCGGAGGTGCAGAATGGCCCGTATGAGGATGTGGCTGCCCGTCTGTGCAACGCTGTGCGCTGCTTTGATTCTGTGCCCCTGGAATTGGTTCCAAAGGATTCGCTTTTAAGAGAATTTTTAGTTTTGTCTTGAATATGAGAGAAAAAAGAGATATAATGGGAACAACTCCTCCGAGGACTTTAGGACTGGTCGGATCTGTTGAACTTGGTCGTAATCTGCAAAGAAGAAAGGATGGTAATAATGAGCAGCGTTTTTGATGATATCATTACTTCTGCCAAAAGCTTGGTGGATATCGCGAGTAAAAAAACGGATAATGTGGTGGAACTTTCTAAGCTGAAATATCGTTGTGTTCAGCTGAATTCCGAATTGAGAGCACTGTATGAAAAATTGGGCAACGCGGTTTATACAATGGTCAAATCGGATTTCAGCAATAAAGAGCTGATGGATTCCCTGATCGAGGAAATCGACAGCCTGAAGGAAAAAATTGACGATTTGAATTACCAGATCGCAGAACGGAGAAATATTCGCATCTGCCCAGCTTGCGGAAGCCGGAATGATAAGGACGCCTGTTACTGCAATAAATGCGGCAACCGTTTTGACCCGGCTTCCAGTGATGAAACCGCAGAGACAGACAAAAAAGCGGAGGAACAGCCTGTTGATGCAGAAGCTACCTCAGAAGAGACCCATGAGAACGCCGGGGAATAAATCTCGGGCAGACAGATCCGCCGTCTGAAACAGGACGGCCCTTTGGCGGGAGTAATCCCGACTGCAAAGGGGTATTATAGGAGTGTTGCATTTGCCAAACCGCAAAAGTCAAAGCCTACTGCAGGGTGCATCGATCCTGGCGGCCTCCACAATCATTGTAAAATTGATTGGGGCGGTCTTCAAAATTCCTCTGGGGAATATCCTGGACGGAGACGGGATGGGATATTTTTCCACTGCTTACAGCGTTTTTACAATGATATATGCCTTTTCGACGGCCGGCTTGCCATCTGCTATCGCAAAAATGGTGGCGGAACAATCCGTAAAAGAGCGCTATCGGGATATTCGAAAAATCCATTTCATTTCAACTCGTTTCTTTTTTATTTTGGGTGTAACCGGATTTCTGATTATGGCGTTGGGCAGCGGCTTGTTTGTCCAGATGGCCAAAACTCCTAATGCCTTGCTTAGTGTCTTGGCAATCGCTCCGGCGATTTTCTTCGGATGTATGACATCTGCTTATCGCGGATACTATGAGGGCCTGCGGAATATGACCCCGACAGCGGTATCTCAGGTTGTAGAAGTAGTGGCAAAATTGGTATTTGGGCTGGCATTGGCATTCGGTGTGACCAAAGTGGCCCAGAGCCAGTTCGAAGCAGGGGGAGTGGTATTTGGGCAAAAGGCAGCGTCTGCGGCAGAAATGCAGCAGATAGCAGCGCCTTATGCCGCTGCTGCCGCTATCTTTGGAGTGACACTTTCTACCCTGATAGGAACCGTTTATCTTTTGATTATGTATAAGCGTCGGGGCGACGGCATCACTGAGGAAAATCTGAAGTATTCTCCCAGAGCAATGCGGGGAAGAATCTTGCTGGTTCGCCTGGTGAAGATCGCTATTCCGATTTCGTTGGGATCCATCGTGGCAAATGTGGCTCAATTCATCGATACGTTTACAATTATACGCCGGTTGGATGCAGCGTTTCAAAATTATCCGGCGGAAATGATGAAGTTGTTCGGCAGTATTATTCCGGCGGAAACCTTGGCGGAAAATGGAGCGGCAAACTTTATTTACGGTTCTTACAGCGGATACGCTTTATCCATATTTAATCTGGTGCCTGCCTTTACGATCATTTTTGGAAAAAGCGCGCTTCCAAATGTTACAGCAGCTTGGACAGCGCGGGATATGAAGGGAGTCCGGATCAATATTGAGTCTCTGATCCGAATGACGACATTGATTGCAGCACCTTTGAGTTTGGGGATTTTTTCCATGGCGGAACCAATTTTAAGTCTGCTTTATCCGAGCAAGGCTGCAGAAGTGGCAATCGCAGCACCAGTTTTGAGCTTTCAAGGGATCGCATTGATTTTCTTAGGGCTGACATCTCCGTTGTTTGCAGCGTTGCAGGCAATGGGGCGGGCTGACTTGCCGCCCAAGTTTATGTTAATGGGTGCGGCGCTGAAGTTCGTCGTAAACTATGCAACAATCGGTATTCCCGCAATCAATGTCCAGGGTGCGGCGGCAGGTACAACAGTTTGTTATGCTGTCATCTTTGTCCTGTGCCTGATATGGCTGGTGAAAATTACAGGAATTCAATTCCGGTTTTTCCATCTGTTTTGGAAGCCGATTTTGGCAGGAGGCCTTTGCTCAGCTACAGCTTACGGAGTACATGAACTTTTGTCTAAAGCGGTGGGAACGGGGGGACTGATTACGCTTGTTTCAATCGCTGCGGGCGGCGTTGTTTATGTAATCTGTGTGCTTTTGGTGCGGGGAATTACAAAAGATGACGTTTTGATGCTGCCAAAAGGAGAAAAATTTGCAAAACTACTTGCAAAATACAGATTATTGGGTTAGAATGTAGTATAGACCTGTTCGTGAAGAAAAAGAGGGATTTTTCTGGACTTTCAAAGAAAAGAACATTATGAAATGCAGGATCTTCTGCAAATAATGGAAATCTTGCGGGGGGAAAATGGCTGCCCTTGGGATCGGGAACAAACCCACGAAAGTATCCGCGGGAATTTTATCGAGGAAACTTATGAAGCAGTGGAGGCAATCGATAAAAAGGATACGGCGCTTTTGAGAGAAGAATTGGGGGATGTTCTGCTGCAGGTAGTATTTCATGCTCGTATGGAAGAGGAGGCAGGATCCTTCGATTTCGGCGATGTAGTCAATGATATCTGTCAGAAACTGATTGTCCGCCACCCTCATATTTTTTCTGATGTGACAGTGAAGGACACAGAAGAAGTCCTTGACAACTGGGAAGCAATAAAAAATCGGGTGAAGGGTACAAAAACCCAGACGGAACGGCTGGAAGCAGTCCCTAAAGTTTATCCCGCGCTGATGCGAAGCCAAAAGGTCGGCAGTCGTGCGGCAAAGGCTGGTATGGATTACCAAAGTGCTGAAACTGCGTGGAAGGATCTGGAAAGTGAGCTTGCAGAACTGCAGGGGGCTGTGAAGGAAAAAAGGCAGGGACGCAGTGAAGAAGAAATGGGAGATGTGTTGTTTACCGTGAGGAATGTGGGCCGCCATTTGGGAATCGACAGCGAATATGCATTGACCCGTTCCTGCGATAAGTTTATTAAGCGCTTTGCTGCAGCAGAGGAATTGGCAGAAGAACAAGGCGTAAACATGAAAGATGCATCTTCTGCAGTTTTAGATCAACTGTGGAAGGAAGCAAAAGGAAAAGTTCATTCAAGGTGAAAACCTATGGATATAAAAAATTATGGAGGTCTATGAATATGACGAAAACCGAACTGATTAACGCTGTTGCGGAGAAAGCTGGTTTCTCTAAGAAAGATGCCGATAAGGCAGTGGCTGCTGTGCTGGAAAGCATTACAGATGCCCTGGCAAGCGGTGAGAAGGTTCAGTTGGTTGGCTTTGGCACCTTTGAAGTCCGTGATCGTGCTGCCCGTGAAGGAAAGAATCCTGCTACTGGCGAAACAATCAAGATTGATGCCACAAAGGTCCCCGCTTTTAAAGCCGGCAAGGCGCTGAAAGACGCAGTTGCAAAATAAGGCATTTGGATTAGAAAAGGGCTTTCCTGTCAGCGGCTGTATGCCGTCCAGGAAGGCCCTTTTGAATTATGTGAAAGGAAATGTAATATGAGACTGGATAAATATTTGAAAATCAGCCGGCTGGTAAAGCGGCGTACAGTTGCGAACGATGCGTGTGACGCAGGAAAAGTGTTGGTAAACGACAAACCGGCTCGCGCTTCTTATGAGGTAAAGGTGGGGGATGTGATAGAGGTACAGATAGGTGCAAAGCCATTAAAAGCGCGGGTGCTGAGTATCGCGGAATTTGCGAAGAAAGAAAACGCATCAGATCTGTATGAACTACTGAACTGAGACATAACCCGCACCTTACCGGCATAAGAATGAAATGAGAACAGGGCCGTCCGCGGAGAAAGCTGTCAGAGCGGCCTTTTTTCAGGAAAATCCGGAAAGGGTGCGTCAAAATGCCAGAAGCAAAAACCTTGAAAATTCCTCATAACTTGATTCTAGAGGATCGCAAAAAGTTGACAGTATCGGGAGTACAGGACGTAGATTGTTTCGACGAGAGTACGGTGGTACTGTTTACGAACATGGGAAAATTGGTGGTAAAAGGCGGCAACTTGCATGTGAATTCCTTTGATATATCCAGTGGGGATTTTTCAATGGAGGGCGATATTGCAGCTTTGGAATACTCTGATGAGCCTCAGGGAAAAAAGAACTTTCTATGGCGGTTGTTCCGATAGGAAGGGGGAGACGCATGGGGCTTACCGGAGAAGCAATGAGCTTTTTGTATGCGTGCCTGCTGGGAGCAGGTATGGGAGTGATTTATGATTGCTTCAGGCTGATGAGACTGGTGTCAGGAAACCGGGTCGTTGTTTTTTTTGAGGATTTGCTGTTTTCAGCTATTTGTACACTGGCTACGTTGATCTTCTGCATAGGATTTTGCGCAGGAAAAGTACGGCTATATGCCTTGGTAGGCGAAGGGCTGGGGTTTTTAATCTATCATTTTACCGTGGGCGAATTGGTTATCCGGCTTTTACGTGCGGTGATTTCTTTTATGAAAGCGCTTTTTTTCGGAATATACAAGGTGTTTGTTTTTCCAATCTGGAAAGCGGCTTGTTTCTTTGCACAAAAAACAAAGAAAATTTTTGTTTCGTTATTACAATGTTTTGGCAGAATGAAAAAAGTGCATAAGTTCCCCTTGCAAGAGCCCGATAGAATGTTGTATAATGAACATAATAGACACGTGGGTCAAAATAAGGATGGTGTACAGCAGAATGAAAACAAGGAAAAGCAAGGTGAATCGCATTGTTAATGTTGCGATTATTGCGATGGTCTGCTATGTCGCTGTCTCATTGGTGACACTTCAAGCGGATATCTCTTCTTACCGGCGGCAGCTGACTGCTCTGGAAAATCAGTGCGAGGAGCAGGAACTGATCAACGAGGAAATGAATGGCCTGCTGGAACGTGGTTCCGATTTTGATTATATCGTGAAAATGGCGCGAGAAAAGTTGGGGCTGATTTTTCCGGAAGAGCGGGTGTTCTACGACGCTGCCGGAAATTAACAGCTAATGAGGCAAATTGTGCCGTAATGTGAATGTGCGGCAACCTGTTAAGGAGGATTATCAGACATTTATGCAGCTTGAAGTAGGGAAAATTTACGAGGGAAAAGTAACTGGAATTACAAAATTCGGTGCTTTTATAGACCTTGGTGAGAATCAAACCGGAATGGTGCATATTTCAGAGGTCGCGCCAACGTTTGTAAAGGAAATCACAGATTATATCACGGTAGGCGAAACCGTTAAAGTTCGGGTCCTCAATATCGGTGAGGATGGAAAAATCAGCCTTTCAATCAAACGTGCGGTCGATAATCCACCGGCTCCGCAACGTCAACAGCAATCCCAACAACGTCCCCGCCAGTCATTTAACGGCGGCGGAAATCGTGGGCCTCGGGATTTTTCTCAGCCCCGTCAGCAGGAAGGCAGTAAGGGATTCGAAGATATGCTGAGCAAGTTTATGCAGCGCAGTGATGAGAAGATTTCCGATTTGCGGAAGTCTATGGATGGTAAGCGCGGCTCTTATCAGAAACGTCCACGCTAACAAGCAACAATAAAAACGCCTCGCAGTCAGGAGAAAATTCTGCTGCGGGGCATTTTTGCGTATGACCTCATTCTCCGGCACCGTGGGGGTTGGTCGATTTTTTTCCGACGCCGATATCATTATGCAAAATTCTGCCAAAAGAGACGGATTGACGGCCGTAGCGGTCCCGGACCCGGTCGACCGCCTGCTCAAGGCGCTGGCGCTTTTCAGGGTCACCGGAGGGCTCCTGAGGAGCAAAGAGTGAAAGTTGTTCACCGCCGGACTCGTGAAAGCGGCTGGCAGTAATGGTAATGGAACGGATCGGTTTTTCCGGATCCCAGGAGCTATGGATCAGTTCCAAGGCAGCTTCGGCAATGGTTTTGGCAAGATCGGTAGAGCGTGGAAGAATTTTTTGCCGGGAAAGGACCTTGAATTTAGGATCTTTTATGGTAACGGCTATGGTCCGGCAGTGGAGTTCGTGACGGCGAAGGCGAGCGGCAACCGAGTCAGCCAAATACAGCACACCGATACGGAGGTCGTCTTCACAGACAAGATCCCTGCGAAAAGTCATCCCATTCCCGACAGATTTGGGCTCTTCAGGATCATCATAAATAGAAGCAACAGGGCTACTCTCTTCACCGCGAGCATAAGCGGAAAGGGTGCCGCCAAGCTTGCCGAGTCGCTGCGACAGGATTTTGGGGGCTGTACGCGCCAGATCGCCGATGGTATAGATTCCCAGCTCCCGCAATGCGGTTCGAGATGACTTGCCAACCATGAGCAGATCAGAAATCGGTAAAGGCCACAGAATTTGGCGATAGTTCTCCCGAGTGATGATAGTGGTAGCATCCGGTTTTTTGTAGTCGCTGCCCATTTTGGCGAAAATCTTGTTAAAGGAGACTCCAACCGAAATCGTGATGCCAAGTTCTTCCCGAACAGCAGTTCGGATGGAGTTGGCTATTTCCTCGCCGGAACCAAACAGTGCCCGGCTGCCGGTAACATCCAGCCAGGATTCATCAATACTGCAAGGCTCCACCTGATCGGTGTATCGCTGATAGATAGCGTTGACCAGGCCGGAATAACGGACGTATTCGCTGTGGTGAGGCGGAACCAAGACCAGCTCCGGGCATTTTTGCAGGGCTTGCCAGACGGTTTCCGCGGTAGCGATGCCGAATTTTTTGGCCGGTTCATTTTTAGCTAAGATGATGCCGTGACGATTTTCCGGATCACCACAGACGGCCATAGGAACTGTTTTCAGTTCCGGTCGGAAGACACATTCCACGGAAGCAAAAAAGCTGTTGCAGTCGCAGTGTAAGATGACGCGATCCATCATTCATCTCCTTTCCGAACAAATATTTACATTTTAAGTATATACGATACAAAGGCTTTTTGCAAGGGGATTTTATAAAATGAAATTGCGGCGCGGTGCCTTAACAAGTGCAAGCGGTAGAAGAGAGCCGCTGAGAAGGCCGCGGAGTGTATCCCGGTTGACAGCAGCGGGAAAGAATAGTATCATAAGAATATCCGTTCCGGCTGTTTCCGATGATACGGCAGCCGGGTTTGAGAAAGGTTGTGTTGAAAATGGCACTTTATCATTCTTTGACAGAATTAGTTGGTCACACTCCCTTGATGGAGCTGGATCAATATGAGAAAAATCATGGCCTTTGCGGGCGGTTGCTGGCAAAGTTGGAATATTTTAACCCGTTGGGGTCTGTAAAGGATCGTGTGGGCCTGGCAATGATCGAGGACGCGGAACAAAACGGACGTCTCCAGGCAGGAGGAACCATCATTGAGCCCACCAGCGGAAATACCGGTATCGGATTGGCGTTTGTAGCGGCATCCCGGGGCTATCGGTTGATTTTGACAATGCCGGAAACCATGAGCATTGAGCGTCGGAAACTGTTGGCTGCGTTGGGCGCCGAACTGGTGCTGACGGAAGGAAAACGGGGGATGTCCGGGGCAATCGAGAAGGCGGAAGAGCTGCATAAGGAAATCCCGGGCTCTTTTGTCCCGCTGCAGTTTGAGAATCCGGCAAATCCGGCGATTCACCGCGTTACAACCGCCAAGGAGATTTTTGAAGATGCCGGTGGCAAGGTAGATATTTTTGTAGCCGGCGTAGGCACCGGGGGCACCATTACCGGCGTGGCACAGGGGCTGCGTGATATGGGGCTTTCTCCGGAGATCGTTGCGGTGGAACCAGCAGGCTCCCCGGTGCTGTCCGGAGGAAAAGCCGGTCCTCACGGATTGCAGGGGATCGGTGCCGGGTTTGTGCCAGGAATTTTGGACACGAAGCTTTTAAATAAGGTTGTACAGGTGACGGAAGAGGAAGCTTATGCGGCTTCCCGGGAGCTTGCTCGTACAGAGGGTCTGTTAGTGGGAATTTCTTCCGGAGCAGCTCTTCACGCGGCTGCCCAGCTGGCAAAGTTGCCGGAAAATGCCGGAAAAACCATTGTAGTTCTGCTGCCTGACAGCGGGGAACGGTATCTGTCCACCCCGCTCTTTGCGGCAGAGTGAGGAGGGGACTATGGAACCGGTTCTTGTATTGTTTTCTACAAATGCCGCTCATCGTGAAAAGCTAGCTGCTGCGGCCCCTGATGCGGAATTGTTTTTCGGGGCAGATTCTATTCCGGAGGAACGCCTTTGCCAGGTGCGAGCAGTGCTGGGAAATCCCTCCGCAGCGCTTTTGAAAAAGCTGCCGGCTTTGGAACTGGTCCAACTCAATTCGGCAGGTATCGGTAATTATGCGGATCCCGCAGTCCTGCCGGAACATGTCGTACTGACGAATGCGTCAGGAGCTTATGGGCCGGGAATCGCGGAGCATATGCTGGGGCTGGCACTGGGGCTGATGAAAAAGCTTCATCGCTATCGTGATAATCAGCGTGCCGGGAAATGGCTGGATGAGGGGACAGTATCCACGTTTATCGGAGCGTCCGTGTTGGTTGTGGGCTTGGGCGACATCGGCAGGGAATTTGCGAAACGTGCAAATGCTCTAGGAGCAAAGGTTACGGGAATTAAACGGACTCCTGGAATTTGTCCGGAATATGTGGAACGGCTGTATACGCTGGATAAATTGGACGATTGTCTTCCGAGTGCGGACATTGTTTTCCTGAGTCTGCCGGATACGCCGATAACCAAAGGACTTATGGGAAAAGAGCGCCTTGCCCGGATGAAGAAAGGTGCCATTCTCTTGAATGCGGGCCGGGGGACAGCGGTGAATACCGAAGCCCTTTGCGATGCGGTAGAATCGGGCCATTTAAGCGGAGCAGGACTGGATGTGATCGATCCGGAGCCGCTTCCGGAAGGACATCGTGCCTGGAAAATCCGGGACATTTTCCTGACCCCGCATGTTTCCGGATATTTTCACCTGCCGTATACCCACGACCGGATCGTGGATATCTGTGCGGAAAATCTGAGACGCTTTTTTGCCGGGGAGCCCCTGCAACATTTGGTCAACCGGAAGGAAGGGTATTGATGACTGAGAAAGAAAAGATGTTGGCCGGGCAGCTCTATGATCCGGGAGAGGAAGAGCTTTGCAGAGAGCGGGCTTTGGCAAAGAAAATCTGTTGGGAATATAACCGTCTGTCCCCGGATGATCGGGAAGGACAGGTGGCATTGATGAAACAGCTGCTTGGTCAGGCCGGGGAACAGTTTCATATTGAAGCGCCGTTTTATTGTGATTATGGGCGGTATATCCGGATTGGAGAAAACTTTTATGCCAACCACAACTGTGTGATTTTAGATGGCGGCGGTGTGGAGATTGGGGATTTTGTCCTGTTGGCGCCCAATGTGGGAATTTATACGGCCGGTCATCCTCTGGATGCGGAACGTCGCGATGCCGGGCTGGAGTACGCCTATCCGGTCAAAATAGGGAACCATGTCTGGGTTGGCGGGGGAGTCTCTATTTTGCCTGGGGTGGAAATCGGGGATTATACCGTTATCGGAGCAGGAAGTGTTGTGACAAAAAGCCTTCCCGCCAACGTGTTGGCCGCCGGAAATCCTTGCAGGGTAATCCGTGAGCTTACACCGGAAGACAGGAAAAAGTACCGTTGAAACGGTAAAATATTAGAAAGTCTGAAAATGTCCTTGACAGAGGTACATGAAACGAGTATAATAAAGTTAAAAGAGGGAGATACCCTCGCGTCCTTTGCGACTGGCGGATCAGTGGAGAAACACCACGTGGAGCAGAGGATGGGAATATGCCGACCGTCTGGGCAGCCATCGGGAAACCGGGCTGCCTTTTTGTTTTTTCGAAACAAAAAGGTGCATCCCGAGGCAGTGTGGAAAGGAAGGGTACAAGATGATTTTTGAGCAGTGGAAAGGATTTGTCGGAGGAGATTGGCAGGAAAATATCAATGTCCGTGACTTTATCCAAAAGAATTATAAGCCATATGAAGGGGATGCTTCCTTCCTGAGCGGTCCCACTGAGCGGACAGAACACTTGATGACCAAGTTGAACCGGTTGCTGGAACTGGAGCGGCAGTTCGGCGGCGTTTTGAGTATTGACACGGAAACGGTTTCCTCCCTGACCAGCTATGCGCCAGGATACCTAGATAAGGAAAATGAGCTGATCGTCGGGCTTCAGACCCGGCACCCGCTGGAACGGGGC
The DNA here is from genome assembly GCA_944386445.1 of uncultured Clostridia bacterium. Classification (GTDB taxonomy): domain Bacteria; phylum Bacillota; class Clostridia; order Oscillospirales; family Ruminococcaceae; genus Merdivicinus. Next base: position 17,970 of record CALXBD010000007.1, read on the forward strand.
GTCAATCCCTTTGGCGGGATCCGGATGGCTAGAAGCGCTTGCGAAGCTTATGGCTATCATCTTTCTCATAAGGTGGAAGAGGAGTTTACTTACCGGACTACGCATAATGACGGCGTTTTCAGAGCCTATACCGACGAGATGCGCAAGGCTCGCCATGCAGGCGTGATTACCGGCCTGCCGGATGCATACGGACGCGGACGGATCATCGGCGATTACCGCCGGGTGGCCCTTTACGGAGTGGATGTCCTGATTGAGCGGAAAAAAGCGGACAAGGCTAAAATCGGAGAAGGACTGATGAATGCGGATACCATCCGTCAGTCGGAGGAACTGTTCCAGCAGATCGCCTTTTTGGAAAAGCTCAAAGAGATGGCCAAAATGTATGGCTGTGATATTTCCGGCCCGGCCGACACTGCCCGGGAGGCGATTCAGTGGCTTTACTTTGGATATCTGGCAGCAATCAAGGAGCAGAATGGAGCGGCTATGTCCCTGGGACGGACAAGCACCTTCCTGGATATTTATATCCAGCGGGACATCGACCGGGGATTTTTGAAGGAAGCAGATGCCCAGGAACTGATGGACCAGCTGGTGATGAAGCTGCGGATGGCAAGACACCTGCGGACACCGGAATATAACGAACTGTTCGGCGGGGATCCCATGTGGATCACTGAGAGTATTGGCGGTGTCGGTGAGGATGGACGGCCGCTGGTCACAAAGAACTCCTTCCGGATCTTGAACACCCTTTACACTCTTGGCCCCGCGCCGGAACCCAACCTGACGGTTCTCTGGTCGGAAAAACTGCCGGAACCTTTTAAGAAGTTCTGTGCCAAGGTTTCAGTGGACACGGATTCCATTCAGTATGAAAATGACGACTTGATGCGGCCGATTTACGGCGATGATTATGGAATCGCCTGCTGCGTATCCGCGATGAAGATCGGCAAGCAGATGCAATTCTTCGGCGCACGCTGCAACCTCCCCAAACTGCTGCTGCTGGCTTTGAACGGTGGTCATGACCAGCTTTCCGGCACAGAGCTTGGGCCTCAGATGGAGCCTTATGCAGGAGAATATCTGGATTACGACCTGGTTATGGAGCGGTTCAATCTGTACCGTCAGTGGCTCTGCCGGCTGTATGTCAACACCATGAACGTGATCCACTATATGCACGATAAATATGCGTATGAGAAAATCCAGATGGCGCTTCATGACACAGAAGTAGAACGGTTTATGGCCTTTGGTGTGGCAGGATTATCGGTCATTGCCGATTCCCTGAGTGCCATTAAGTATGCCAAGGTGAAAGTCATCCGGGATGCTGACGGGTATATCCGGGACTTTGAAACAATCGGCGATTTCCCGAAATTCGGCAACGATGACGATCGGGTGGACAGTATCGCAAGACAGATGCTTTGCGATGTCTCCGATGAGCTGAAGAAAACGCCGGCCTATCGGAATGCGATTCACACCTTGTCTGCCCTGACCATCACTTCCAATGTTATGTACGGCAAAAAGACCGGCTCTACCCCCGACGGACGCAAAAAAGGTGAACCCTTTGCTCCCGGTGCTAACCCCATGCACAATCGGGAGACTCACGGTGCTTTGGCATCTCTGAACTCTGTGGCCAAACTGCCCTACGACAAGTGCCGCGACGGTATTTCCAATACATTTTCTATTACCCCTTCGGCCTTGGGAAGGACGGAAGAGGAACGGGTGGATAATTTGGTTATGCTGTTGGGCGGATATTTCCGCCAGATGGCGCACCACCTGAATGTCAATGTGATGAACCGCCAGCAGCTGGTGGACGCTTACAATGATCCTTCCAAATACCCCAATTTGACGATCCGGGTTTCCGGATATGCTGTAAACTTCCACAAGCTCTCCCGGGAGCAGCAGCGGGAAGTCATCAGCCGGACTTTCCACGAAAGCATGTAAGTTTCTGCGCCGCCGGAGCGATTTGGCGGCGCAGCCTCTTTTTGAGAAAGGAGTTTTTATGACGGGGCGCATTCATTCTGTCCAAAGTTTGGGGACAGTCGATGGACCCGGGATACGGTTTGTTGTTTTCTTTCAGGGATGCCCTCTGCGGTGCGGATATTGCCACAACCCGGATACCTGGGATCCCGCAGGGGGAGAAGCGACAGAAACCGGAGAGTTGCTTCGACAGATTCTCCGCTGCCGGCCCTATTTTGGAGAAAATGGCGGGGTTACTCTTTCCGGAGGAGAACCCCTGTTGCAGCCGGAGTTTGCGGAGGAGTTGCTGAAAGACTGTAAAGCAGAAGGACTTCACACTGCTTTGGATACCAGCGGATACCGGCTGGATGCTGCTGCGGAGCGGGTATTGGACTATACAGACTTAGTGCTGCTGGACCTGAAGATGACAACCGGAGAGGAGTATCTGCGGTACACCGGCTGCGCCATGGAAAAGCCGCTGCGCTTTCTGGAATATCTGGAGGAGCGGGGAATTCCTGTCTGGATCCGACAGGTTATCGTTCCGGGAATCAATGACAACAATGAAAATATCGAGCGGCTGAACCGGCTGCTGGCAGGAAAAAAATGTGTAAAAAAGGTGGAGCTCCTGCCATTTCATAAGATTTGTGCGGTTAAATACCAGAAAATGGGGATTCCGTTTCCGTTTGATATTTATCCGGCAGCAGATCCCGCTAGTGTAGAACAACTGAGTAAGCTTGTCATTTTCTAAAAGTTTTCTGAAAACTTTGGTTTTCGCCTTGTTCCGCGGTCGCTTTCATGGTAAAATAGGATAGCGGATGTTCCGCTGCTTAATTTTTGTTTGGAGGACATTATGGGCAGAAAACCCTTGGCAAGATTGATTCTAGCTATTTTCCTTCCGATACTGCTGTTGACCGGCTGTTTGCGGGAGGAAAATGATTTTATATATGATCTGGGGAGTGCCCCAAAAAATCTGGATCCCCAGTCAGCAGCCGATGAGGCATCTCGATTGGTAATTGCAAATATTTTCGAAGGCTTGGTGACAGTGGATGCAGACGGTACCATTCGACCTGGCGCCGCAGAAAGCTGGACCCAGTCGGCGGACGGATTGACCTATACGTTTCAGCTGCGGGAGAATGGGAAGTGGTCTGATGGAACTCCGGTAACAGCGACAGATTTTGTCTATGGATTCCGGAGACTTTTTGATCCTGCTACCAATGCACCGGGAGTATCTGATTTTCTGTGTATAGCAGGCGGCGAGGCAGTATTGGCCGGGGAAGCGGACCCGTCCTCACTGGGAGTAACTGCTTCGGGGGATTATGAACTGACGATCCGTCTGGAGCGATACAGTTCCCGCTTTTTGGAACTGCTTGCAACAGCTCCCGCAATGCCATGTAATGAGGAGTTTTTTTTGGAAACCAAAGGAAAATATGGGTTGGCCGGCGACAAAATCATGGGGAACGGCGCGTTCTACCTTTCCTCCTGGCTGGATAGCGGAACTGTGCGGCTTCGACCCAGTGCAACCTATTATGACAGGAAAAATGTTACAGCGACGTCCTTAACATTAGCAGTGCCCTCTACAGAAACGCCGCTGGAGCGTTTTTCGGCAGGAACGACTTCCGCAATCGCACTGAGCGGAGCGGATTTTCTTTCGTTGGGAGATGTTTCAGGACAGGAAGTACTCCAAAGCGACAGTTCCGTTTGGGGAATGATTTTTCGTGTTGATCAAGAGCCCTTTTCCAGTTTGCAATTGCGCCGGGCACTTTTTTTGGACGGGGATTTTTCCACAATGGAAGCGGCATTACCGGATTACTATGAGCGTGCGCAGGCGGTCATATCCAAAAATGTTTTGCTGAATGGAGAGAGTTATCGCGGCATGGTTGGTGAAAATCTGATGCCGACAATAGACCGTTCGGCTGCTTTGGAGGCTTACAATGCCGGTGTGAAAGAGGTTTCGGGGGACAGTTTGACCGGGATCCGGCTGATAGTGCCGGAAGGGTACGGTCATGAGGAGAATTTTGCCTACCTGTCTCAGATCTGGCAGCGGGATTTCGGGCTGTACCTAAAGGTGGAGACGTTGGATCAGGATACGTACCAGTCCCGGTTGGCTGCGGGGGATTATGAGTGTGCCTTGATCAGCCTATCTGGCAGCAGTCCCAGCGCTGTTCTGGAACAGTTTACATCTGAAGGCGGACTTTACAACAATACGGCATTGGATCAGTTGGTGGATCAAGCTTCAGAGGAAAGTGATGCATCAGCCGCGGCAAAACTGTATCTGCAGGCCGAACAAATGCTAATTGACGAAGCATTATTCCTGCCTTTTTACTATCAGGAAGAATACTTCGTTTCGGCACCAGGTGTTTCCGGTGTGAGCTATCGATTTGACGTCCGGATGCCGGATTTTCGGTTCGGAATCATTCGATAAAATGGCCTTAGATGATAAAGCTGAGGAGTACTGTGGTTTGTAAAGAAAAAAGTTACCGGATTTTGTAATTTTTCTTTACAAAGAAGAAGTTTTGTGGTATACTATCTTTTGTGCCGCATAGATGGCTTTGCGGAGTAAGCCCCGCATCGGGGACGTTGCCTGCCCTTGGCTATTGTGTCGGTAAATTTTTGAAAGAGGTGACTTCTCATGATGAGAAAAGAAGAAAAAGCCCAGATCATTGAAGCAAATAAGCGTCACGACGGTGACACCGGTTCTCCTGAAGTTCAGATTGCCATCCTGACAAAAAGAATTAACGATTTGACTGAGCATCTGAAGGTAAATAAGAATGACCATCACAGCCGTCGCGGTCTGTTGAAAATGGTCGGCCGCCGCCGTAACCTGCTCAACTATCTGATGAAGACCGATATCGAGTGCTACCGTGCCTTGATCGTTAAGCTCGGTATCCGTAAGTAAGTTCCAAAAACTGAGAGGCAGATGGGTAACCATCTGCCTTTTAGCAGTTTTGTCCGGTCGCTGCCGGATGAAGTCATACACATTTTACCGCGCGAAGGATGGGAGTTTAGCATTAACTCGTGTGCCTGGCTACGCTGCCCGGACACAGGATTTATTGCTAAGCCTGTGCCTCCGCGCAGATAGGAGGAACAAATGGCAAGAGAAGTGAAAACCTTTACGACCACATTCGCAGGCCGTGAACTGACTGTGGAAACTGGCCGCACCAGCGAACTGACAAACGGTTCCTGCTGGGTTCGCTATGGCGAAACTGTGGTTATGGCAAATGTAACCGCATCCGCAAAGCCCAGAGAGGGTGTGGATTTCTTCCCGCTTTCTGTGGATTACGAGGAAAAATTGTATGCAGTCGGAAAAATTCCCGGCTCATTCCTGAAACGGGAAGGACGTCCAACTGAAAAGGCAATCCTGACTTCCCGAATGATCGACCGTCCGATTCGTCCCATGTTCCCCAAGGACATGCGTAACGACGTATCTGTGGTTGTCACTGTTTTGTCTACCGATATTGATAATTCTCCGGAAATTGCCGGATTTATCGCGGCAGCTGTTGCAATCTGTATTTCCGATATTCCGTTCCGTGAGCCGATCGCTGCCGTCAGTGTTGGATTGGTTGACGGGGAGATCGTACTGAATCCTGTCACCGCTCAGCGTGCAAAATCTGATTTGGATCTGACTGTGGCCGGTTCCGCTGAAAAGATCGTCATGATCGAGGCAGGAGCCAATGAGGTCGATAACCAGACCATGCTGAAGGCAATCGCCGCCGGCCATGAAGAAATCAAAAAGATGGTGGCCTTTATTGCGGATATTCAGGCGCAGATCGGTCGGCCGAAATTTGCGTTTGAATCCAAGGAAGTGCCCCACGACCTGCTGGAGGCCGTTCTGGACGAATTCGGCGATCAGTTTAAGTTTGCTCTGGACACAGATGATAAGAACGTTCGCGAGGAGCGGCTGCTTCCGATTACCGATGCGATCCATGCCAAATATGACGAGCAGTATGCGGATCAGCCGACTTTGCTGGGCGAGGTTATCTATAAAGCTCAGAAGGTAATCGTACGGCGCTGGCTGCTGGATGAGCAGAAACGTGTGGACGGACGAGGAATGGATCAAATGCGGCCATTGTCTGCTGAAGTTTCTTTGCTGCCTCGCGTTCATGGTTCTGGTCTCTTTACCCGTGGCCAGACTCAAGTGTTGACTGTGGCAACCCTTGGTCCTGTTTCCGATGCACAAATGCTTGACAGCATCGACGAGGAAGAGGAAAAACGTTATATGCACCAGTATAACTTCCCGTCCTATTCTGTAGGCGAAACTCGTCCTTCCAGAGGCCCCGGTCGCCGCGAAATCGGCCATGGCGCATTGGCAGAACGTGCTTTGGTACCGGTGCTCCCTTCTGTGGAAGAGTTCCCGTACGCCATGCGGCTGGTATCTGAAGTGCTGTCCTCCAATGGTTCTACTTCTCAGGCATCCATCTGCGGTTCCACATTGGCTTTGATGGACGCGGGCGTTCCGATCAAGGCTCCGGTAGCAGGCATTTCCTGCGGGCTTATTACCGAAGGCGATCGCTGGATGACAATGGTAGACATCCAGGGGTTGGAAGATTTCTACGGCGATATGGACTTTAAAGTCGGTGGTACCCATAAGGGTATTACAGCTATTCAGGTGGATATCAAAATTGATGGTTTGACACTGGATATTATTGCTGATGCATTCGAAAAGACAAAGAAAGCACGGGATTATATCATTGATGAGATCATTCTGAAAACGATCCCTGCTCCGAGAGACCATGTATCCAAGTATGCGCCTAAGCAGAAATCTACAACGATTCCTGTGGACAAGATCCGTGACGTGATCGGTTCCGGCGGAAAGGTAATCCAGAAGATTTGCGCGGAATGTGATGTCAAGATCGATATCAATGAAGACGGGCATGTGTTTATCTTGGGAGTCGATCAGGATAATGTCGATCGTGCAATGTATATTGTCGAGACTATTGCAAAGGACCCTGAAGTGGGTGCGATCTATAAAGGAAAGGTTACCCGCCTTATGAACTTCGGTGCCTTTGTGGAGATTGCTCCCGGCAAAGAAGGTCTGGTTCATATTTCCAAGCTGGAAAACCGTCGTGTTGAGAAGGTCGAAGACGTAGTTTCTGTGGGCGATGAGGTTTACGTTAAGGTCACAGAAATCGATGATCAGGGCCGGATCAATCTTTCCCGTAAAGACGCAATGAATGATTTGGCACGACGCAGCCATTCCTGATAAATTACAGAATTGAGAATTCCCGGCCACCGAATGTGGTCGGGAATTTTTGCGTTCTGGAGCGTATCGTTGCTTTTTCAGTCAAGAAATATGTTTTCCTTGCAATTCATGAAGAATTACTGTATACTATTCTTAAAAGTATAGGTTCTCCTAGGTAAGGAGAACTGTGGAGGAGGATTTCTGTGCGAGACTACTGCATTATTACTGATTCTACCTGTGATCTTCCGGAAAATATTGTTTCTGAGCTGGAATTGCAGGTGATTCCAATGGAATTCCAAATTGACGGGAAAATCTACCATAATTACCCGGACGGACGGGAATACGATTTCCATAAGTTTTACGACGCGCTTCGCACCGGAAAAACTTCCACAACCAGCCAGATAAATTATCAAGTATTTATGGATACCTTTTCTCCGATACTGGAAAGCGGAAAGGATATTTTGTATATTGCTTTTTCTTCCGGCTTGAGCGGAACCTATAACGGTTCGGTTATTGTTGCTAAGGATTTAATGGAGAAATATCCGGAACGAAAAGTTGTTTGCGTGGATTCATTAGCAGCTTCGGTAGGAGAGGGATTGTTGGTATATGAAGCTGCCAAAAAGAAGGCGGAAGGACTTTCTTTGGAAGAGTTGGCAGCATGGGTTGAGAATAACCGCCTAAAGCTATGTCATTGGTTTACCGTAGATGATTTGAATCATTTGAAACGGGGAGGGCGTGTCAGCCCGGCGGTAGCGATTATCGGAACAGCGCTCGGAATTAAGCCGGTACTACATGTAGATGATGAAGGACACCTTATACCGGTTTCAAAGGTCCGTGGGCGCAGAAAATCGCTGGATGCATTGGTGGAACATATGGTTCAGACCTGTGAAAAACCGGAAGGGCAAACAGTTTTCATTGGTCATGGTGATGCATTGGAAGATGCGGAATATGTAGCCAAGTTGGTAAGGCAGAAGTTTAAAATAAAAGATATTGTCATCAACTATATTGGTCCTGTCATTGGAAGCCATTCCGGTCCCGGAACAATTGCGCTCTTTTTCTTTGGTACTCACCGATAAATATTAAAAACAGCTCTGCTAATTTCCATTTGGAAGATGGGCAGAGCTGTTTTTCTGTGTTTGTAAGAGAATGTTCGCTACTTAACTGCAAAATCAGTGTGTTGTGTGCAGCACCAGAAAATCTTGGCAGTATTTTTCAACTTGGATTCTTGACCCGGAATACACGTCGAACCGTGTCCCAGTTTTTTTCAAGAGGAAGCTGCACACCGATTCTCATCAATGTTCTTCCGGAAAACACTTTTCCAATTTCTTCCGGATGTTGTTCGTCATACACGCATTCATACTGGGCGTCGGGGTACAGCCCCGCCAGGCGGATACGCGGGATGCGCTCATCAGGGAAATGCTGTCCCCAGCAAAAGCCGAATATGGTGAAAGTGTTGCGATCTCGACGCAAATATTGCCATACAGTAAATGGAGTATCCCAGGAAGACATTAAATGATACACATATGAATCATGTAAATCCGGGCGCTCCTTTTTGTATTGCGCTATACTGGCTCGATACGCGGCGAGGTCCTCTTCCGTACACTTTAAAAGATTTGAGCCGATGCTCAAAGAACTGGCGAACCCCAGATTTTGCCGAAATGCATAGGGAATCTCTCTATTCCCGTTGAAAGTTCCGGCGCCGCCGGCAGATTTCGGTATGAACAGGGTTGAAAATCCTTCGTGGAGCAGCAAAACATCTGTTGGAGTAGCATTATCGCTGCGATTGATTCGGTCGGTATACCGAGCCATACCATAATCGGCACGGGCACCCCCATGGGCACAGTTTTCCATTATCAGATCCGGATATTTCTGATTCAGGTGTTCCCAAATACGGTATACATTTTGAATAATTGTTAAAGGCAGTCGTTCACGCTGGCCGGGTGTGGCCGAAGTCCATCCCCAGTCGGTGATATAGCGGTTCATATCCCATTTCAGATAATCCAGAGCATTTTCCTCGACATTCCGGTCAATTACTTGTATCAGATATTCTAATACATCCTCCCGGGCGAGGTTCAATACCAGCTGATTACGGCCGGTAGTTGGAGCGCGTGTGGAGCTTTGCAAGGTCCATTCGGGGTGAGCACGATACAGTTCACTGTCCGGGTTGACCATTTCAGGCTCCATCCATAGGCCGAATTTCATCCCCTTTTGATGCGCGTAGTCTGACAGTGCCCGCAGTCCGTGGGGGAAACGTTTCTGGTCGGCAACCCAGTCTCCCAGCCCTTTGCTGTCACAGTCACGTCCTGGCATCCAGCCATCATCAATAACAAATAGCTCTATGCCGATGCTTGCGGCACGGTCGATAAGGCCTGCAATTTTTTTCTCGTCGATTTTAAAATCATACGCATACCATGAATTGTAGATTACAGGCATGATGCGATTTACCCTGCTCCGTGGCAGTAAAGTATCCATCTGAAAGTCGTACAGCTGTTCGCTCATACCTCCAAAACCACGTTCTGTAAAGCCGCAGGTAATTTCCGGAGTTTCAAACGAAGTATTCCCCTCCAACGTTACAGAGGTGTGTTCATCGTTGACACCAGCCGTAACAAGCACTTCACCATGTACGGTGCGTTCGCAGGTGATCTTAAAGTTTCCGCTCCAATGCAGCGTTCCAAAGAAAACCTCTCCGCTTGTTTCATCTGCTGCTCCATAAGGGTCCAGCGCGAAAAACGGAACGGCATGTGGCCCTGAAGTGTTTCCGTGATTATTCTGGATAACCGTACGGCCCACCGGAAGCAAATGCTGTTGCTTTTGGTATTCAGCGCCCCAGCTTCCGGCAAAATGTGTCAAGCGATATGGAATCGAATGAGGAAAATGAAAGGATGCAGATTGCATTTTATGTAGTATTATGGGATCATTTCCGTTGTTACAAATGACAGCTTTACGGGTGATCAGATCTGAACCGGGATAAGTGCGGTAATGCAGGGAGACTGTGAGCGGATAGTATTCGTCTTTTAAGGTCACAATGAGCGTGCGGTCATCTTCAATGATATTGTAACCAGCATAAATCAGCCTAGCCCCTATGACTCCATCTGCAAATTCTGCGTCAAGTGCTTGCTCCTCATAAGATTGAGGTTCGTCTGCCCGATATTCATATCGGCTGTTCATACGCATGGCGAGAGAACGATCTCCGATCGTAGGAACATCCAGGTATTCTAATAATGGGCTGAGTTCAGTAAGGCTCTCAAGTTTTGGTCCCCAGTACAAATGTACCGGACGTTGTTCTGCGTTTAAAGCTAAGGCGTAGGAGGTACGCTCTGTTTGGATGCAGAATACGGTGTGTTCCTGCTGAAATAAAATACTCATTTTTCTTCCTCCATTTTTTTCACCGATAGCATACATGCTTTCCTTGCCTCAAGCAAGTACCAAAGATTGGATTTATCCAGTTTAGATGCCTCCACAAACAGGTCTTTTGAGGCTGAAGTGTGTCCCATAAACCGATTAGCAAAGCCTAAAAGGTAACTGAAGTATGCCTTTCTTACAGAAGAAGCATCATCGCAGTAAGATATGAAGAACGGCGTTGTGGTAAAGTAACCTGCATCTGACTTATGGATTGCTTCATGCCATGCCTTTTGAGATATATCGATCAAAGCTCTTCCTGACCAAAAATCCCCCTTTGCGACATATGCCATTGCCTGATAATATGGCAGTTCCGGCAGGTGCATATTAGAAAAATAATCGATTTTAAGCTCCAAAATATGAGAATAAATTTCGTTTGCCTTGTCCGGTTGCCCCATTTTTTCATAGCACTGTGCGAGATAGAACTGGTGCGGAACCAGTTTGCATTCATTCCAGAGCCCGGCACCCAGGTTTTGAGGAAGTATTTGTGCCTTCTGGAATGCATCGGCTGCTTCTGAAAATTGACAGTTATTCATGAGCGTTCTGCCGATTGCATGGTACGCAAACATATATTGTTCCGCAACGGCATGTTCGCCGCCTTCGCAGGGGATAAAAGAATGGCCGGCGAACAGTTCAATTGTCTTTTCAAATTGCCCGTTTTGATTATAAGCACGTGCAAGCTCAATGCAGATGTCATCACGCAATGGTTCAGAAGCATTGCCTATAATGAAGCAGATTCGCTCTTGGGGGGGCACTCCCATTTTTCCCATTACATAAGCAATTTCGTATACAAGCTGTTTGTTTTGGGGACTGAGAGTCAAGGCTTTTTGAAGCAGTGGGAGAACTTTTTCCATTTTATTCAAGTGTGAATAATTTGCAATGGCTAAATTTCTGTACGGAATATAAAATTCTGGTTTTAGCTCAATGGCTCGTTGGAAATGTTCTGCCGCTTGTGCAAACTGTTTGTTTGCATATCTTAAACAGCCCAAATAGTATTGTGCCATTGGCAGGTCTGGATTCTTTTCGACAACGGATTTCAGCAGCTTGTACTCCTCTAATCTGAATGGGAAGGAACTGTTCAGGGGAGTTTGCTCCGCTTTGACATAGTCTCCCAACAGATAATAAATCATCGGAGATTTGTCCGAGACACCTTGCAGAATATCAGTTGCCCAGTCAAACATGCCACAGGCCATCAGATTAAAGGCCAAGTCCAGACAAGTCTGAGACATATCGCTGTGCAGGGCCGCGTAGAAATTAGCTTTCTCTAGCTTACCCAGTTTGTAATATACATAACGCGCCAAATGATTCAGCGGGTCCCAGTTCAGAGCGCTCTCAATCATATCCGTCGCAGCATGTGAATCGGAAAGCTTTATACATGCAATAGCTGCATAAACCGGCGCAATCGGGTGGTAAGAGTTAAAAAGCAACGCATTTTTGCTGTGTTCCAACATTTGCTCAAAATTGTGGTTCAGCCCGTCTATTGCTGCAATATGTGTCATTGCGGCAGAATAGTAGTCGGCATTCCATGATGCATGGTAGAAGTAATCGTAGGCGGCATTATAGCTGTCCAATGCCAGATGAATAAGTCCTTCCACAAAATAAATCTGTCCGCTCTGAGGATGCTTGTTATATTTCGTTGCTGCCTTTTCAGCCCGCCTTATGAAATCGAGGGCCACTTTAAACTCATTTTGTTTGTAGTAAAACATGGCAAGAGCTGTCAGCGACTCGATATGTTCCGGATCTCTGGACAGAGCCTCTTTCCAGTAGACATCCGGCTGTATCGCCGGGTCACGGTATTGCCATACATGAACACCGCACAGGTAAAGCTCTTGAGCGGTTTTGGCCTCTTTAAAGTTGGGCATATCCTGAGTGGTGTCAGGAATATGATATACGTCTTTTTCCTCTTCCTTATAGCAAATCAATTCTTTGCCTCCGGAAGTCACACAAACAGAATATCCGACACCGTTCAGACTGCAGTCGAAACAAGCCGGTATCCCCGCTTTAAAGCTGACATTTTTTTGGAATAATGTCCTCCCGTTACCGGTAACGGTAACGACAGCATCAGCATCACGTGTCATCTGAATTATCAGACCGTTTTCATCCCAGTGGACCGCCCCGTTCAAATTGGCAAAGCAGGGGATTCCCAAGTTGCCAATGGGATACCAGTATTGGGAGAACCTTTTGGTTTCATAGGGTGCAATCCAGGCAAAATCGGGTTGATTGTCGGAGTAAGAACCAGCCATCAATTCAGCGTAAGCACCGTCGTTATCGGTAAGAGCGTTTTCCCATGATGTGGAAAGCTGGTTGTATGCCCACGTAAACAGCTTTTTACCGGGCGCCGTATGATGATCCGCAATATGTACGACTCCACAGCCCAAGCCGTGATCGAACCCTCCGAAAAAGTCATATTTTGAGGGAGCACAGAAGTAGGAGGTAGGCTGCAAGGTGTTTTTATGCATAGAGATGTCTGTTTCACCGGAGAAACGGATTCCATTATAGACTCCCAAGGCATTTGTTGCTACAGGGTAGGTTGTAACGGAACGCTTATAATGAAAATTTACATAGGAGACATCCTTGGGGAAAAATATCTGATAACTTTTATTTACAGGGACAGCAGCGTTTTCCCACCAGAGAAAGGAAGTCGTTTCAGGAGTCCGGTTGCAAAGCTGCATGCGGGTTTCAAACAGAGCTTCATTTGGTTTCAGTACAATTCCTACCATTCCCTTCATTCTCTGAAAGGGATCGTGCTCAGACAGCCAAACAATAACGCTCCCATCCGGCTGACGTTCTACATAGTAATCTGTTGGCATAAAGGTGGATGGCCGATGATGAAACGGCCAATTGAACTCCATACCCCCTGAGATCCACGAACCGAGACAGCCGATCAATGCGGGTTTGATTACATGCTGCTTATAGAAGAAATCATATCCTGTGGTTTTGTCATAAGCGGAATAAATCCTGCCCCCCAGTTCCGGAAGTATTTCAATCCTCAGATATTCATTTTCCAGGCAGATACAGACGTATTCTTTTTCTTCTTTGTGTTTGCGATCAACTTCCAGTACAATGTGATTGGGGTATGGATTTCCGCTTGTCCGCTGGTGAACGCGATTTTCAGCAAACATCGGCATTTCTTCTGCGGCAGGTTCTTGGTAGGTAGGCAACACGATTTTTCCTTCACGAACTGTTACCAAAGAGCCTCACTCCTTTAATCATTCTTTCGTTCAAGACTCATTTTAGTGGAAATGAGAAGCGGAAGCAAGACAAAAAAATTGGTAAGGCACGCAGAAATATTGATTTGAAAAGACTACGGAAATGATTTATAATAAAGTGAGGTGACGAAAATGACGGTGAACGTTATCGTTGAGCCATTTTATAAAAAGACGGTTTGGTGCAAAGAAACCATTAGCGGCATGAAAGACAAAATTCATTCCTTGCGATATGAGCTGATTGAAAGAACAGAGACAGATATTACAGAAACACTGAAACAATTGATAGTGATTGGCACTTCCCCTGTATGGGTCTCTAAGATTTTAGGAAAATGCGAAGAACATGATGTGCGGCCATTGGTAATTAGCTGCCAGCCGCTGAATGGAACGACGAATTTCAGCTGCATTTTAGTAAATCATGAAGCGGCAACAGCAGAATGTATCGAATATCTGTATTCTTGCGGCAGAAGGAGAATCGCATTATACGGCGTAAACCGAAATTCCTATGCGGATATGGTGAAAAAAAGATATTTTCAAGAAGAAGATGTTTATTATATTGGCGGAACCGCAGCATTGCAAAACTGTTTTGAACATTTTATACGCAGGCGTGAAAGGTATAATGCAGTCATCTGTACAAATTACGTAAGCGCGGTACATTTGGTAAACAAATTGAGAAACGATACAGTGTGCCTCCCTAAAGATTTATACATCATTACATATGGAGATTCTGTGTTGGGCAAACTTATCACGCCCACGCTTTCTACAATTACTCTTGACCATGAGCGGCTTGGTTCACAAGCTGTTACTCTATATAGGTATCTCTGTAAAGATGAAAAAGACATCACTTTTACCGTATCGATTCCATGTAAAATTATTGCCGCAGCATCTACGGAATATAGACCTTTTGAAAGGCATGAATATCAGTCAGAGGAATTTGACGCAGAGGCAGATGAGTTTTCGAAAGACAGGTCGGTTATTACATTACAATGTATCGAAAAGCTGCTTCGAGGAACCGATCAAACAGATTTGGCGATTATTGAGCGTCTGATTTCAAAAATCCCCTATTCCGTCATGATAGACGATTTATATATATCGGAAAGTTCCATTAAATACAGGATCAAAAAAATGTTGCATATGAGCGGATTTGCAGATCTGTCGCAAATGCTTGAAGCCTATGCGGAATATTTAAAATGAATGGGAAACGGTTCATTTATAAAGTTGATAGCTTTAAAAATAAATATCTTACCCAAAAGGCCACCTAAAAAGGTGGCCTTTTGGGTAAATAAGACATTGATGCGAAGTATATCGGTATAAAATGAAAAAATTTGCAGGGCTACATCTGAACGGCCATCGCTTTGTTGTTAGTTATATATGGTTTGAGAGATCTTTTAATAAGGGGTACAGTACATCACGGAGCTCAAGATGCACCGGACCTAGTAAAGATGGCCAATTATGCACATGCTGCATATATACCATTGACAAGCGATGTTCCGGATCAACTAACAGATCCGCCCCGGCGGCACCATCCCAGCCAAATTCACCAATCGCACTTTTTTGACCATGCTCAAAGGCAATACGTGTACGCACGCCCAGACCGTATCCGTAGTCCGATCCGCAGGTGCAACTGAAGGTGCCGTTGACTTGAAATGCAGACAGTTGTTCATGGCGCATAAGATCAATGCTTTCCGGTTTCAGGATACGTTTGCCGTTCTGTCCAATACCGCCGCAGGCCAAGGCATCGGCAAACTTCGAATAATCTGTTGCGGTAGATACAAGTCCGGCACCGCCGCCGAAAAACGTCGGTGAAATCACGAAGGTATTTTCGTACCCTGTAAATAAGACCTTCTTATTTTGTGTGTCATAGGTATACTTTGCGGCAAGTCTCTCGGGAATTCCTTCTGTACAAAAGTCTGTGTCTGTCATATCGAGGGGAAGAAAAAGTTGTTCCTTCATGTAGTCACGCAAAGTCATACCACTGGCCCTTTCGATAACAGCTCCCAGGACATCCAGACATAAGCTGTACTGAAACCGTTCACCGGGTTCAAAGCAGAGCGGCTCCTGCGCTAAGGCTTCTGCAATCTGTATAGTTGAGGCATGGTTCCCTGTGCTTGCCTGTATATGCCGAATGGATTCACAATCCAGGTTATAATCAAAACCGGCTGTCATTGTCATTAAGTGGCGGATTCTCATGGTATTCGCCGGTTTCTGACGCAAGCCTTCCTTCAGCAAGTACACGTCTCGATATGCGGGCAAGTAATCAGAAACAGGATCATCAAGATCAAACAGTCCTTGCTCCATTGCTCGCATGGCGGCAGCGGCTGTTACCGGCTTGGTGCAGGAATACAGCCAGTAGCGGTCAGTGGGAGTTGCGGCCTGTACTCGTTCCGGATCCGAATATCCGGCACATGCATGAAATAATATTTGATGTTCTTGACAGACAATGAGTTCCAGCCCCGGGACGCCCTTATCCAGCAGAGATTGTATATAACTTTTGAGTGGATTAAAATTCATATAGATTCTCCTTAGATTAATGTTTCAAAATACATTGGCCCAAAATTTCGGCAAGGGAGATTACCGTATCTGGAAATTCATAAATCCTTCTGGATACTGCATCATATCATCAGAGTGACTTTTCCCTATCACCTCTGGGCCGAAGTCAGCAGGGATTCGTCATCAGAAAGTAGATTTTGATATTCATTTGATTTCAGCATAGCTCATACATTGCATCTTTCTGGAAGATGATCAAAGCAAAGATAGGAAGTCGGTTTTTGAAAATGTCCGCCTATTTACTGAAAGATAGCGATTTACGGTTTCCAATACTGATCGATACATTCCCGGGCAATTTCCACATATCGGCGGCCACGTTGGTAATCGCCGAAAATGGTTCCTACTTCCCGCTGGGCCATTTCAAACAGACAGCCGCTGGCCGCTTCACAGACGCCTTTAAAATATTTCCGCAGAGCTTCTTCGTCCATAGGTCCGGGATTGGTGACAAACTCCGCGCGGGGCTTACTGTAATAGACAACCTGTGTTCCCCGGAGATATTCGCCCACTTGGGGTTCCTTGTTAAAAGGAGATACTGACAATTTCCGCAGGTTTTTCCATTTAGACAGATAATCCGGCCAGATAGCATCCACACGCTCACAGCAGCCATAGGACAGCAGTCCAAAACGCTTTACCAGCCGGTCTTGATAGGGAAATACAAATTCACCGAAAGTTTCCGGTGAAACCGCAGTAGTTTCCTGGGATTCCAGAAACCCCCAGCACTGTGTCGTTTTGGTCACATTGTGTTCCGGAAGCTCACTGTTAAAGGCAAAACTTTCCTGCGAAACGGGGCTAATCCCACAGGTGGGGACCAAAAGTTTTTCTTTTTCCAGAAAATCATAGTAATTTTCGTAAATTTTGGTAGCCATATCCATGACTTGGTGAAGCAGATCCGGATAATCATACATAGCGCAATAATAATTTTCCATCCCCATTAATGATACCAGAGGATTGGTAATGCATCCGGGGAGGCTTCCCATAGCCATCCGAACCGGCAAGATATCTCCAAACAAGTCTTCTGCTAAAGCAGTTCGTTCTAAAGTCTTTTGACGATTTACGCCGAAGTTGCCGCCTTCCAGCATGGAGAAATCTTCCTTAAGATCCTCGACGACCGGATCAATATGAAATCCCATAGCATGTTTACCGGAAGCGCGTGTAATCTGCGGTTGGGTGCCAAAAGGTGAAACCCATGTATCCCAGTGGACTTCAAAAGACGGGGAAATAGGAGTATCATCGTCAAAGAGTTCACGTCCTACCAAAGTGCTTAAAAGGGTCCATTCCACTTTTCTGGCGGTTTCGCCTTCGCATTGAAGACGCGGGGTTATTACCTCATGCGTAAAATTAGAAAACAGCAGACGGACAGTAGGAGTCTCCCGACGTTCATGGGCGAGCGCGTCCCATTTTTTAAGAATTCTTTCATTTTGGGGAGAATGAGCATATTCAACCTGCTTTTGTGCAAGACTGCGCAGAATCAATCGATCGTGTTGGGTAATAGAATCCATAGTATCGCTCCCTTCACAGGATTTTTCCTCATTATAGCACGGCTTTTTCGTAAATACAATGCTTTTGGATGTTTTGATTACCTGATCGCACAGGATAATGAAAGAATATTTTAAGTTGCGGTATTTGACAAACAGATGAGAGAGCAGTATAATAACCAAAAAGGAGAACGGCAATATTGGGTACAAAAGGGCACCATACAGGAAAGTGGATGGTGCCCTTTTCCTGTAATTTGAAGGTGGGAGGAATCGATAGTGGAGAATCGATGGGAAAGAGTAGGCAGTGCCATTGTGTGGGAGGTGGCGAAGAAAAGTATTCCTCATACAGATCATTTGGAAATGAGTGGGAAAAAGGCATCACAGTACGTGGAATACGGGGTGACTCAGGAGGGAAAGCTTTATTACTGCCAGAAAGTGGTATTTCCCATGCTTCGAATGATCCCCAATAATACGCATGCAAGCCTTATAGAAAGCTACGGGCAGGAGGTATTTCCAAAAATTTTAGCAGATGGTGAGTTCTTGGAGCCGGAATACGGAAACCGTATAGTGTTTGATAGTCTGCTGACATTGGAAGGAATTTCCGGGCCTTTAAAGGTATGCCGGAGTTTTTATCCTTGTCATGAGGCCACGGCAGTGGTGCAGAAGGTGAGACTTACAAATCTTTCAAGGCAGCCGGTTCGGGTAGAAATAGAGCCATTTCTGGAAGAAAGGTATCGCCGGGGTGTTCATGGAATCTATACTCTGACAGCAGAAGCGGATACTTCCGGCGAATATGTACTGTCACCAGGAGATGGGATTTCGTTCTGTGTAGTGTATTCAGGAAGAAAGCTTTTGGAGCAGCCGGAGCAAGTTTTCGGAGATCAGGAGGAAGAGAAACGTCTGTCATTCTGGAAAAATATTCAGGAGAATCTCTGTCTACGCACACCGGATGCATTGCTGAATCAAGCTTTTGATTTTGCCAAGCTGCGCGCATCGGAATCTGTATTCCGTACCCGGAACGGACTGATGCACAGTCCAGGGGGGCTGGCTTTTTATGCTGCGGTTTGGACCAATGATCAGGCGGAATATGCGGGGCCATTTTTTCCGTTTTTGGGAGAGCAAGACTGCATCGAAGCCACTTTGAATTGCTATAGGTTGTATCGGCCATTTATGGGCCCGGAGTATACACATATTCCTACTTCCATTATTGCAGAGGGGGAAGATATCTGGGAAGGCGCAGGGGATCGTGGAGATGCCGCGATGTATGCATATGGCGCAGCTCGATTTGCATTAAGCCTAGGGCGAGAAGAAATCGCCCGGGAACTTTGGGAGCCGATCACATGGTGCTTGGAATATTGCCGCCGTCAGTTAAATGAGCATGGCGTAGTGGCATCCGACTCAGACGAGCTGGAAAACCGGTTTCCCAGTGGGAATGCGAATTTGTGCACTTCCGCTTTATATTATGATGCGCTTCGTTCTGCATCGTATTTGGGAAAGGAGTTGGGCGAAGAGGAATCCGCAACGCAATACCTGAAACAGGCAGAAATGATGAGAGAATTCATAGACCGCTATTTTGGCGCTAATGTAAGTGGTTTTCAAACTTATCGCTATTATGATGGAAATGACTGCCTTCGCGCCTGGATCTGTATTCCGCTGGCCATGGGAATTTTCGATCGAAAAGAAGAAACGATACGCGCACTGTTTTCTCCTAAACTGTGGACCCAGGATGGGCTTGCCACTCAGGAAGGGGATAAAACCTTTTGGGATCGTGCCACTCTTTATGGATTGAGGGGTGTGCTGTATGCTGGGGAAGCAGATTGTGCGCTGCCATATCTTATGAATTATACCCGTCGCCGTGTACTGGGGGAGCATGTGCCGTATCCGGTGGAAGCATGGCCGGAAGGAAACCAACGGCATTTGGCAGCGGAGAGCGCTCTATATTGCCGGATATTTACGGAAGGGGTATTTGGTATTTCGCCTCGGGGCCTGAGAACCTTTGCATGTCGTCCATGCCTGCCCACCCAGTGGCCCCAGGCATCTCTACAAGGCATCCATGCTTTTGGAAGGGAGTTTTCATTGTTTGTAAGTAGGGAAGGGGAGAAGTATCGAGTCCGGGCAGAGACATCGAATATGAGTCAGGAGGCAATTTGTGGCTTGGGAGAAGAGGTTTTATTCACACTGTAAAAACAAGCAACTTTGAATCCTTTTTACATCAATAAACGCAGCAAAGGCTGCACGAAGTACTTTGTGCAGCCTTTGCTTTACCAAGATAGGTTTTCTGCAATATTAATGAGTTCCCCTAGGTGGATTTCCCATTCCGGAAAAGCTATATGTATTTGATGTCCAAGTGAGGATGCCAATTTTCTTTTTCGGAGCCGCTGGTTTTTCCTCCATTGATCGTGAGGTCAGACACCTTTCAACTGTAGGATCATACCAATACCATAAAGAAAAGACCGAGTATTTTTCTGAAAATTTATTTCCGCTAAACTTTTAATACGGTGATTGTTTGCTGGTCTGCATCCATTCGGATCATTCCGCCAATGGGAAGTGTCATCATCGGTATTGTGTGGCAGCAGTCAATATCAGCCAAAATTGGAATCTTCTGTCCATTGAGCACTTCCAATAAAATATCAGCAGGTGTTCTTCCGGTTCCCTGTGCGTCAAATTGACGGTGTTTCCCCAAGAGAATACCGCTTACTTTATCAAAAACACCACAGATTTTGAGCATGGAGAAGTAACGTTCAGAATGTGCCGCAAATTTTTCGGTATCTTCCAAAAACAGGATATCTCCCTCACGAAAATCCGGCATATAGGGGCTTGCCATCATACCGTTGATTGTATTCAGGTTTCCTCCAATCAACCTTCCTTCTGCAATACCGGATTGCACAGTAATCCATTTGTTTGGAATGGGTTGTTTTGGGGTGAGGGGAGCTCCCCATTTTGTTAATTCATCGGAATAAAACTCTGGTGCCTCAATGCAGAATGGACAATTTCCGGATAAAGTTTGTTTCATGGATTGGAGGGAGTATTCCAGAAACGGCGGCTTTTGTCCAAAGCATGTCACCAGATTTGGACCATAAAAGGTTGTGATTCCGGTTTTTTGATAGACTCCCAATAAAATGGCGGTAACATCAGAATGGCCGATAATCTTTTTGGGGTGCGTCTTGAGAAAATCATAATCAATATATGGCAGAAGAGAATTGGATACCATGCCGCCAACTGCGGCCATCAGGCAGGTGACTTCCGGGTCATAGAGTAATTCGTTAAATTCCTCTGCCCGTTCCCGAATGGTACCGGATCGGTAAAAATCTCTTTTTCCAAATAATTTTCCTTTTTTCACGGAATAGCCGCACTGTTCCAAATAGTGAATTGCATTTTCTGCCGCTGCTGGGGCGATGGCAGTGAGAGGATAGGAAGATGAAAAAACACCAATGGTATCACCGCTGTTTAACATGATTATTCCTCCTATTTTGTGTGACGCAAATTTTATTCATCGTATCATAAGAATGAAAAGAAATCAAGTTCTTTTCGAAATTTAGTTTCTTGATTTTTGCTAATAGAAATAATTTTCTTTTTATCTATTGAAAAATTTTAATGGATATGCTATAATAAACCAAATTAAATCTGTTTTGGCAGATCTCGAAAGGAGAAATGTAGGATGACTGCTGTTTATGAGGGAATTCGGACTTAAAACTGAATACATGGTATGGCGAATCATCGGGGCGCATGGCCTCTTGGTTGTTGTACCGTTTTTGAGTAACCTTTCGTGAATACTATAACTTTCGGTTGTAGCACACTCAAAGGGTGTGTTATTTTTATGCCCATTTTCAGCCGCAGGAAGTACCCACAACAAGGGTTGCTGCCTGCGGCATTTTTGCGCCCATTTTCAGGCGCTGATTGGAGAAAGGAGATGTTTTCTATGAGAGTATATCAATTGATCGGAACACGAAACATGACTATGGAGGAATCTGGAATTGGATTTGAGAAAATATGGCTTTGTGCCAAATATGATGCCGGAGAATGCACAAGGTATCCCGGCAAGAATCACTGCTGTTCATAAAGAACGATATGCGTTAGTTTGCGAGTATGGGGAAACATACGGCAGACTGAAAACCAAGGAGTATTATAGTGGATTTCAAGAGTTTCCCACAGCCGGAGATTTTGTTTTGATAAACTATAACCCCAGCGGCGACAGTCAGATTATCAAAACATTGTCTCGGAAAACATTTTTCTCTCGCAGAGATCCTACGCCGGGGCGAGGGGAACAGGCAGTTGCCTCAAATTTTGATATAGTATTTATTATGCAGTCGCTGAATCAGGATTTCAACACAAAGCGGTTGGAACGATATCTGACTTTGGCATGGCAGTCAGGGGCTATACCGGTAGTCGTATTGACAAAAGAAGATCTTGTGGATGAATATGAACCCTATGTCCAGATTGTGGAAAGTTTCGCAGTGGGTGTGTCTGTGTATGCTGTAAGCGCAAAAACTGGGGCTGGGCTTGATGCATTAGCTGACTACATGATGCCCGGGAAAACCATTGTATTTCTCGGCTCGTCCGGAGTGGGTAAATCGAGTCTTTTGAACGCGCTGGCAGGCGAAGAGATCATGGCAGTGAATGGAATTCGTGAAGATGACAGCAAAGGGCGGCACACGACGACCCATCGGCAGTTGATACTGCTGAAAAATGGAGCCATGATTATTGATACACCTGGTATGCGTGAACTGGGGATGTGGGATGTTACCAGTGGACTGGGCGAAGCATTTTCCGATGTCGAACAGTACTTAGGAAAATGCAGGTTCAGCGATTGCAAACATCAGACAGAACCGGGCTGTGCGATCAAAGAGGCGATTGCAAATGGAGAATTACCCCGTGAACGCTGGGAGAGTTATATGAGCTTGAAAAAGGAAGCAAAATATTCGGACGATAAGGCTGCTTTTCTACGGCAAAAGCAGCAGCGGAATAAGGACATCGCAAAGTGGAACCGGCAAAAATCTCGCTTGAGAGATTAGAAAATAGTAATATTTACGATGCTGGAAAAAGTTACTCATTATGGAGGTATTTTGATGAGTTATAATTGGATCAATGCCAAGAAATACACGATGGATTGCTGCTTGCTGTTTGATCGCTGGGTACTCCGATGGATCTTTACAGACTGCAGCTATTACGAGGGGAATTATATAACAGATATGGCGAAAGCACTGTATCGATATCCGCATATAGACGCTTTCTGCCGGGAAAAGGCACCGGAATGCAGTAAATTTCTTGATAAAGTGCAAGCAGTTCCTTATGGCGGTTGGACAGACGCTGAGATGCGTGAAGCAGAAACAGCGATTCTACAGGCACAGGAAACATTAATCACAACAAAAAACCGAGCCAACCTACACTAAAACGTCGCTTTTTCAAGAAAAAGGCGGCGTTTTTTCATGGCCCGGTTTGAGAAAGGAGTGGTGCTGACTTAATACTAAAACGAAAGGGGGAATTTTTTAGCTGGCCGGGCCGGGAGGTCTGGCCTTTTTTCATCTCACGAAAAAGGAGGTTAGCCAATCTGAAAAATGCCCCTATATTGATTCTGGATGAAGCCACAAGCGCGGCCGATCCAGAAAATCAGGTAGAAATTGATAAGGCAATCGAAAATCTCTGCAAGGGAAAAACTGTTATCATTGTTGCCCACCGTTTGGGGGCAATTAAGATATGTGACCGTGTTGCGGTAGTTGAAAACCATACGATTACTTGCTGTGGAACGCATGAAGAAGTCCGTAAAAATAATGCTTATTACCGTAAAGCATGGAGCGATTATGAACAGGCGAGGGCAATTTCATACCAACTGGAAGGAGGTAACGCATAATGGAGCAAGAAAAAGTCCTCAAGAAAAACAAAAATTTCTATTGCGGCGTTATCTTCACCGTTTTAGAAGGGCTGCTTTCTGGCAGCAATTTCATGGTTTTGTATGCAGTAATGCAAATGCTTTACCGGAATGAAATCAGCATAAATACATTGCTCACACTCACCGGAATTTTGGCCGGGATTTATTTTCTGCGGCTTTTCGTGTATAGCTTCGGATATACGCAAGGACAAATTGGTGGATCGAAAGTCAGTAAAAATATCCGGCTGCATTTAGGCGATAAAATCAAAAAAATTCCGTTATCTCGCTTTACCAAAGGTCAGACCGGACAATACATTAACACAATCACGAGCGATGTGAGTAACTATGAAAAGGTGTTGACCCATAAAACCGGGGATCTGGCAAAAAATATTTCTCTCTCCGCTATGCTTATTGTGTTTGTTGCGGTAATTTGGTTTCCGGCTGGCATTATCCTGCTTTGTACGGATCTCCTGTTAATTCCAGCATTTTGGTTTTCCTTCCGCGCAGTAAAGAAATACGGAAATGAAAAAAACCAGATTTGTGCAGAAAATGTAAGCAGCATTGTTGAATATGTAACAGGCATACAGACCTTTCGAGCTTATGGTATTGGTGGGACAAAGAATGAAACTGTTACCAAGGCTATGAAAGATTTCAGCGATATAAGTTACATCTATGAAGCAAAAGTCATTCCGATTGGTTCAATCCTGGGTGTATTGGCATGGTGCAGTATCCCCGTAGTAATGGTGGCAGGTATTGGCCCAGTATTGAATGGGGAGCTTGATTTGATTTCTTATCTTCTGATTTCAATGCTCCCTTTATTTCTTGCCAAGTTAGAAACAACAATCTTTGTTGACTTGACCAGTTATAAAAATTTGACTATCTCCAAGCGCCAAATCACAAGTATTTTTAAGGAACCAGAGGAAACCGGCAGTATGGAGCCGCTTCAAACAGCCACCCATGGAATCAACTTCGACAGTGTGGACTTTTCCTATGTACCCGGAGAGCCGGTGCTGAAACACGCCACCTTTACAGTGCCAGACCAGAAGCTCACGGCCATTGTCGGGGACTCCGGTTCCGGCAAATCTACCATTCTGAATTTGATTGCAAAATATTACGAGGCAACAGGCGGAACAATTTCCATT
>CALXBD010000008.1 GCA_944386445.1 uncultured Clostridia bacterium
ACCATTGATGAAAACGGTATCCCTGCCCTGTAAACTTATTCAGTTTTAATTGCCGCATTGCCTGTTGTTGTCCACAAAGCCTTGATTTTACTGGTTTCTTGCTACCATCCTTATCAAAGCCTTGTAATATCAGGCTTTGGCGGCGTTTATGGAGAGGTATGGAGATATAGAATCCAGCGTGTGAACGCCAACTTGTAATTTTACTGAGTGATTTCGATGTTTTTAGACAATTTGGCTTCCACAATCCTGCTCCTCTGCAGCACCATGAACCATTCCTATGAACAGGCTTCCGAGCGCTGAGATCTCAGTTCCCGGTATTTTAGGGATATCGCCTGCGGGAAAACCGCGCCTACTGTTTTGACTCTGGAAAAGCTTTGTAATGGGTTGGAAACCACACCCAACGAGCTTTTGCTGCCTGCGGAAGCCTTTCATCAGCTTTCCTTCCGTCAGCCCATGACCGTTTTCCAGGTTCGCTGTTTCCAGCAGGATCGGGCTGTTGTCTATCCAGTCTGCCCAAGGTGCGACATTACCATGGAACGGGAATACCAGCATTTTTGCGACCGCTGCAGTCAAAAACTGGACTGGTCTGCTTTCTCCCAGAATCCCTCTCAGGATTAAGTTTTATCTCCATATTTTTTCAGACCAACGTGGTTCGTTGGTCTGTTTACTTTGCTCTTTTTTACGCTGCTTTATTGGGCGTCAGTCATCATCATTTTGCTGGTGTGCAGTGTTGGATTGTTTTCCATGCTGACAAACGGCGGAAAACTAATTGTTCCAGACACCAGATGGGAAGGGACTGGATTTTTCCAGTGGTCGCTTCCCTAGGATTACTACATTACTTCTCCCTTCGGATACCGGGAAGATCCTATCACCGGACAAATTTCCTTCCACTCCGGCACGGACATTGCCGCACCGGAGGCCACCCCCCATTCTGGCGGCTGCAGATGGAATTGTGGTGGATGCCAACGCTATAGATCCGTGGGGAGAAAGCTACGGATATTATATCAAAATCCAGCACGACGAATCCTTTGAAACCCTTTACACCCACTGTCTGACAGTTTTTGTGATGGATGGTGAGGAGGTGGATGCGATGGAATTTTTTAATAAGCAAACAAATTTGTTTAGAGCGATAAATCACTCTAAGTGAATTGCTGTCTTCCCGTTGATAGAATGTATTTTGTAATGTTTGATAAAAATATAAGATAATTTATTTTTGGGGAATTCGAACCATCACAATAGTTCCTATTTCATTTTGGGAGCGAAGCTGAATTTTATATTCCTTCCCATAATAAAGAAAAACACGTTGTTGAATACTTGCCAATCCAAAATGTTCCGTTTGTTTTTGGACATCATAATTTTGAATATGCTCTTCCAGGTCCCGTATTTGCTCCGGCGTCATGCCAATGCCATCGTCCTCTACATAAAAACGGTATTCTGCTTCATGCTCCTCTCCATACACGGAAATAGAACCGCCACGGTTTGGAAAAGCATGTTTGAAACAATTTTCAACGATTGGCTGCAACAGAAAAGATATCACGCTCTTTTCTGCCCAAGACTCCGGAAAGGAAATATGGAAACGGATTTCCTCATCACGTAAAAAGGAGGAAAGCCTTGCATAGGCTTTGAGCTGTTCTTGCATTTCACGAATCGTTATCAAATCTCGGGAACGGCTCAATGTGCCACGTAAATATCGGGAAAAATCCTGGATGACCTCAATCGCTTTCTCTGTATTCTGAAATTTCAGCGTCCATTGGATAGAATCCAGGACGTTGTAGATAAAATGAGGATTAATCCCTTCCCGGTACATACGCAGCTGAGTCTCTTTCTTATAAAATTCCGCCTGGTACACATCTTCAATCAGGTGGTCGATCCGTTGTGTCATATTTTGGACACTCTGATACAGCAAACCGATTTCATCCTGGCGGTGCAGGGCAATCGGTTTGCTTTTTTTCTGCCCATTCCGGTATTTTTCAACCATTCCGGCCAGTTGTACAATGGGAACCGTAATCCCGGAAAAAATCCAATATGCTATGAACAGCATTAAAACTGAAAACAGCAGGAACAAAATTCCAAAGGTTTTATAAAGGCGGCTGCTTTCTTGGTAAAGAGAACTTTCTGGGATAAGCTGCAGATAGCTCCAGCCGTAGGATTTCATGTCCGAACGGAGAAGCAGGTAATCCTTCCCCTCCACTTCAATATGCTGCGGGGAAGGAGAATGCTCCTCCAACGGAAGTTCTGAGATCATTCGGGAGGCGTTCGGGCTGCTGTAAGTCACCTCTCCATGATCATCCAGAAGGAATTGCATGGATCCGTTCTCTGCGTCATCCGGAAATGCCTGTTCCAATGCAGACTGTAGCATATTCACCCAGACATAACAGATCGGCTCCCCAAAATAATCCTCCCGCATCCATCCAGAATAGGTTACCAGTTCCAGCGTTTCCCCTGTAGTACTGGCAAGAGTCCCCAGGGCAGGCTTTTCATTTTCCCCCCATTTGAGGAATGGATCTTCCCAAACCGGTACAGCGGCATATTCTTCCGTCGTAACCAGCCTGCGGCGATACGGATCATAAAGGTAGATGGAAAAAACAGTATAATCGTTTGCCATCATATAATAATCAAACTTCCGAAGAATCCTTTGGTAATTTGCCTCCTCAAAGGGCTGCTGCAATTCTTCCTGAATTTCCCCATCGAAAATGATGTTATAATACACGGTGGAAAGGGTCTTAAATTTCTCCAACAATACCTGTTCCAAGATCTCGGTTTGCTGCTCGGCCTGCACAAGTGCGCGCTGCCGAAGACTGGTCACCATTGTATGGGATACGATCAGAAAAGTAACCGCAATAAAAAAGAGAAATGACAGCACAAAAATCAGATATGTTTTCCAGCGGATTGAAAGGTGCATGGTTCTTCCTCCCGGTTTTCAAAAAAAATTCGCCGGTATTCCTGCGGTGTCATACATTCACGCTTTTTGAAAAGATAGTAAAAATTCTTTTCCTCCAGCCCGATCCGGCAGCAAATATCCGGAATTTTTGTTCCTTCTTTCAATAAAATCTGTTTTGCCTCGTCCAGGCGGCAGGAATTGACATAGTTTGTATAGCTGATACCACAGTCCTCTTTAAAGGCCTTGCTTAAATAGACATAGCTAACGCCAAGCTGCCGGGATACTTCTTTTAAGGTAAGGTCGGCATCTGAAAAATGTGCCTTCGCATAATTCATAGCGCTGCGCACAATTGGCCGTATTGCGTTTTGCTGACCGGCATGAAGCAGTGCGGCTTCACAGACCGTGTTACAGACGTATTCCCGCAAAGAGGAAAACCCTGAAAGGCTACCAAGACTCCAGGGAGAGAACAACCGCTGCAAAGAATCTTCTTCTGAAGTATGCAGCGCGTGATCCAGGCAGCGGGCCAGCTCCCCGCATTCTTTTAAGATGGAATCAACAGAACTGTTTGTCTTGAAGAACTGGTCAAAAGAGCGGTCCAGGCTTGCCTGCAAGAGGACTGCCTCGTTTTTGCGGGCGTACTGCACCACTTCTTCCAGTAAAAAAGAAGCAGGTAAACCTATTTCCGGCAATGGCTGATGGAGTTCGTCCTGGCAGGTAATTCGACCAAAGTCGTGCAGATAAGCATAATCCCACAATTTTTGTACCATTTGAAATGTTGCGGGTAATTCAGCAACATCTTGTAGTGTTTCCGACACCACCATCCGCATACTAGGAGTTCCAGTCGAACGCAGAAGCGATGCATACTGGACCGTTGCCCTGTGAAAGGTTTCTAATGGGGTAAACAATAACCCGATTATCATTTTTCCTTCCCAGATAAAAGAAATGCATTGTTCATGCCGTGACCTAAAATACTCGCGGATTTCTGCAAGACTCCGGTCTCGTCCCGGAGCCTGGATGCAAAACAGCACCGCCTGTAGGTCATGGGGGTTCTCATGGCGCTCCAGCAGGCGTTTTTC
>CALXBD010000009.1 GCA_944386445.1 uncultured Clostridia bacterium
GGCCAGTACAGCAGGAAGGACCACCTTTTTTTCAATCAACCGATTTTTGATATGAAAGAATAGCGCAAGCCCTCCTATCGGCAGGAAGAAGATCAAATTGATCCACTGTGCTTCCATCTGCGGCATATCGCCAAACACGGTCAGGTAAACCAGCAGAATAAATCCCCCGCCCAGCCCCATGGAGGCAGCGACTCCGGACAGCAGGGAAACCACTCCTGTAA
Source organism: uncultured Clostridia bacterium (assembly GCA_944386445.1). Lineage (GTDB taxonomy): Bacteria > Bacillota > Clostridia > Oscillospirales > Ruminococcaceae > Merdivicinus. The sequence goes on from CALXBD010000009.1 coordinate 222, forward strand.
CCAGCAGTTCCATTATTATCTGAACCACAGGCGGATCGCCGACGCTAGAATCACGCCGCCGAAAATCCGCCGCAGCAGACTATTGTCAATCTTCTTCAGAAGCCATGCGCCGATCGCTGCTCCGGCGGCCCCCAACGGAAGATAGGAAAGGGCCTCCCCCCAATGAGGAGAAGTTCCCCACAAGTATACACATGCGCTGAACACAGATAAGGGAAGTATAATGGCTATGGACGTGGCATGGGCTTTTTTTGATTCCAGCCCCGTCATTTCCAACAGTGGTACCACTATGGTGCCGCCTCCCGCGCCGAAAAGTCCGTTTAAAAATCCCGCTGCCGCTCCAATCAGACTATAAAACCAGGTTTTGCGTTTTTCCATACAGCCGCTCCTTTCAATAAAATTAGCTTGCCCCGCTTTGAAAAGGCTATGTGCATAAAAGGAAAAACTCCCGTTTGGCATCTGCCGAAACGAGAGCTTTTTTTCAGATCCGCACCATAGTAAGGGAATTCCCATTTTCACGAATTAGCTTGACCACATCATCGCAGGAAAGAAAAATCGTAGCCGTATTCTCTCCCGGGTGAACGCCCAACTTGGGTTCACCTGCTAAATCCGCGTCCATCAGCACCTCTACGGCTGCTGATCGATCGTAATAGATTCCCAGAGGTGTCACTGCGCCTTTTGTCAAATTCAAATATTTTGCAAGCCGTTCCTCCGATGCAAAACTGAACCGGACTCCCACAGCCTCCCCAAGCTGCTTTAAATCCGCTTGCTTGTCCCGGGCCAGCATCACCAGAAAATGCCGTTTTCCTTTGCCGTCCCTCAGGAAGAGATTTTTACATACATTTCCCTTCAGGCAAATCCCCAGCTGTTCCATATCTTCGATGGTATAAACCGGCGGATGTTCCATAAGCTCATAAGCTATACCCTTTCCTTCCAGCCAATTGAGAATTTCTTCCCGTTTTCCCATGATTTAAGTCCCTGCTTTCCATTTGTTTTCTATCAGGATATCATATTTTCTGTAAATTGGAAAGGAGAAAGTAAAAAATGCCCTTTAACGGTGCTCTATAAATACCTACATGGTCTTTACTCTGTCTTCAATCAGCAACTTATCATATATTTTCCCCTGTGCTCAGGAAATTTATTGTTGGGGTGTATAAAAAATTGATTTTTAGCCTAAACAGCAAAAATATTTCAAAAAAGCCTTTACAATTCGAATTATATGTGGTATAATCATATCAAATCACATAAAAATGCGACGATTGGGACATCAAGTGATCTTCTTCCATTTCAGAGAGCTGTCGGACGCTGCGAGACAGTATGAAAAGGATTGCGCGCTCCCCCATGAGCAGACCGCTGAAAGGAATTGCCAATTAAGCGGCTCCGGTTTTCCCCCGTTATCAGGGCGTTGAGTTGGGCATATTTGTGCCAACAGGAGTGGTACCGCGGAAGTATAATGCTTTCGTCTCTTGAGGAGACGGAAGCATTTTTTCATGTAATTCATAGAAGCGTTGGAGGAACATAAAATGAAATTAGCATTTTCAACTTTGGGGTGTCCGGATTTTGACTGGAAGGATATCTACTCTATGGCAAAGGATTTCGGCTTCTCCGGAATCGAACTGCGCGGGCTGGGAAACGATATTTTTTCGGTCCATGCCCGTCCATTCCAGGAGGAAAATCTGCCTGAAACTATTTCTATGCTGGAAAAACTCCATTTGGAAATTCCCTGTCTTTCAACTGGATGCTCTCTGCGGTTTGCTGACCGCAAAGAAGAAACTCTGGCGGAAATCCGGGAATACATCAGTCTTGCCGGCAAGTTGAAAACACCCTACATTCGGATTTTGGGAGACTTGACTGCCGCACCGGTGGATGAAGTGGACGATAATGTCGTGCTGGAAGCTTTAAAAGCATTGATCCCCGACGCGGAAAAAGCCGGTGTGACCTTGCTGGTGGAAACAAATGGCGTTTATACAAATACGGCACGTCTGCGTGATCTGCTGAATCAGGTCCACAGCGACGCAGTAGGCGCTCTGTGGGATGTTCACCATCCCTATCGCTTCGCCGGAGAAACTCCGGAACAGACTGTGACTAATTTGGGCGCTTATATTAAATATACCCATGTAAAAGATTCTGTCATGGAAAACGGGAAGGTTTCCTACCGGCTTATGGGTGAAGGCGACCTGCCTATGGATGACATCATCCGCACGCTGAAGTCCATCAACTACGAAGGATATGTCTCTCTGGAATGGCTGAAACAATATGCCCCTGACCTGAGCGACGCAGGCATCGTGTTCCCGCATTTCGCAAACTTCATGCACCAGTACATGGGCCATACTCAGGATACAGGCAGACTCCAGACTAACAGAGCCGGCACCGGCAAATATGTCTGGCCAAAAGAAATGCTGATCGATCTGACTTTCCCGCAGGTTCTGGACCGCATGGTAGAGGAATTCCCGGATCAGTATGCGTTCCGCTACACTACGCTGGACTATACTCGTACATACTCGGAGTTCCGGGATGATGTGGATACATTTGCCCGCTCTCTGATCGCTATGGGCGTCAAACCCGGCGATCACGTCGCCATCTGGGCTACCAATGTCCCACAGTGGTATATCACCTTCTGGGCTACTACAAAAATCGGCGCTGTGTTAGTTACTGTAAACACGGCTTACAAAATCCACGAAGCTGAATATCTGCTCCGTCAGTCTGACACACATACACTGGTCATGATCGATGGCTATAAGGATTCCGACTATGTGGCTATTATGAAAGAACTTTGCCCTGAACTGGCCACTGCCAAAAAAGGGGAACCGCTTTATATTCGTAAGCTGCCCTTCCTCCGCAATATCATTACCATTGATTCGGAACAGCCCGGCTGCTATACCTGGCAGGAGAGCCTGGATCTGGCCCGTAAAGTGCCAATCGAGGAAGTTTACCGCCGCGCTGCCGCTATTAACAAGCACGATGTCTGCAATATGCAGTATACCTCCGGAACAACCGGTTTCCCCAAAGGCGTCATGCTGACCCACTATAATGTAGTGAATAACGGCAAAGCCATCGGTGACTGCATGGATCTTTCTACTGCTGATCGCATGATGATCCAGGTGCCTATGTTCCATTGCTTTGGCATGGTGCTGGCTATGACAGCGTCTATGACCCACGGAACAACAATGTCCCCAATCCCGGCCTTCTCTCCCAAAAAGGGTCTGGACTGCATCAATAAAGAGAAAATTACAGCATTTCACGGTGTACCTACCATGTTTATTGCTATGCTGGGACATGAGGATTTCGATAAAACCGACTTTAGCTACATGCGCACCGGTATTATGGCCGGGTCCCCCTGTCCTATCAAGGTTATGGAGGACGTCATCAACAAGATGCACATGTCCGAAATCTGCATCACCTATGGCCAGACGGAAGCTTCACCGGCTACTACCATGAGTAAGATCACCGACTCCATCGAAACCCGGGTCAACACAGTAGGCGGCCCCATCTTCGGTGTTGAGTGCAAGATCGTGGACCCCGAA
>CALXBD010000010.1 GCA_944386445.1 uncultured Clostridia bacterium
TATCTTCAGCGGAATTGTCATGACAGGCAGCTTTGCCGATACCTTTGCTATGAGTTACTGATCACTTATATTTCTGCCCGCCAAAAGACCGTCTGTCCCGTCCCAGATGCGGAAATTCGAAAGCTGCAGCAATTCAAAAATGCTCCGGAATTATTGAATGGCATTCATCATTCCTTAGAGGAAGCCGCCTCAAACTTGACTGCCAATAAACATGATGATGGAAATTCCCTCCAAAAAGAAATCATTCAATATGTAGACGAAAACTATAATCATACCGACATTAGCCTGGTTACTATAGCGGATCATTTCCATATTTCAATCTACATGGTAAGCCGGCTCTTTAAAAATCAAACGGGGACGGGGTTTAAAGAATACATCACGGCCAAACGTCTGGATTTAGCCTGCCAATTGCTGGCCAGTACTCAGGAGAGTATCGGTTCAATTGCCCTCCGGGCCGGATTTGAGAACCCCACCTACTTTACAACTATTTTTCGTGCGCGATTTGGAGTTGCACCCTCTAAATTCCGTGAGGACAGAGATAAAAAGTGATAAAAAATTGCTTCCGGGACCCGAACTGCTCCGGAAGCAATTTTTATACTGGTTTTTCATCAATCTCTGACAGCAGCATATAACAAAAAACACCGGAGCATCGTTACATTACGATTTCCGGTGTTTTATTGGTGGAGACACGGGGGCTCGAACCCAGGACCTCTCGCATGTGAAGCGAACGCTCTAACCAGCTGAGCTATGCCTCCGAAAAAGAAAAGACCGCTTTGGGAACTCGGTCTTTTCATATGGTGAAGACGAGTGGACTTGAACCACCGACCCCCTGCATGTCAAGCAGGTACTCTAACCAACTGAGCTACGCCTTCATAAATAGTGGTGGAGACGAAGGGATTCGAACCCTCGACTTCTTGCATGCGAAGCAAGCACTCTCCCAACTGAGCTACGCCCCCGTGCATCAGTCCCGTCTGATAGTTTAGCAGCGGTCAACGTTGATTATTATATCACAACTTTAAAGGTTTGTCCAGCCTTTTTTTCAAAAAAATTGCTTTTTTTGAAAATTTCCGGGGAAGACGCCTTCCCCGGAATCAGAAACATCTTACTTATGACTGAAACGCCGCTGGAAGAACTTTACCAATTCCACAATCGGAATGACCAATACGGCAAGTCCCATTGCTACGGCATACTCCAGCAGGGAAATATGCTCAAATCCGAACGCGTTGGACAGAAATGGCACATAGATTACGGCTGTAGTGGCAACCAATGACAGCAGCATCGCGCCCCACAAGTATTTATTATGGCTCTTCAGGCTAAACACAGAACCTTTCTGAGAACGCATGTTAAATGAATGGAAAATTTCCGCCATCGACATGGTCAAAAATGCCATCGTCATACCATCCGCGCTATTAGTGATCTCCCAAACGCCGGATTCAAGATAATGCCCGATAAAATAAGACGCCAATACAATAAGTGTTACCAAAATTCCCTGATACGCACAGCCAAAGCCCAGTCCGCCTGCGAAGATGCCTTCTCTGGAATCCCGGGGTTTCCGGCGCATCAGATCCGGCTCTCCCTTTTCCATTCCCAACGCCAACGCAGGGAAGCAGTCGGTAATCAGGTTGATCCACAGCAAATGAACCGGTTTTAAAATTGTAAAGCCCAACAGTGTTGCAATAAAGATCGACAGTACTTCGCTCAGGTTCGACGCCAACAGGAATTGGATGGACTTCCGGATATTGTCATAGATCCGACGGCCTTCTTCTACTGCGGAAACGATGGTGGCAAAGTTGTCGTCAGCCAGCACCATGTCGGCCACGTTTTTGGTGACGTCGGTACCGGTAATGCCCATACCTACGCCAATGTCAGCACTTTTAATGGAAGGCGCGTCATTTACGCCGTCGCCTGTCATAGCAGTTACCATGCCCTTGGCTTTCCAGGCGTTGACGATTCGGACCTTGTGTTCCGGCTGTACCCGCGCGTAAACGCCAAATTCCTCAACGCGTTTTTCAAATTCATCATCCGGGATCTCATTCAGTTCGGCACCGGTAATTGCCTGAGAGGGAGAATTGATGATTCCCAGTTCCATAGCAATTGCCACTGCTGTATCCTTATGGTCACCGGTAATCATGACCGGACGGATACCGGCTTCCCGGCACTCCTTTACGGCAGCGGCTACTTCTGGCCGCACGGGATCGATCATACCAGTCAAGCCAATAAATGTCATGTCGTGTTCCAGATCTTCCGGCTCGCAGCTGGAGGGCATCGAAGTATATTCCCGATAAGCAGCCGCCAATACCCGCAATGCCTTATCCGCCATAGCCTTGTTTCCAGCCAGGAACTGTTGCCGGAGATCGTCCGTCATAGGAACGGCCTTGCCACCGACCAAAGCAGATGTGCAGCGTTTAAGAATTTCGTCCGGCGCTCCCTTGGTATATTGGATGAATCCATTTCCCCTACGATGGACGGTTGACATCATTTTACGCATGGAATCAAAAGGAGCTTCCCCGACACGAGGCTGTTTCTCTTTCAGGGCATCCTTGTTCAGGCCAAGTTTATAAGCATAATTCACCAACGCACACTCGGTAGGCTCACCGGTTGCCTCTGTGCCGCCATTCATCTCAGCATCGCTGCAAAGAGCCATTGCTGTTGCCAAAAGAGGCTCGTCGTCTCCCAGATGCTCCACAACGGTCATCTTGTTTTGAGTCAGCGTTCCGGTCTTATCTGAACAGATCACCTGTGCGCATCCCAACGTTTCCACTGCGGTCAGTTTCCGGATCACAGCATTCCGCTTGGACATATTGGTGACGCCGATAGACAAAACGATGGTAACAACTGTTGCAAGGCCCTCGGGGATCGCCGCCACAGCCAAGCTGACTGCCACCAGGAAGGTATCCAGTACAACTGCCCCATCCAGGCTTCCCGCACGCAGAAGGCTGAAACCAAATATAAAGATACAGATGCCGATTACCAGCCAGGTGAGGATTTTGCTCAGCTGGGCCAGCTTTTTCTGCAGAGGCGTTTTGCCCTCTTTGGCATTTGCCAGCGCATCGGCAATTTTGCCCATTTCGGTTCCCATACCCGTAGAAGTAATTACTGCCTTTCCGCGGCCGTACACGACGGTGGAACCCATATAAACCATATTCTTCCGGTCGCCCAGCGGAACGTCCTTTTGCCCTGCTGCCGGCAGCACGGGATCGATCGTTTTATTGACAGGCACAGATTCTCCCGTCAGAGCGGCTTCCTCCGCTTTCAGGCTGGCGCACTCCAGCAGCCTGCCGTCAGCCGGAACCGCGTCTCCTGCTTCCAGCACCACCACGTCGCCGGGAACCAATTCCTCACTGCGGATCACCTCTATTTTCCCGTCCCGCAGCACCTTTGAGGTTGCGGCCGCCATTTCCTGCAAAGCCTCGATGGCTTTTTCCGCCTTACTCTCCTGATACACGCCCAGAACCGCGTTGATAATAACGACTGCCAAAATAATAAACACATCGGCAAAAGATTCTCCGGATGCAGCCGCTGTGATTCCCGATATAACCGCCGCTGCCAAAAGAATAATCGTCATAGGGTCTGCAAGCTGCGCGAAGAAACGAGAAACTAGTGATACTTTTTTCCCTTCAGCCAACTTGTTGTGCCCATACTTTTCCAGCCGATTGGCGGCTTCCGCTGCGGAAAGGCCTTCCGGTGAACCTTGAAGTTTGTCCATAACCTCTCCGGCGGAATGCTGATACTCTTGCATGATTAAAATCCTTTCTTTTGAAATTGTTCTCCTGTATTTTCAGTTTCTGCACTGCTTACTGCAAACAAAAAGGCTCATGTACAGTATGGACACTGCACATGAGTCTCATTCCTTCCGGCAAACCAGGCTGCGAAACAGCCATGCATGTTGGCATTGCCCCACATAAAGCGTGCGAACTACTCCCTCATAGCACCTTTCATTATATTCTTCTTCCAAACCACCGTCAAGAGGTTTGGAAACTTTTTACACCTGCTTCACAATTTTTACCGGCCCACATTTTTTTCATAGATAATCATCAGGCCTTTAAGCAATAAATCCGGATCATAATGCACTTCCCGGCGGCAGTTTGGAATAATACATTCAGCCAAACCGCCGGTAGCCACCACCGTTGCTTTCTCTCCGATTTCCTCTTCAATGCGATCGATCAGCCCATCCAGCATGGCGGCATTTCCGAATATGGCACCGCTCTTCATGCAGTCGATGGTATTCTTGCCGATAACATGTGCGGGCGCTTCCAAACTGATTCTCGGCAGCTGTGACGTCCGTCCGGTGAGGGTATCCTGAGAAATTTTTACACCCGGCAGAATCAGGCCGCCCTGATATCTGCTTTCTCTGTCCACCACCGATACCGTTGTTGCCGTTCCCATATCAATGATAATCAAGGGTTTCGGATACTGGTGGATTGCGGCTACCGCATCCACCACCAAATCTGCTCCCATCTGCCCGGGATTATCCAAAAGAATATTCAGTCCTGTTTTCAGCCCGGGACCGATCTGCAGAGGAACAGTTCCCGTCAGACGTTTTACCGCATCCTTCAGAATCCGGTTCAGCGGTGGGACCACGGAAGAAATAATACTTCCTTCTACATCGGCTGCATGATGGCCGTAAAGACGGATAATGCTGTTGAACCCAATAGCATACTCGTCAGCCGTTTTGCTGTGGTCAGTAGACATCCGTCCGGTAAACAGAATTTTCCCATCCTGAAAACAACCGATGCAGATATTCGTATTTCCAACATCCAAAGCCAGGATCATAACCGTTCCTCCTTACAAAAGCGGCAGGGAGCCACCATAGTTTCCTGCCGCTGTCCTATTTCATTCTTTATCCCACTGTTGCTTTCCGCTTTGTTACCCGGAACAGCGCCTTACAAACCGCAGCGGTCAAAATTGCCGCAACAATTGCTTCAGGGACACCATTTGTCCCGATAACAGTCAAAATTGCCCAATAAAAGCCTTCGAATGCTTTCTCCTGTGCAACTGCATACTGCTTTCCAAAGCAAAAATAAATTAAGTTCATTACCAGCAGCGTATTCGTCAACGCGCCGGAAAGTCCTGCCAAGGCCAGGGAAGCGGTTTCTCCGCCTTTTCTTTCCTTAAAGACCCACTTAAAAAACTTGTATACGAAATACGGCACCACACCCACCAGGATTCGGGGTACGAAACAAATCACCAGGCTCCAAAAATTCCCATGGAAGTCCCCCACCGAATAAAGGGGCGTAAAAACAAAGGAAGTGGCGTTAGGGCTCACAAAAGAGTTGTTCAAGAAGCTGGTGACGCCGAACAGGAAACCCAGAACCGCGCCTTTTTTCGGTCCCAGCAGCAGTGAGCCGATGATAACGGGGATGTGGACGATGGTAGCCCGGGTGAATCCCAACGGGATATACCCGATAAACGGTGTAAATGCCAGGACAAAGATGAGCGCGCCCAACAGCGCAAGCTGCACCAATCCCAAAGTTTTTGCGGATGCTTTTCTTTCCATGATTCATTCCTCCTGCTACTGCTCCCGCTTTCCGGGATGCAATGCAAATTTTATGCAAACCCGCCGCGTCCGCAAAACGCAGCAGGATTGACGCCGCTGAACCAGTGGTTTTTACAGCAATATTATAGCGGATTTTTCCAGGGATTTCAAGCAGGGTCACCAAAAAAGCTACACAAATTGCTTACTCATCTCCGGCATGGACTTGTGCAGCTTCCCTGCAGTGGTCAGGGTCAATGCGGTCAAGAGGACCTTCCAGATGGTGTGCTATCAGACGTGTCAGCTCGCCGGCAGCTCCAACGCGAATCAATTCCACAATTCTTTTGTGTTCCTCATAAAACTGCTGAAACAGGCCGCTTTCCCGCATATCCATCATTCGGAAACGGGTATAATGGGCATGGAACTGCTGCAAAACTTTCCAGACAGCATCCAGTCCGCCTGCAGAAAAGTACAGTTCATGGAACCGGTTATCCAGTCGATAAAACTGCAGCGGCTGGAAATTTCCTTCCAACAGCAGCTTCTGACGGGAAAGGTTTTCCTCCAGCCGGGGAACAAGCCCTTCCGGCAGGTCTGCGCATAGCATGGGCAGCAGCCGCTGTTCCACTGAAGTCCGCAGGAATACCAGTTGCCGGCTGTAGGCAAAATCAATCTCCGCCACGAAAGTTCCCTGCCGCGGGATGACCTTGAGCAGCCGTTCTGCGGAAAGCCGCGAAATGGCAGTCCGCACCGGTGTCCGGGAGACGCCGAAGCGCGCTGCTAAATCCTCCTCTTTGATTCGCTGCCCCGGGGAAAGCTCCAATGAAAGGATCTCCTGGCGAAGTGTGTGATAAATGTGCTCTGACGAAACCACAATGATCCCCCTTTCCTTTTTAGTATACCCCTTTCTCTGTGTAAAATCAATAAACGAATTTTGCTATTTTTGTTGTTGTACTACAATTGAGAACCACGTCGTAACGTGCTATCCTTAAAGTATAGAAAAGCGCTGCTGCGCTCTCCAGAAAGGAACGATTATCATGTATATGGATCGTATGATCGAGGAGATTCGCTCCTATGGTCTGATTCCCGTTATTAAGATCGACGATGCCGAAAAAGCTGTCCCCCTGGCCAAGGCTCTTTGTGACGGCGGTTTGCCCGCTGCAGAGGTCACTTTCCGCACCGCTGCTGCCAAAGATGCAATCGCAAAAATGACCGCTGCCTATCCTGACATGCTGGTCGGTGCAGGCACAGTTCTGACTACTGCTCAGGTAGATGAAGCCGTGGAAGCCGGTGCAAAATTTATTGTTTCCCCCGGCTTGAACCCCAAGGTTGTCCGTTACTGCCTGGATAAAGAAATTCCGATCCTCCCCGGCTGCGCTACACCTTCTGATATGGAAGCTGCTATTGAACTGGGACTGAATGTTGTTAAATTCTTCCCCGCTGAAGCAAACGGCGGTCTTAAATCCATTAAGGCCATGTCTGCTCCCTACACTCAGCTGCGGTTTATGCCTACCGGCGGTGTCAATGAGCAGAATCTGGGAGAATATCTGTCTTTCCCGAAGATCATTGCCTGCGGCGGCTCCTTTATGGTCAACGATGCGCTTATCAATGCCGGCGATTTTGATGCTATCACTGAATTGACCCGCAAGGCAGTTGCCATTGTCATGGGCTTTGAGTTGGCTCACGTGGGGCTGAACTGCAAAGATGCAGATGAAGCCAAAGATACCGCAGGACTTTTGGGAAATATGTTTGGGTTTGCCGTTAAAGAAGGAAACAGTTCCATCTTTGCTGGCCCTGTGGAAGTAATGAAGGCCCCTTACCTGGCTCCTGGCGGCCATGTGGCGATCCGTGTCAATGATCTGTCCAGAGCTATGGCTTACTTTACCCGCAAAGGGTATGAATTCGATCCCGAAACCGCAAAATTCAACGCCAAAGGGCAGCAGACCGCTATCTATTTTAAAGGTACTATCGGCGGCTTGTCCTGGCACCTGGTTCAGAAATAAGGAGGATTTTTATGAGTAAAGTTATTACGTTCGGAGAAATCATGCTCCGGTTAGCCCCCATTGGATATTACCGTTTTGTCCAGTCCGACGTACTGGGCGCCACCTTCGGCGGCGGCGAAGCAAACGTTGCTGTTTCGCTGGCAAATTTTGGCTTGGATGTGGCCTTTGTCACCAAGCTGCCCAAACACGAGATTGGCCAGGCAGCAGTCAATAGTCTGCGCAAATACGGCGTAGATACCAGTCTCATCACCCGGGGCGGCGATCGGATTGGCATTTACTATCTGGAAAAGGGCGCTTCCCAGCGCGCTTCCAAGTGCATCTACGACCGGGCCCACTCTGCCATTGCGGAAGCTTCCCGGGAAGACTTTGATTGGGATAAAATTTTTGACGGAGCCGACTGGTTCCACTTTACCGGCATCACTCCCGCGCTGGGCGCCAACGTGGTTGAGATCTGCCGAGACGCCTGCAAGGCTGCCAAGGCCCGGGGCATCAAGATCAGCTGCGACTTGAACTACCGCGGCAAGCTCTGGACCAGGGAGCAGGCCAGAACTGCCATGACGGATCTCTGCCAATATGTAGATGTCTGCATCGCCAACGAGGAGGATGCGAAGGACGTATTCGGCATCGAGGCCGCAAATACCGACATCCACGGCGGCAAGCTGAACCATGAAGGCTACAAGAGTGTGGCAAAGCAATTAGCTGATACCTTTGGATTTGAAAAAGTGGCCATTACCCTCCGCACCTCTATCTCCGCCAACGACAACGATTGGGCCGCTATGTTATATGATGGGGCGGAGTACTACTTCTCCAAGAGCTACCATGTCCACATTGTGGACCGAGTCGGCGGTGGCGACAGCTTCGGTGCAGGACTGATCTACAGCCTGCTTTCCGGAAAAGATTGTCAGTCCGCTCTGGAATTTGCGGTAGCCGCATCCTGCCTCAAGCACTCCATTGAAGGCGACTACAATATGGTCAGTGTCTCCGAAGTGGAAAAGCTGGCCGGCGGCGACGGTTCCGGCCGTGTGCAGCGCTAACTTTTGAAAGACTTCCTCTCCAATAATCATGAAACAGGGCAGCCGTTTTCGGCTGTCCTGTTTCGTTTCGCTAAAATCCGTGAAATGGTTGCGACAGGAGTTTTTTCGTGCTACAATAAATACGGAATTTATTTAAGGAGGGTTTCTCCATGCTGACCGGAAAAACTGTTTTGCTGGGTGTTACCGGCGGGATCGCTGCCTATAAAGCAGCAACTCTTGCCTCTATGCTGAAAAAGCAGCACGCCGACGTTTATGTTTTGATGACCAAAAACGCGACCCAGTTCATTACTCCTGTGACGTTTGAGTCTTTGACGGGAAATAAATGCGTCGTAGATACCTTCGACCGCAATTTTCAGTTCAATATTCAGCATATATCTCTGGCAAAAAAAGCCGATGTGGTTATGATCGCCCCGGCTACCGCCAACGTTTTGGCCAAACTGGCTCACGGCCTTGCCGACGATATGCTGACAACCACAGTTTTGGCCTGTACCTGTCCGAAAATTGCAGCCCCGGCCATGAATACCAATATGTATTTGAATCCCATCACCCAGGACAACCTAGCCACCCTGAAAAAATACGGGTTTATCCTGGCAGACCCTGCCAGCGGACGACTTGCCTGCGGGGACGTGGGACCGGGGAAAATGGAAGAACCGGAGGTTTTACTGGATTATATCCTACAGGCGGTTCAGTGCGAAAAGGATTTGGCCGGAAGAAAAATTCTGGTCACCGCCGGGCCTACCAGAGAAGCGCTGGACCCGGTGCGATATCTAACTAACCGCTCCTCCGGAAAAATGGGCTATGCCATCGCCAAAGCTGCTGCCAGAAGAGGAGCAGAAGTGACGCTGGTCAGCGGGCCTACCGACCTGGTTCCTCCCCGTTTCTGTGAGATGATTCCGGTCACATCCGCAGCGGAAATGTTTGAAGCAGTCACCTCCCGGGCCGGGGAGATGGACATTATCATCAAAGCGGCTGCTGTTGCCGACTATACGCCGGCTCAGGTGGCCGATGACAAGATCAAGAAAAATGACGGCGACTTATCCATCCCACTGGTCCGGACAAGGGATATCCTGGGCTGGCTGGGGGAACATCGGAAACCGGGACAATTTTTATGCGGATTCTCCATGGAAACCCGGGACATGCTGGAAAATTCCCGGAAAAAACTGCAGAAAAAGCACCTGGATATGATTGCCGCTAACAATGTGAAGGTGCCCGGTGCAGGCTTTGCGGGGGATACCAATGTTATTACTCTGATTACGCCGGATTCTGAAGAGGAACTGCCGCTGCTCTCCAAGGACGAAGCCGCCCATCGGCTTCTGACTGCGATCCGCAACCGTATGCCTCAGTGATAAGAGAAATACGGATGGGATCTTCCGGTCAAACCTAAAAAATTGTCCCTCGAATCCGTTTTGACAAGGCTAGTTCCAAATACTTCAGCCGGTGATTGCGTTTTCAAATTTCCACACAGGAGACTTTTTAATATCATGAACGATTCCGCCAAACAGTTTCTTCCAAAGCTTGCCCTTTTCACCGCCGCGCTCATTTGGGGCAGCTCCTTTTTCATCGTAAAAAATGCCGTTGACGTTTTCCCGCCCAATATCCTGCTGGGCATTCGGTTTACAATCGGATGCCTGCTGCTGGCACTGATTTTCTGCAAAAAGCTGAAGCAGATTACCTGGCAATATATCTGGCAAGGCGGGATCCTCGGTATCCTGCTGTTTACTGCATACTGTACCCAAACCATCGGCATTACCGACACAACTCCGGGCAAAAACGCCTTTCTGACCGCTGCGTATTGTGTTTTGGTGCCTTTTCTTTTCTGGATCACAGAAAGACGCCGGCCCGACATCTACAATTTCAGTGCTGCGTTCTTGTGCCTGGCAGGGATTGGTTTGGTTTCGCTGGACAGCGATTTTTCCATCCGGTTTGGCGATGCTATGACTTTGGTGGGAGCGTTCTTCTATGCAGCCCACATCATCGCTGTCGCAAGGTTCAGCAAGGGAAAAGATCCCGTACTGCTTACGATCATTCAGTTTGGCATGTCTGCGGTCTGCGCTTGGGTGCTGGGACTTTGCACTGAGTCATTCCCTCCAACGGTAACCACGGATGCAGTGTTGGGAGTAGCTTATCTTGCGGTATTTGCCACCGGCGTAGCCCTACTGCTTCAGAATGTGGGGCAAAAATATGCCGATCCTACCGCTGCCGCTATCCTGCTGAGCTTGGAATCGGTTTTCGGGGTAGTATTCTCCATTATTTTTTATGACGAAACCGTTACACTAAAGTTAGGAGCCGGATTCCTGCTGATTTTTGCAGCAGTGATCCTATCCGAAACCAAACTGTCATTCCTTCGCAAAAAGGATCCCGTTACAGCTGCTAATCCGTCCGGTCCCAAAGCCGGACAGTAATATGGAGGTAGTATTATGTCACAATCCCGTTATCTGGAAGACGGCGGCCTTCTGGAAAAACTTCCGACACAGGAAGGAAAGAAAAATGTACTTCTGATCGGCGACTCCATCCGGATGGGCTATTGCGGAACAGTCAAAGCTGAACTTGCCGACGTTGCCAATGTCTTTTACCCGGAAGAAAACTGCCGCTGCACCCAATATGTGATGATTTCCCTGCTAAACTGGAGCGGTTTGTGCGATCCCGAGAAGGTGGATTTGGTCCTGTTCAACTGCGGACACTGGGATGTAGCCCACTGGAACGGAGAGGACGTTTCACTGACATCCAAAGAGGTTTACGCTGACAACATATGCCGAATTGTTTGGCAGATTCAAAAGCTTTTCCCAAAAGCTCATATCATTTTTGCCACCACGACTCCCATGAATCCTAATGGGCAGATTGGGGTCAATCCTCGTACCACGGCGGAAATCCAGGCCTACAACAAAGCCGCGATTGAGACCTTGGAGGGTACCGATACAGAAATTGCCGACCTTTTTGCAATAACTGAAAACTGGGATGAATCCCAATATGCGGATTACTGCCATTTTACAGAGGCAGGTTTCCAAAACCTGGGAAAAATTGTGGCCGGATTCATTCGGGAACGGTTATAAATTAACAGAAACATCGATCAAAGGAGGCTGTGGGCGTATGATCAGGAAGTTTTCGATTTGTTGTGTGGTTCTTCTGCTGACAGGACTGGCACTTCCCCTGACGGTATTTGCGGATATGGGTCCGAAACCTATGGTAACGCTCCGGCTCCAAAATCCGCCGGAAGGAACCTATTATCTGGACATTTTGATTTCCGGCGGTGAAAAAAATGTTTCCCTGTCAGAAGAGGACCGGGCAGCACTTGATCCTGATATGCTGGCGGTTTTGGAAAACTTCTCAGGTCCGGACGGCCATCCCGGCCTGGCGGCAGGCACCAGTGTGCCGCTGTTCGGAGAATTGACCGGAACTCCCGATGGGGACGACATGATCCATGTGTTCAGCTATTTTGGGGTTCCGGACAGATTCCGCTTCATTGTCGTGACAGAAGACCTGAACGTTACGGTTTCCGACTGGGTTTCCAGGGATGTCTTACAGGTTCACGCCACCTGGGATTTTGCTTCCGGAAAAGTTTCCCAGCCTTCCAGGATCTGGGCTTACCTGATTCAGCTGCTGGGCACCCTGCTTCCTACCCTGCTCATTGAAGGGCTGCTGCTTTGGCTGTTCCGGTTCCCGCTGAAAGAAAACTGGCTGGTATTTCTGCTGACCAATCTGGGAACCCAACTGGGGCTTTTCGTCGTTTTGGGTATTTCCACGGCACGGAACAGTTACCTCAGTTATTACTTCGGACTGGTTCCTGCGGAACTGATCATCCTGATAATCGAATTATGCATCTACCTGCCCTTGCTGCGAGGCCGCCAGAAAGGCTGGAGGATTGCTTATGCCATTACCGCAAATCTGGCAAGCTGTATCGCCGGCTTTTTCCTGGCAGAGCCGTTATTTTTACTGACTACATCGGTGGTTTAAACATCTATGGAATATGAACTCACACGCTCTAAGCGAAAGACCCTGTGCATTGCCGTTTCCAAAGAAGGGAAGCTAATCGTCCGGGCACCGCTGCGGCTTCCGGTCAGGGCAATCGAAGCCTTTCTGGCAGAAAAGTCAGATTGGATTCGGGAAAAAATGGCCCTGCACAGGCAGATTTCAGACGAAAAGATCAAATTTCAGCTGGCAGAAGGTTCTCTGCTGCCCTTTCTCGGGAAAGAATACCCAATCCGTATCGGGAGAGACGCTCTTTTGATCGAAGAAGAGATCCTGCTGCCGGGAAATGATCTATATAAGGAAGCCGAGGCCTTTTATCGTCAGGAAGCCCGGCGGCTGCTCCCCGAAAAAGCAGCTTTCTGGGGAGAAAAAATGGGGCTTACACCGCAAAGTATTTCTGTTACCGGAGCCAAAACCCGCTGGGGATCCTGCTCCGCCAAGGGAAATTTGAATTTTTCCTGGCGGTTGATGCGTGCCCCCCAAGAAGCTGTTGATTACGTGGTGGTCCATGAACTGGCCCATTTGCAGGAATTAAACCATTCCAAAGCCTTTTGGAATATCGTGAAAGCGGTCATGCCCGACTGGGAATACCGCCGTGAGCTTCTCATCGCTGTACAGCGCCGTCTGGAAACAGAAGGCTGGAATCATTAGACTTAAGTTGCATTTTATTACAGAAAGGATCTTGATTATGGAAGACACACCTCGTTCCAATCGGCTGCACATTGCCTTTTTCGGCCGCACTAACAGCGGAAAATCGACCTTGCTGAACACACTGGCAGGACAGGCGGTTTCTATTGTTTCAGCAGTATCCGGAACAACTACCGACCCTGTTTACCGCTCCATGGAGCTGCTGCCGATCGGGCCGGTGGTTCTCATTGATACCGCCGGACTGGATGATCGGACCGGCTTAGGAGAACTGCGGACCGAAAAGACTCGAGAAGTCGCCCGGAAAACTGATCTGGCAGTGCTGGTCGTTTCCTCCAAGACGGAGGACTTTTCCGAGGAGGCTGAATATTTGAAGCTGCTGCAGGAGCATAAGGTCAAAATCATTTGCGCAGTTAATTTAATGGATGGCGGCACAGCGCCAAAACTACCCTTTGATATTCCTACAATTGCCTTGGATGCCCGGGTTCCGGCTGAAATGGCGGATTTTAAAAAATTCCTGATTGACAACGCCGATACCGATTTTGAGATTCCCTCTCTGACAGCCCATTTGGTTAAGCCCGGTGCGCTGGTGATGTTGGTTATGCCCCAGGATATCCAGGCGCCCAAAGGAAGGCTGATCCTCCCACAGGTCCAGATAACCAGAGATCTACTGGATCATCGCTGCCGAGTATTGTCTGTCGTGCCGGATGGCATTCAGCCAATGCTTGACTGCCTAAGCCAGTTACCGGATCTGGTAATTACAGATTCCCAGGTTTTCCCTCTGGTCAACCAAATCATACCAAAAGAAGTACCGCTGACCTCCTTTTCAGTGCTCCTTTCCGAAAATAAAGGCGATATTCAAAGCTTTCTGGAAGGGGCCAGAGCCATTGACAGCTTGGCTCCAGGGGACAAAGTACTTATTATGGAATCCTGCACCCATCATCCGCTGGATGGCGATATCGCACGCCAAAAGCTGCCCTCCTGGTTGGAGCAATACGTGGGCGGCAAGCTACAGGTCGATGTTTTTTCGGGTCAAGGCTTCCCGGATAATATTCGGGATTACCGGCTGATTCTTCATTGCGGCGGTTGTATGCTCAACCGCAAGAATCTTCTTTCCAAAATTAGCGAAGCCCAAAAGTATAATGTTCCTATTACAAACTTCGGGATTGCCATCGCCTACATAAATGGGATGATGAAGCGTATCTGCTGGTGAATATGATGACCGCATCTGGATTTTCCGGTGCGGTTTTCTTTTTATCGCAAAAAGCCGGCTTACCGTAGTGAAATACCCGCTCAGAACACTTTTTCTGCGATCCGGACCCGTTATATCCCCTCTCGCATAGGATAAGATACCCTAAAGAAAAGAGGTGTTTTCCTATGGAAAAACCTGTAGAAAAACCAGCACTATCCTGCTTGGACAGCCTGCCTCTGGCTATGGCCTATGTTCCAATGCAGAAATGGGGAGAACTTTATACCCCATCTGTAGCTCTGGACAGAGGAACTATGTTCCCCGAACTGGACCTGCCTTTTATCGGAGAGGAGGCTGTTAAGAATGGAAAGTAACGAAAAGGATCGCCTGATGAAGGAAATCCAGCTTTGCACCTTCTCTCTGGTAGAAGCAAACCTCTATCTGGATACTCATCCTTGTGATCAGGAAGCCTTGCGCTTTTACGAGAAAACCGAAAAGCGTTTGCAGGAGCTTCGAGAGCAATACGAACAAAAATATGGAAAAATTGCAGTCAATGATGACGGTCAGCTTCACTGGGCCTGGATCGATGAGCCATGGCCGTGGCAGATGGGGGTATGATGTATGTGGCAATATGAAAAAAAGCTGCTCCGTCCGGTGAAAATCAAACGGCCTGACCCTTCCGCAGCTAAAATTATTATGAGCCAGCTTGGTGGAACACATTCCTTTAACCTATAATTATAATTTACTAGTATATCTTTTATGAATTTATATTGAAAAACACCTGAATAACACTCAGGGTTGTAAATGCCCCCATTTATTATGGCAGTATGACATACTACCTAATAAATGGGGGCAACTTACAATGAGTACAGATTATAACTGTATACTATGGGTCTAAACTTTTGATAAAAAGATGTTTATGACAAAAATTATTCTATGTTATGATTTTGTTTCGTCTCGCTATTATACTCGATCTCTGTAGGAGTTAGAAGCGTAAATTTTTTAATAGCCCTTCCCTGTTGTTCTGGGGTTGTATAGGTATCAGATCGATTTGCATTTTTAACAATACGATTATATTTCTCATAGATACTCTTATCCATAATCACACCTCATATTTCTATTTAGAGCTTATAATCATAGTATTTCCAGAATGGCTTTCAACTATTTTGATTGCTGCAGAACTAGCAAAAGTGTGCATATATGAGTGATGAAGGGTGAGAACGCAATCTTGCAAATCCTTGCAGTCCTCAATAGCTCGGTTATCCATATTTTCCAGAGAAGTTACTTTAACCTTTAATCCTCGTAACTCATCAATATGAATATGTCTTGAATGAGAATACGTAACATTATGACTCGACAAAGTATTTACTACATTCTTTGCAGCAGCGTCTTTATCACTATATGTTGAAAACATATTTTCTGTCAACCATGTTGTAACCATTACATCCGCCCACGTTATTGCCTTCTGACAATCGCCTATAAAAGTTGGATGATACTTACCTATGATAGTCCCCCACAATCCAGCAAGATTTGGATTTGCCGATACAGCCTTACACGCATCATTAAATTCCTCAATAATACCCGCACACGATACGCCTCCGAATTGAGGATCAATTGGACCTAAATTTGACTGTTTTCCCATAATGATTTCCTTAGTAGATAAGGCAATCATTGTTCCTGCAGACATAGCCATCTGCGGAACAAATGCTCTTATATCATTCCCAAACATTGACTTTAAATAGTAGACTAATGACTCTGCTGCAGCCACCTGTCCCCCTGGTGTATGAAGAATCAAATCCAAGCCTTTGGACCTATCCATGCCACAAACTGCCTGCATAAATGCACTCTTGTCATTATCATCAATACCTGTTCCATCTATCGAAGGCTTTTGAATAAAAGCAGAATAATATGTTATGATGTTCCGTCCCGTGTATTTATGCATAATTCCAAGATATTTATGACGCATGTCATCCAGAGGATTTGGTACACTTTTCAATTGATCCAGTACAGCACCCCAACTTGGCATATATATCCCTCCTTGGTATAATAATACAGCATTAATTTATTTCTTTCAAGAGAATTGTCAAAAAAACAGGAAATAGCAATAAAAAATTACTAACACCATTTCTTCTTATCATAGTACAATTGCTGAGATGTGGTTAGGAATATTTACTTATAAATTTTTCCACTGGCATCGGTAAGGATCATCGCGCCTAAAGGAATAGGCCCATCCGGATCATTGTTCAGAAAATAATACTTTCCATCCAGGGAAAGCCAACCGGTAACCATGGAGCCATTGGGGCCCATCTTGTCCGTACCCGGACGGAAGTAGTACCACTTGCCGCTGATGAGCCGCCATCCTCTGGCCATGGCGCCGGATGAAGTCAGATAGTACCAGCAGCCGTCGATGAAGCGCCAGGCATCGGCGGCCATGAAGCCGTCTGGGTCCAGATAATACCAGGTCCCCCGATCCAGCAGCCAGCCGGTCGCGTCTTTGCCGTCCTTGCTGTATCTCCATTTTCCGTCCTGCTGATACCATCCGGTTTTCTGGGGCTCTGCGGGTTCTGTCCCGTCATCAAACTCGACCGCCCAGGCCTCCACAAGGGGAATGGGGAAGCCGTATTCCTGGGACCAGGTGAAACACCTGGTCTCGATGTAGCCATAGCCTTTATCTCCCCAACGCTCTGACCAGGAATTGGGGAACTTAAGCCCCTTTTGGCACCATCCGCCGGAACCGACAGCATGGCCGCCGATGATGGAAGGAAGAGTCATGTTGTTTTGCAGTTTGGGTGGGATCACCATGGGATTGGTGCCCGCTCCCATGTCGATCATTCCGTCAAACAAAAACAGCCCATATAGGACCGCCTTACCTTCCATTTTGGCCCGTTTGCACTCTTCCACGGAGTAGAGCCGATAGTAGGCCTTGATCTTGAACCGCGCCGCTTCTTCCGCCGCCGCTGGCGCCTGAACTTTGAAGATGTCGATAATCTCCTGCACTTCCGCGTTATATGGATAGCTTTCAAGAGTCGGCACACCGTCTTTCTGAAGAGATTTCAGTGCATCCCGGAGTATCATCCCCTCCCCCTGATGCTCAGTGTGCTGCCGGTCGCCGTAGATAAAGCCGTAAGCCATTTTGGGGAAGCCATGCATTTCATATTGCCCCGTGATGGCGTGGGCCACGCAGGAGTTGATGGCCCCCTGATCGTGAATCTGAAATCCGTGTATGTCCGGCTCCCACTCTCCCGGGAGGGGTTCTGCTCCGGAAACCCCGTAGGTCAGCCGGTAGTCCCGGGGATCCACCGGGGAAGGGATAAAGCCGTTAATCTTGTACGCAAACTCACTCATGCATGATCTCTCCTTTTTCGTTGGTAATAATTAATGCGCCGGCAGGAATATAGATTCCTGCTATTTCTTTTGGTTTGTCGTTCAGTGGATAGGCTTTTCCATCGATTTCCTGCAGGCCGGTGAGCATCTTCCCGTCTGATCCCAGACGGTACCACCATCCGTCCGTCTTAACCCACTGATTTTTCATGGGTTCTCCATCTCTGTAGAAGTACCAGACAGAACCGGTCCATACCCACCCATTTCCGTTCATCAGTCCGTCTCCCCCTTCATTGAGGTCTACATTTCCAGAAATGCCGCTGACAGTTCCGGAGTGAGAATATTGCCATATGAGATAAGGCTTACTGCAGACCGGTTTTTCAACGCCTACATGTGCCACCCACCTGGGGAATTCGTCCAGCCGTGGGTCCTGAAGCCTGGTTTCCAGCCAGTTTGAAAAGCTGTAAAGCATGGGCCGGTATCCGGCGGCGGCGATCCGGTCCAGGAAGGCCTTGCAGCAGGCGGCAGTCGTGTCTGCCGTCACTGCTCCCTGGGTTTTATCCTCCCAGTCGTAGGCCACCGGCAGCACGATTTGCGACCGGTATGGCTCGATGGTTTTTATGCAGACCTCCGCTTCCCGGATGGCTTCAGAGATACTGACAGCATAGC
This sequence comes from uncultured Clostridia bacterium, assembly GCA_944386445.1. Lineage (GTDB taxonomy): Bacteria > Bacillota > Clostridia > Oscillospirales > Ruminococcaceae > Merdivicinus. The sequence goes on from CALXBD010000010.1 coordinate 18,298, forward strand.
TGTACCAGTACACCCCCACAGGGATACCGGCAGCTTTTGCGCCGGCCATATTTTCCGCGAACCGGGGATCGACCTGATTCTCATACATTCCATATCCGGCCCTGATAATCGCAAATTTGATACCTTCTGCTTTCACTTTCTGCCAGTCGATAACGCCCTGGTGTTTGGAGACGTCAATTCCTGTCACAAAATCACTCCTTAACTTACGAGATTATAATACACGTTTGCTTCCTGCCAGCTCATTCCCAACGACTGCAGAGCGGAAAGCTTTGCCTCTTTGAGGGAGCCAGAGATTGTTTTCCCATTTGCATCTTTGATGCCTTGGCAGGAAGAAAGCACGTCCTGAATATAAGCGAAATCGGAAACGGGAAGGTTGTAGAAGTACCCGGACACATCCCGATATTTCTGTTTTGCGCTGTCGGAGAGTGCTGCCAGCACATCCTGTTCCCGGTCTCCGGAAAGAGTATCTGCACCGGATGCAGAGAGAGCAGACCAGATACCATAAGCATCCCTCCGGGAAAATCCGTTGTCCATGATGGACTGAATTACCCGGTTTTTCTTTTCCAGACTGGTTTCATCCGGAAGTTTTTGAGCATTCACCAGGGTTTGAAGTTCCTCAAAGGCATTCACATCCATTCCCCCAGTCATGGAGTCGACTGCGTCATACCTTGCCTGATCCGCGCTGCTCATCAGAGAACGGTAATAAGCGTTTTCATTGGTGTAATCTGCTGCCTTTTCTTCATCCCCTCCAATCAGCAGGATATCGATGGTCCTTTTCTGTTCCGGTGTCAGCCGTGTATCGCTCATCAAGGCATCCCGCTTTTGTTCAGTGGTTGTAACGGTGGTTTTCCCCGCTGAATCCTTAACCGGTTCCATATCAGAAAATGCATCCCGGATATCCAGATAGTCGAAAATGGAAATCCCGCTGTCCACAGCCTCCTTTGCCTTTGTCACCCAGCTTTCCGGTTCATATTGGTCAATTCCTTTTCCAGCCAGTGCTTCATCCCGCGCCAGCTGTTCGGCGTAGGTGTAGACATCCTGCTGCATCTCTTCCGGAACGTTTTCCAGTTTCTCCGGCAGCAGCGCCAAAAAAGCGTCCTGATAAGCCCGTTGTTCTTCCCCTGTCAGAGTAACAGTCCCGCTCACCTTGTCTTCAGCTTCTCCATAACTGTATCCTACAATTCTGGGCAGACTTCTGGCTTTGGCTTCGTTTGTCTGCTCCTGTCCTTCTGGGAGGATGGGCTGGAAGTCCCGGTAATAGTCCCTGGCGTTTTGAGTGGAGCTGGGACCGAAAAGGATTGCCTGCACAGCGTCTATTCCTTCAACAGGGTAACGCATTTCCTGTCCGCCCTTGGAATTTGTGGAGTAAACGCCGCCTTGTGCTGCTGCCTGAATTCCCTCTATGGTCTTTTTGGCCTGTCCTCCTGCTACAGGTGGGACAATGTAATAAATCGGTTTTAGCAGTTCGTCTCCAATCCGTTCCGCTTTTGCATTTGCCGCAAGATTCGGATTAAGAGCATCGGATATCATTCCAGTTACATCCGGGATAGCCGCCTCCACTGGATACCTGCCAGCGGTATCAATTCCAACCAGGTTCAGCGCAGTTGTAAAAGGGATCTGATTGAGGACTTCTTCTCCCAAATTGGAAATGGCTTCTGTAGTGGTAAGATTCTCATTCTGTAGATCTTCCGAAAAGTCCAGGGCGACCCCGATCGGATCCGCTGCCGGCCTTCTTCCAAAGATTGCCTCATACACCTGATTGCACAGCCATCCGGCCACGCCCATTTCCAGTAAGGTTGCCGCGAGCCACGCAACGCCTTTCTTTTTGGCTTCTCTGGGCAGGTCCTTAAAAAGATGGGAAAGCTGATTGTTGACCTCTACCTGATACATGGTAAACAGCCGGGTGAAAGGGTTTTTCTTCTCAAAGATGGTAGGCAAAGAACCTTTTGACCGGTCTGCCATCACCGAAGCTGCCCATTTATCCGCTTCTCTCAAGGCAGCGGTTTCACCCATACCGGACTTCAGGTTGTCCAGATATCGTCCCCTGACCAGCACATTGGCAGTAAATAGATCGATCATCTGCATGGGCGAAGAAAGAAAATCCGTAGCCTTTTCCAATCCGGTTTGGGAAACCCTGCGGCTTCCGGCCCGGTTGGTCAGGAAGGTAGAGCGATCCACGAAATTGTCGGCCTGCAAATAGCTTTTCATGGTCTGGTTCATTGCCTGAACCAGGCTTGACTTTGAAAGCTCCATTCCCCCCTGTGTCAAAGGGATGAGGTTGTTCACCCAGGAACCAGGGTTCAGGGCCACCATATTGGCGGCTACCCGCTTCTCCATAGCATTTGCTATGGAATATATGCCGCGGCTCCAGCTGTGTTCGATGTTCCGGTCGCCGATATTCTTTTTTCCCGCCAAGGCATCGGTGTAGCTGTGCAGCTCCGTAATGAATTTGGAAAGCCGGGACGCATCAGAAGCAAACCGTTTATCAAGCTTTTGGTCTGAAAAATCATCGTCCGGAATATCGTCTATGGTAAGTTCTTCAATTTGCTGTTTACCGGTCTTACCCCGGTCATACTTTTTCCGGATCATCTGTTCCAGTACCCGCAGGTTCCGGATATCCTCAGTGTGATAGATAACATGGCTGACGCCTTCCAGATAGCGGTCAAAGCCTTCCAGGGCATCATAGTCTGTTTTGTTGCTCTCACGATGCAGCAGATTTGGGAAAAATCGTTTTCCCGGTTCAAAGGTTTCTGTAATGCCGGCGATTGAGGTAGGCAGTTCCCGGGTGTCGATGTTCAATCCCAAAGTCCGAAGTGCGTTTGTTATGGGGTCATTGGGGTCATTGAAGTGCGGAAAATAGTTGTTCAGTCGTCCAGGGGGCGGGTATCCGTTCAGAACAAGCGCATCAGCCAAATGGTTATACAGTTCCGGGTAAATATGGTCACGCAGTTCCGCCACCGCGTTGGATATCTTGATAGGGTCCATCCCCAGGGGGATTTCTCTGATATCTTTGACGCCTTCACCCACCATCTGAACCCATTGGCTTTCCTTTTTGGTCAGATTAAGCTTTCTGACACGTTTCCGAAATGCATTTAAGAACCGCTGTCTGCCCGCTTCATTTTCATGTACGGGAGTGAAATACCAGTCGATGATTCTTTGCGCCTCTTCCTCATTCTTAACAATGTCCCGGATATTCCGCTCCATGGTTTCCCGCTGAAACATGATGCCCATAACCTTGTCAGCCCACAGGTCGCTGTTCAAAGCAGCCTTTTTTGCCTTAGCTTTTTGCTGTTCAAACCTTTCTGCTTTTAGTTCCCGGACAGGCTGTTCCGCCTCGTTATATTTTTTGATAGCTTCTGCTACTGCCAAAACCTTGTCCAGGTCAAAATCCAGGTCGGCATCATAATTATCTATGGTGGTATGTCCTTTGGCGATTGATTGGGCAGCGTCAAGTTCTTTTTCATTGGGCTTCTGGGCCTCTTTCACCCGTTCCAGATAGCTTTGTGCATCCGCAAACTTCTGCGCCTGTTCACGTATGGTGTCCAGCTGTTCCCGTCCTACCAGCCTTTCCGCCGGGGTCTGGAATTCAGGCTGTGGTTCTGTCGAGTTCTGTAGGGTTTGCGTCTCCGGTTCCGCCTGTTCTTCGATGGATACAGGAGTGTTTTCCGGTGTTTCCGGAGGCATTTCTGGTAACGCTTCCATCTGCCGCTCCTGTTCTTTCAGTTCCAAAGCGTCAAAGGCGTCCTGCCGCTGCTGCCGGAGGGCTTCTTCCCTGGTTTGTCCGGTCTCGACCTTTCCAGCCAGCCAGTCCGCCAGCGTCCGTCTCCCTTCCGTCTCCGGTGCCGCACCCGCCAAAGCTCCCACAGGGTCGGGGATTTGCCCCTCTGCCGTGTTGACTTCGCCGGTGGTTTGTGGTATACTATCTTCGAAGGAACCTCCATTCGATGAGACGCCTGGAAACGCGCCGTTTGGCCACGACCTACTGTCCAAGGTGGAGGTTCCTTCCAAGGAGGGGCCGTTCGATGAGGCAATGGACGTGCTGGGATTTCCCGCCACCCCTGGGCCCAAGGCGGCCCCTCCGGAATGGGAGTCTTCGCTTTCAGCGAAGACTCCTTTTCTTATTCCCCAATCATAGACTTGGTTTTCATCAGCTTTGTTCATGTTTCGGATGGCGATTCTGACCCCTGCGGCCTCATCCCCTATTTTCAGCGGAACATAAAAGTAGTGCCACATTTTGATATCAGCGTTGTCGCTAGCGGTCCCATGAACGTCGTTTCCGGTGCTGTAAAGATATTCTGCCTGCCGGAAAATATCCTGGCTCCGCCTGAGCATTGCCGCCTTTTCCTGATTCAATCCAGAAACAACGTGTCTAATACCCGTATCATAAACTCGAGCTTCCAATACACCGTCATTCATGGCAAATTCTATCTTTTTCCCGTCGAACATGGTATGGAGCATTTCCTTGACTGCCGAAACAGCTTGCTTTCTTTTTTCCTTGAGGAGGGTACTCCTTTCCGATTTTTTCATGCTTCGCAGGTCGGGATAATAGTCTGCGAAAGCCTGCAGGTCTGCATCTGTAAGTTCCACTGCCTTTCCCCGACCCACCATGTCCTCGTGAATCTGCCGGGTAATCGCCTGTTTGCTCTCCTGGTCGTTATAGTCCAAAATCCGGTACTGCGGCGTTTTTCTCCCGCCGCTGTCTTTCAACGGGCCATTCACCAAAGCGTCAGCCATGACATTCTCAGGCGTTTCCCCGCTTCTTCCGGCGTTTAAAAGCACATCGACAGCGGATTCTTCCCCGGATGCCATCCGCTCATAGAGCCGCCCCAGGCCGGTTTTGGAAACCTGTCCTTCCATGGACTGTCTTGCCAAACGCTCCGCCTCTGCCCGGATGCTTGGGCTTTGGGATTCCATTCCCTGGGCAAGCAAGTCAAGCCCTTCCCCGGTTTCAAAAAGTTCATTTCCGATCTGCCGCTGACGCACAGTATCTCCAGCCGCGTTGATGCCGGCTACCGTGGAACCAAACAGGATGCCGGCCCCTGCCTCTGACAGTGCCTGCTTCACATCAAAGGGAGTGTCCTCATCCAGAATAAGGTTTTGCCATAGCCGCTGCAGGTCGTACTCCGTGAAGTTTTCAAGGCCTTCTTCCAGACCTGTTCCCAGCACCTGGGCTGCCTTATTGCCGCTCAAGGAAGAGATGTATTGCACCGCCTTTTGAGGAAGCCCGGAAAGCACAGCCTGTCCTATCCGGGTACCGCCTATTTTCTGCAGCAGCTGTTTTCCCCAGTCACCCGCGACACCGCCGACTTTTTCGATGCCGTAGCTGATTGCACCGGAGCCTGCCGCCAAAGCCAGTGCCGTGTCCGGATCCACACCAGATTCAAGGGCTTGCTCTCCTGTTGCCGCGCCGGATGTTACGGCATTATAAGCGGCAAAGGGTATGCCTGTCATAGCTGACATCCCATAGTTTGCCAGCATATCGGCCCCCATGACTCCGAGATTTGCCGCTGCCTGTTCGGCAGGAGAAAGCCCCTCCATGAGTTTTTCCTGCGCCTGTGCTTCCTGGGTCCGAAAGATTTCTCCCACACTCTGATGACCGTCATTCTCTTCACCAATGCCAAACGCATCAAGAATAGATTCAAGCAGGGTATTCCGGTGAAGTGTACTGTCAGCCTGTTCAAAATCCAGCTGCATCTTTTCCCGTGTCAGGGCATACAGTTTTTCCTTATCTCCGGCTTTGCGGGCTTCTTCGATTTCTGCGTTTAACTGTTCAATTTTTCCAGGCAAAGCTTCCGCCTGTTCACGGCGATCTGCAGCATTTTCAAGCATAATTGCAGATAAAAAATCATCCGTTGTAGCTGCCGGTTCCTCCGGGTTCACAGACTTTACAAAACTATCGATTCTATCTGAAACCGAGGCAGGTTCTTTAAACGCGCTTGTCACAGTACGGCTGGGGCTGAGGCTCCCGGATGAAAAGGAAGGAAAGGCGGCACTCCTATCGGGTGCCGTTTCCTTCATGATAGTTGGCCGCTGAAGCCTGCTTTCCGAAATAGCAGTCAGGGCATCGATGGCCTGATTTCTTTTGGACTGCGGATTAAAGTCTTCCGGCTGTGCGACTGTGTAGTTTTTAACCGGCTCCGGCTGATAAATCGATTTAGCCGGAGTTGTTTTTTTGATCTTTTGCACCGGCTGTACTGTCCGGTTCTGTCCCAAGGCGCTTTGTTTTTTCTTGGCAGCAGAGGTGATGGTATCCTGCCGCTGCTGTTCGGTTTCTTTTCGTTTTTGGATATACCAGTCCCGCATGATTTCCGACGGCATGTAATTCACCTCCCGGGCTTACTGCAGCATATAGGTGTATTTCCCCTTGTTTTTGACTGTCTGACTGGTTTTTCTAAGGTTCTCACCTATGGTGTCCATATTGGAGGAATCGGTTCCTTTCCCGGAAGTCCCATTTCCGGATGTCCCGTAAATCGCATTTCCATTCTTATCATATCCTATGATTTGTCTTTGGAGTGGCATGTCTTTTTCATCCATGGAAAAGTCGCTCCCAGTATCTGTGTCTCCGGAATCTCCGCCGCCTCCACCGCCGGAATAACTGCTGTAACTGCGCTGTCTGGAAAGCTGATACTCACGGTCTGCCTGTTCCTTCTGCCAGTCAAACTGTGCCTGATTGAAGGCGTTGGAGATAGCATCCTGTTCTTTTTGGTATGCCAGTTGCTCCTGATACCGTTTTTCTTCCATCTGTGCCAACTGCTGCTGGAGCCGTGTGTTGGCGAGGTTTGCAAGGTAATTATTGCGCACATCTGCCAGCATCGTGTTATAATCCCCCTCAGCACCGGCTAGGGCATCGGCCCCGGCAGCCCTGACGCTTCCGATTTGGGTATCCAGGTCATACATTTGCTGATCCCGGTCCCGCCTAGCTGTGTTCAGATCGTTTCCATATTCAGCAGCCAAAGCCAGCTGAGAAGATTCGGAGAGTCCCCCAGTCATGCCCTGGGCCGCCAGCTGCTGCGGCAGGTCCCTCTTTGCAATCATATTTTGAGTATATGCTTCCCGCGCGGTATTCTCAAAATTCTGCTCTATGGATGGTCTCTGTCGTTCCAGCTGTTCCACGGCGGCATCGTATTGAGCCTGTATTCTGGCAAGCTGCGCGGCTCTCTGAGCCTCCATGGCTTCCATCATCATCTGATACTGACTTTCCAAGGCTCCCAGATATGCTTCATACCCATATGTATCGTTCCCGGTGTTTCCCGCAGCGCTGCTCAGCGGAGTTTCATAGATAGGCATTTGTTTCCCTCCTTATTCTTTCTTGCTTTCATCCTCCTGTGAGGATGATTTTTTTACATTGGCAGCATCCACAAAGCCCTCACCTAAGATGTAGGCGATTAAAGCCCCTACCGCCATAATGAGTGCTGTAACCTGTTCCATGGTGATATCCTCCACCCCGAAGATCACGCAGGCCGAGGTAATTACCGCCACGATTGCCGCCCAGAATTTCCGGGAGGTCAGTTTCTGTACCCAGTTGATTTTCATAATATCCTCCTTACTGCTTCACAGGGAGCCTGTCCACTTCATGCATAATAGTTTCCAAATGGCCATTGCCGCCCAAGGATTTGTAAGCCGCATACATATCATGAAGGTTTTCCTTGTCCTCCAAAGAGATTTCCGCCTGTTTTATGTACCTGCTTCCCAGATATCGTACCCGGTCAATCATCAGCACTTTCTGTGCGTTGACCAGGGACGCAATTGCTTCGTCTTTGCCATCCTTTTTCTTCCAGCGCCGCTGCAGTGCTGCCAAGACAATTGCCATAATTCCCGCCCCTACCGACCCGGAAAGCACTGTTACTGCAAACTCGATCATACTGCCACCTCGAAATACTGCCCAATCAATTCATGGGGAAGATATTGAAGGTTGATGGTACCGCCGTCAGGCT
>CALXBD010000011.1 GCA_944386445.1 uncultured Clostridia bacterium
AACTGCAGGGGATGCTTTCCGCTCTGGCAGAGAATTTTCCCGTATTAGAGCAGGTGTACCCCACCTGTACCAACTTTGTGTTTATCCGTTCCGAGAAGAGCAGGGAAATCCATAAGGCTTTGTTGAAACGCTCCATAGCTGTTCGCTGCTTTGGGGGTTATTTGCGGATTACGGCCGGTTCTCCGTCAGAAAACCGTGCGGTAGTGGAGGCTTTAGAGGATATCCTGAAAAAGGGGGATCTTTGTGAGAACAGCTGAGCTTTCCCGAAAAACCCGGGAGACAGATGTAAAAGTTCGACTGAACCTGGATGGAACAGGAATTGTAAAAATATCTACCGGAATTGGATTTTTTGACCATATGTTGACCGCGTTGGGGGTGCACGCTGGGTTTGACCTGGAAATTCAGGTCGAGGGAGATCTTCAGGTAGATTGTCACCACACCATTGAGGATACCGGTATCGTACTGGGGCAGGCTGTGGCTAAAGCGCTGGGAGATGCTCCAGTGGCCCGATACGGCTCTGCTTTTGTCCCCATGGATGAGGCATTGGGATTTGTGGCTCTTGATATCAGCAAGCGGCCGTTTCTGGTGTTTGACTGTCCATTTTCTGCCGACCGTATCGGGGAAATGGATACCCAAATGGTGGAGGAATTCTTCCGAGCATTTGCATACCAGGCAGGAATCACTCTCCATGCACGTTTGGAGTACGGAAAAAATGACCATCATAAGGCAGAGGCTCTGTTTAAGGCGCTGGCTCACAGTCTAAAGGCGGCTGTGGCACCGCTGGCGGGAAAGACGGTTTTATCTACCAAAGGTGTATTGTAAGGGGGAAGCCGGATGATTGCCATTATTGACTATGGTGCTGGGAATCTGTTCAGTGTCCAGAACGCTTTGAATTATCTGGGGCTTTCCAGCGTAATTACTAAGGATCCGACAGAAATCCGTCAGGCGAATGGACTGATCCTGCCTGGCGTGGGGGCTTTTCCGGATGCTATGCGGATGCTGGATAGCAGCGGCCTTACCGGCATTGTTCGGGAAGAGGCGGTGAAAAAGCCGTTCCTCGGCATCTGTTTGGGAATGCAGATGCTGTTTGAAGAGAGTACGGAATTTGGTCTGACAAAGGGATTAGGGCTGCTGCCCGGTCGTGTGGACTGGATTAGATGTCCCTATAAAATTCCGCACATGGGCTGGAATAGCCTGCAGTTTGCCAAAAAAAGCCCCTTGCTGGAAGGGGTTGAGGAAGGCGCGTATGTGTATTTTGTACATTCCTTCCAAGCTTATCCCGGAGATGGTGTGCTGTCGGCCTGGTGCGATTACGGCACGCAGATCCCGGCACTGGTGGAACAGGGGACCGTCTTTGGAGCCCAATTTCATCCGGAAAAAAGCGGCGATGTAGGGCTCATGATCCTGAAAAACTTCGGGAGGCTGACGAAATGATTATATTTCCGGCAATAGACATTAAGGATGGCTGCTGCGTGCGGCTGTTCAAAGGGGATTTTGGCACAGTGGAAAAGGTGGCGGAAGACCCGCTGAAAACCGCTCGGAGCTTTGAAGAAAAAGGCGCCTCCTGGCTGCATATGGTAGATTTGGACGGGGCAAAAGACGCTGTTCCAAGAAATATGGGAATTTTTTTGGATGTGGCCCGGAATACTTCCCTGAAAGTGGAAGTCGGGGGCGGAATCCGCTCCATGGAGACTGTGGAGGCCTATCTGAGCGGCGGGATTGAACGTGTTATTCTCGGCTCTGCGGCAGTGAAAAATCCAGAACTGGTGCGGACAGCTGTCCGGGAGTACGGGGAACGGATTGCCGTGGGAATCGATGCCAAAAATGGTATGGCAGCAGTAGAAGGCTGGCTGGATGCCAGTACCGCTCATTATCTGGAGCTTGCCAAGGCTATGGAGGCCGTAGGAGTTAAAACGATTATCTACACGGATATTTCAAAAGACGGAACTCTTTCCGGACCTAATCTGGCAGAGCTCGATGCCATCAATCAGGCGGTTTCCTGTCAAATTGTGGCCAGCGGGGGAGTGGCCGGACTCAATGATATCTATGCACTGAAAAAACTGAACCTGTATGGAGTCATTTGCGGAAAGGCCTTATATAAGGGAACACTTCGTCTGGAGGATGCGCTCCGGGTTGCAGAGGAGGAATGACCATGTTGGCAAAACGGATCATCCCCTGCCTGGATGTCCGGGACGGGAAGGTAGTTAAGGGAATCAATTTCGTGGGCATCCGCGAAGTGGGAGACCCGGTGGAATGTGCAGAAATGTACAACGCACAAGGAGCCGATGAGATCGTATTTTTGGATATTACCGCTACCAGTGACCACAGGGAAACCATGGTGGATGTGGTGCGGGAAACTGCGAAAAAGGTGTTTGTGCCGTTGACAGTAGGTGGCGGGATTTCTTCAGTGGAGGACTTTGCCAAGCTGCTCCGGGCAGGTGCTGACAAAGTCAGCGTCAATTCAGCGGCACTGAAGAATCCGCAACTAATTTCGGATGCTGCCGACCGTTTCGGAAGCCAGTGCGTAGTGGTTGCCATCGACGCCCGGAAAATGGAGGATGGAAGCTGGCATGCGTATTCAGCCGGTGGACGAATCGATACCGGAGTAGATGCCGTGGAATGGGCCAAACGTGCCTGCGAATTGGGAGCCGGAGAAATCTTACTGACTTCCATGGACGCAGACGGTACCCGGGATGGCTTTGATTTGGATTTGCTCAATGCCGTTATCGCAGTGGCTCCGGTGCCGGTCATCGCCTCTGGGGGCTGTGGGAAGTTGGAGCATTTTTCGGAGGTTTTTGAAAAAACCGGTGCCGACGCAGCTCTGGCGGCTTCCTTGTTCCACTATCGGGAACTGACGGTAGGAGACGTGAAAGCGCATCTTAAGGAAAAAAATATCCCCGTGCGGTAAGCCGGGAGAAATACAGGAGAGTCAATATGGAAAAAATTATTTTAACCGGCGACCGTCCCACCGGACGGCTGCATGTAGGGCATTATGTCGGGTCGCTGAAACGGCGGGTAGAACTGCAGAATTCGGGCGACTATGCAAAAACGTTCATTATGATCGCCGACGCACAGGCTTTGACCGACAACATCGAAAATCCAGAAAAAGTTCGGCAGAATATTATTGAAGTGGCGCTGGATTATCTTTCTTGCGGCTTGGATCCGACAAAATCCACCCTGTTTATCCAGTCCCAGAT
>CALXBD010000012.1 GCA_944386445.1 uncultured Clostridia bacterium
ACAATAACCGACGCATCAAGACAAAGCTAAAGGGCTTGCCGCCTGCGATTCACAGACAACAAGCCCTTTCGGTTGCTTGAATAATTTTTGTTTGAAAATATTGTCTAACTTTTTGGGGTCACTTCATTGGGGAGCGGGATTATTTTTTGTAATATTTTCATATTACTATTTTTCCAGCAAGTTGGCAGTGATGCGGCCTAAAATCTGATAGGTTTCCTCTGTCATTTGTTTTCTGACACAACGGTTTTGATTCCGAAAAACTGCGGCTAATTTTCGCAGGATTTCAATTTGTTCATCGGATAAACCATATAAAGATAATTTTGCATCCGCTTCATTCCCATACAGGAAATCCAGTGAAACATTGAAGATAGCGGCAATTGAGCGCATTGTTTCAAAAGGTGGAGAGGCTGTATTATTTTCATATTTACAAATGGTAGCTTCAGATACGTTTAACTTATCTCCCAATTGTTTTTGCGTCATTCCTCTTTTTTTTCGTTCCTGTTTTAGGATAAAGCCAAAATCATACACATTTCCACCTCCCAAAACTTTCTTAATAGTTAAATTTTATTCCCTGAATATTGAATTTAATTCAAATATATGCTATAATACTTTCTAATATAGAAAGTTATTCTATAGAATATTGAAAAATATTCCGATAAATTAGGAGGCATAGGCATGAAATGTCAAAACTGTGGAAACGAATTTACAGGAGATTTTTGCAAAGCCTGTGGATGGGACCCCTCAATGGGAGATGCTATGAAAAAAGCGCAAACAGCTTCTACAACCAATAATACATCTCATGTTGTTAGTTCAACGGAAGAAGAAAATTCTGTCAGTAAGGCGTGCAAAGGAATTGCCAGCATTTATATGGTTGTTATGGTAATCGGAAGTATGATATGGGGTTTTCAGACAGCAGATGCCCTATATAATAGTGCTATTGGTTGGGGGATATTTTTAGGTGGCTCTTTATTAGGTCTAGTTACTGGGATGATACTCTTTGGAATCGGAGAAATTATTCGTTTACTGCATGAACAGAAAAGTCAATAAAATGAAAAGCATACTTTTTGGATACTTAAAACAGCATCAACGTGTCATAGAACATGGAAAGAGTGACTGAGAATGATTTACGGCTATCACAGAACCAGCATCATAGACCAGTATTTGAATAGAGGAATAAAAGAAATTGAGGATTTCTGCAAAGAGCGGGATTTAAAGCTGGCAAGAATATACGCAGATCAGCAGACGGGGAAAACCTTCAACAGGCCCTGCTATATGGTTCTAAAGCGGGACATGTTATGTGCGGGGGACACTTTGATTATTACAGAGATAGACAGGTTGGGAAGAAATAAGCAGGCAACGCTGAAAGAATTACGGGAATTGCAAGCCATGGGTGTTAGACTTATGATTTTAGAATTACCGACGACTTGTCAGGATTTTTCCAATCTTGGAAACGAAATGGCTGCTATGCTTATGGAAACCGTTAATAATATGCTCGTGGAACTTTATGCCAGTATTGCCGAAGCAGAACTTCTCAAAAAGAAAAAACGTCAGTGGGAAGACATTGAAGCTATAAAAGAGCGTGGCGAATGGAGCAAACATGGCAGGCCTCAATACAAAAAGCCAGCAAACTGGGATGAAGTGATTGTTGCATGGAGAGCAGGAGAGATTCAAGCAGTAGAAGCACAGCGACGACTAGGAATGAAGCCAGCAACTTTTTACAAGAAAGCAAAAGAATGGATATAAAAAATTCCGCTCTTGTCAGATTTAAAACATAGGTGGGGTTAATATACAAATCTCTTATCGTTTGCATTTTGATTATTTTCAAAAGCGGTGATAGCTACACACAAATTATTGATATAGGCATAGAAATTACACTTTGCAGGACTCGCATTTTTTCGATTTTTGTGCGCTTTCAGAAAAGACAATTACACATTTCTTCCACTTTTACCTGGCTAATACAAAAGTAACCCCCGGAAGGAAATCCTTCCGGGGGAAATTATTATTATGAAATGTGGTGTGTCAAGACTAAATTATTTGCCAAAGTAACGTTTCAGCAGGCCTTCGAAAGCCTTGCCGTGACGGGCCTCGTCGCGAGCCATCTCATGTACGGTGTCATGGATCGCATCCAGGTTCAGAGCTTTGGCGCGTTTTGCGAGATCAAACTTGCCAGCGGTAGCGCCATTTTCAGCATCAACCCGCATCTGCAGGTTTTTCTCGGTGGAATCAGTTACAACTTCACCCAGCAGCTCTGCGAATTTTGCAGCATGCTCTGCCTCCTCATAAGCTGCTTTTTCCCAATACAGGCCGATTTCCGGATAGCCTTCGCGATGAGCGACACGAGCCATTGCCAGATACATACCAACTTCAGAGCATTCGCCCTGGAAGTTAGCACGCAGGTCTGCCATGATGTCTTCGGGAGCACCAGCAGCTACGCCTACCACATGTTCGGCAGCCCAGGTTTTATCTTCGGTCTGCTCACGGAATTTTTCCTTGGGAGCATTGCACTGAGGGCATTTTTCCGGAGCAGAATCGCCTTCATAAACATAACCGCAAACAGAACATACAAACTTTTTCATACTCAATATCCTCCTGAAAATTTATTTTTCCATTTCAACTCAAACCAATCAGCCAGAGTGTTTTGACTGTGATTTTATTATACCGAATCACTCCGCGTTTGTCAATAATATTTTAGAAAAATTCTAAAATATATCTTGTAATCTTATTTTAAATAAGTTTTTTGTTTTATTTTTTGCGCGATTTGCCCTTTTATTGGATTTGTGATACAATAAAAGCTACAGAAAAAGGAGGCGGTTGTATGCAGATCCTGCTGGTTGGTATCAGCGCTAAATTTATCCACCAAAATCTGGCCGTGGATACTTTACGGCTTTACGCCAAAAATCAGTATGGTCTCTGCTGCAACGCTGCAGAATTTACGATTAACCAGCCATTTGACTGGATTTTATCGGAAATCTACCGTCAAAATCCGGACTTGATCGGTTTTTCCTGCTATATCTGGAACTGGGAACTGATTCAACAACTGGGTAGAGCCTTGCGGAAGGTTTTGCCTGAGGTAAAGATCCTGCTGGGGGGACCGGAAGTCAGCTATGATCCGGTAGATGCTCTCCGTATGGCAGAGGCGGACTTCGTGCTGTCTGGGGAAGGTGAAGAGCCTTTTTCCCGGCTTTGCATTGCGCTGGAGAAAAAGACTCCGCTGGAAAATGTTCCCTCACTCACTTGGCTGCGAGATGGGCAACCGATAAAAAATCCACCGGCGCCGCCTTTGGATCTTTCCAAGCTTCCCTTTCCGGTGGATGATTTTTCCCGGTATCAGAACCGCATTCTTTACTATGAAGCCCAACGGGGATGTCCGTTCAATTGTCAATACTGCCTTTCATCTACGGATAAAGGCGTGCGGTTTCAGCCGCTCCCAAAGGTTTTTGAAGAGTTGCAGCGATATCTGGACGCCCGGGTCCGGCAGGTCAAATTCGTCGACCGTACCTTTAATGCCAACCCCGCATTTGCTATGGCAATTTGGAACTATCTGGCAGAACACGACAACGGCGTTACCAACTTCCATTTTGAAATGGAGGGCGGGCTGATTACCAACGACCAGCTGGAATTCTTGTCAAAAGTAAGGCTGGGGCTGTTCCAATTTGAAATCGGCGTACAATCTACCAATCCAGATACTCTCAAGGCCATCGACCGCAGAAATGATTTTTTGCTGGTCTCAAAGGCGGTACAAGCGATTCGGGAGGCTGGGAATATCCATGTGCATCTGGACCTGATCGCGGGGCTGCCATACGAAGATTTAGAGCGATTCGGGAAGTCCTTTAATGATGTATACGCTTTGGAGCCGGAGCAGCTTCAACTGGGATTTCTGAAACTGCTGAAAGGTTCCGGACTGCGCCGCAATGCCGACCGGTATGGTATTCGCTGGCGAGATGAGGCCCCTTATGAGGTGCTGGCAACGGAGTGCCTCCCGTATGAAGATTTATTAAAGCTGAAAGAGATTGAGGAGCTTACGGAGCTTTACGGCAATTCCGGACGATTCCGCACCGGGCTGAAGGCGTTAATTCGGCTTGCACCGACACCTTTTGATTTTTACCGGGGATTCGCGCAGTTTTATCGAAAAAAAGGGTATCATCTTCGCCCCCATCCTCTGACGGAACAATATGATATTTTGCGGGAATACGGCTTAACTTTGTCCGGATGCGACGAAGAAAAGCTGGGCTGGCTGCTGGAATACGATCTGTGCGCCCACGAAAAAATCCGGAAACGCCCTGTCTGGATGCCTATATCTGACCCGCCGGAAACCAGAGAAAAAGCATATGCTTTCCTGAAAAATTCCCAGATACGAGAAAAATATCTGGATCATTATGGGCATATGGATTATAAACAGCTCTATCGGCTGGTCCATGTGGGATTTTTCCCCTTCGAACCGGAATCCGGTGAGGAAAAAGAAACGATTTTACTGTTCGATTATCAGCGGACCGATTTGTCCGGCCGCGCTGTACCTATCGTTCTAAATGATTAATTTTCTTTGCAGATGCAACACTTTAAGGGCTTGATGGCACTGTTATAGTGAATCCCATAAGCCCTCTGACGAGGTGAGAAAATGGCGGAACTCCGCAACCTTGTTGCCGCAGCAAAAGCCGGCGATAAAGACGCTTTTGCTCGGCTCTATGAGGAAGTCTACAAGGATTTATATCGATTTGCCCTATATTGCTTAAAAAATCAGGAGGATGCTGAAGACGCGGTCAGTGAGACAGTGCTGGACGCCTGGCAAGGGCTTTCGGGCTTAAGGCAGGAAGATGCCTTCCGCCCTTGGGTCTTTAAGATTCTGTCTGCCAAGTGCAAGCGCCGGATGCGGATTTACGCCCGGCGCCGCAATGAAACGGATATCGAAGATGTGGTGATACCCGTCCCCAACGATTTTCAGGACGGGGAGATGCTGGAGTTGCAGGCTGCTATGAACCGTCTCAGCGATGAGGAACGGCTGATTTTATCCCTCCAGATTTTCAGCGGCTATGACAGCGCGGAAATTTCTTCTATGCTGGGAATGAACCGCAATACGGTGCGCTCCAAACAGAGCCGCGCTTTAGGCAAACTGAAGGCATTTCTTACCGGCGGGAATTC
The DNA here is from genome assembly GCA_944386445.1 of uncultured Clostridia bacterium. GTDB lineage: Bacteria > Bacillota > Clostridia > Oscillospirales > Ruminococcaceae > Merdivicinus. Next base: position 5,137 of record CALXBD010000012.1, read on the forward strand.
CGCCAAAAATCTATAGAAAGGACTGACGGCTATGCTGCATATGCCTGTTTCGGAAGAAGACCGGGAACTTCTCGAAAAGCTCAAAAAGATGGCAGATTCCATCGAGCCACCGGCTTCCCTGTCCCCCGAACAGATCAAAAACAGGCTGCCGGACCGGAAAACCATTCCCTTTTCCCGGCGCATTGCTCCCTACGCTGCGGCTGCCGCCTGTCTGGCTGTCGTTTTGACCGGTACTAGTCTTTTCCTTAAAAATCAGGAAACCGCATCGGATAGCTTGCGAATGGAAAAAGCGACCCAATCTTCTTCTGCAGCCGCCGACGCATCTTCGGAAGCTGCCGTTGCAGAGGCTAGTACGGCACCTGAAGAAAATAATGCCCTCGAAAAAGAAAACACGATTCTTTATTCTGCGGATGCTCAAGAGGACATGGTGGCAGAAAAGTCTGCCAGCAGTTATGAGGCTATTTATGAGGTTATTACAGAAGCCTACACTGACAATGCTGTCCAAGACAAGCGGAACCTGAGTGTAACAGCCGCAATGGCGACTCCCTCGGCAACTGTTGACGGGACGGAGTATCTTTTGTCCGGCAGCCAGCAACTGCGGGCTGCTTCGGCAGACGGAACCGCACAGACCATAGAACTGGAGCTTCCTGAAGGATGGATCATCCAGTATTTGACCGAAGCTGAAGGTTATCTGGGCGTCATCGGAGAAATCCCAGAAGAGAATCAAACATTTGCTGTTTGTTATGATGTAACAGAGCCTATGGAGCCGGTTCAAACCACTTCTGTCGTTCAGAATGGGATCATGGAAGGCGTATCGGTTTCTTCTGACGGTACTATGCTGCTTCTTTCGGAATGGACGCCTTCCGACCCCGGAGACGGCAGCGACCCTGCCGCCTTTATCCCGGCGGTGGATTCAGGTGCCGGCGAAGAGCTGCTGCTTCCAGAGGAAATTCTTCTGGGTGAAGGCAGCGGATATCTGGTGGCAACGGTTACAGAGCCTGCTTCCGGCACAATCGTCGGCAAAATCGCCTGTTACGGTGTCTCAGAGAAAGACGGTTTTACAACGGATGGATTCCAATGGGACGGAAGTCTCTTCCGCTGGGAAAACGGCAGTTTTGTCCAGACAGACTTATAAAATCAGCCCGGGCGGTTTGCTTACCGATCCGGGCAAAATTTTTAAGGAGGGAACCAGATGAAATTTTCCACCTTGATTGCTGCGATTCTCTGCGCCGCTTTGCTGGGCGGCTGCGCTGAACAACAGGAATTCCAGCCGGCTGCCTTGAAGTCTTGCCCTGAAACGGAGCTTTCCCTGACAGAGGCCTCCCGGGCAAAATCTGCAGAAGAACCGTCCAGCGGCCTGCAAGATGTTTACGCCAAAGTGCTTGCTGATCTTTGGGACAAGGATCCCGCTTTGCGGGAGAAGATTTCCTATATCGGCTTCGACCTTTCCAGCACCAGTCTGACCGGAGAGGAAAAGGCAGCGCTTATGGAAGAGTTTGCCGGCTCCAGGAAGCTGGAGCCGTTGGAAGGGACCTTCGAGGAATTGACGGAAGCGGGTTATATCGACGAAGAAAACCTGTATTGGGAGGATGGCTGCCTTTTGACCATCACCGAAAAAGAGTCGGATGAGCAGGGAGTTACCTTTGATGCCCAGATATGGCGCAGCGGCTTGGGCGCTTACTTTTTCATGGATTGTACAACAGACCGGAAAGGGCTGGATTATACACGAGGAGCAGAAGCAATTTCATAAGATTCCTGAAAAATTAAGAAAAATCCGTTGAAATGATGCATTTCAACAGGTATAATGAATAACATCAATACAGCGGAGGATTAAGATGCAGCGGATTTTGGGATATATGAGGAAGGCAGTTCAGGAATTTGACCTGATTCAGGACGGAGATCGGATCGCGGTGGGTGTTTCCGGCGGCAAGGATTCGGTGGCGCTGCTGGTAGGATTGGCCCGTTTGAGACGGTTTATCGGCATTGACTTTTCTCTGACAGCACTGACTTTGGACCCTCAGTTCGGAGGCGTTCCGGGGGATTATTCCGCCATAGAAGAGCTTTGCGCCCAACTGGAAGTGCCTTATGTCCTCAAGCGGACCCAAATCGGCGAAATCGTCTTCGATGCCCGGCAGGAATCCAATCCTTGCAGCCTATGCGCACGGATGCGGCGAGGCGCTCTTCACGACGCTGCTAAAGAAGCAGGCTGCAATAAGATCGCGCTTGGGCATCACTATGACGATGTGATCGAGACATTTTTGATGAATCTCTTCAATGAGGGAAGGATTGGCTGTTTTGCCCCCAAAACGTATCTTTCCAGAAAAGATTTGTGGATGATCCGTCCGTTGGTTTTCGCGCCGGAAAAAGAGATCCGTCGGGCGGTGGAACGGACGGGATTGCCGGTGGTCAAAAGTAAGTGCCCTGCCGACGGCTATACGCAGCGTCAGGCTATGAAAGAATTTCTGGCCCAAAAAGAACGGGAAAGCGACGGATTCAAATACCGGATCTTTGGGGCGCTGCGCCGCAGCGGGATCGATGGCTGGGGATTTCCGGAACCGGTTGACAAAAAGGACGAAGGCTAGTATGATAAAAATAGAGTTTCACCGCCAAAAGGAGGATTTGTAAATGAAGCAAAAGGAAAATAAAGAACCACGACGCGTCTACCGTAAAATGAGCGCCATGTCCTTGGTATCCATGATCCTCGGACTGGTGACGGTGGTTTTGGCAGCGGTGTATCTGGTCTTCCGGTTTGTATCTGACCGCAGCTACCGCCGCAAATGGCAAGATTACGAAGAATGCGGCTTGATGTAAGCCGTCTTGCGCACTGACCTTTCATTTGATATGTAATAATGCCCCGGAACTTTTGCAGGTTTCCGGGGCATTTTCGTTAAATAAGCGACTTTATCATATCCACATGGGGGCAATGTTCATCCAGATACGGTTCCGATATGACCTTGTATCCCTGCTTTTCATAAAATTTCTGGGCCTGCACCTGGGCAGAAAGAGCCATTTGTAAGCCTCCTGCTTCCCGGGCACGGCGTTCCGTCTCCTGCAGCAGATAGGCACCTAAACCTTCGCCGCGATATTCCGGCATCACAGCGATCCGTCCTACATGCCACTGCCCCGCGGTATCCGCTTCCGGAAAAAGCCTGGCACATCCGATCGGCTTATCATTTTGATACAGAACTACATGGTCGCAGGTATTGTCCCGTTGGTCGAACTCGTTGACGAAACCCTGTTCCCGAACAAACACCGCTTCCCGGATGGCAAAGGCGTCCTGAAGGCTCTCCGGGCAATGAAGCCACCTGAAAAAAAGGCCCTCCGTTAAGAGCCGTTCCAGTTGTAAAGGATTCACAACGACAGCGGTGGCACTCGCTTCCTGCAATTCCTGCCGGCTGCCGTAGCCATACAGCACTCCGACACAAGGGATTCCCACCTCTGCCGCTCCCAAAACGTCGTGTTCCCGGTCGCCGGCCATCACCGCGTCCGCAGCGTCAATCCCGGCTTCTTCCAACACATACCGGATCACATCACCTTTCCGCACACGGCTGCTGTCCAAGGTACTGCCCCCGGCAAATTCAAATGCGTCCTCCAATCCGAAATGCACCAGTATCTTGCGTGCAAAAATCTCCGGCTTGGAGGTTGCTAAAAACAGCCGCTTCCCGGAATCCCGGAGCTTTTTCAACAATTCCGGAATTCCCGGATACACCTGGTTCTCATATATTCCCTGCACGGAAAAATATTCCCGATATAGACGGATGGCCTCTGCTGCCTGCACCTCAGTAAAGCCAAACCGTCGGATAAAGGAATCCGCCAGCGGAGGGCCGATAAAATCCAGCAGCTCCTCCCGGGGCGCTGTCAGGCCAAAGGCAACCAACGCATGCTGCACCGAACGGGTAATACCATCAGCGGGATCGGTGAGGGTACCATCTAAATCAAATAGCACACAAGTCTTTTCTTTCCAATTCATACGATTATCCTTTTACAGATTATTTTGAGTAACGAAGCAGCAGAAAAGAACCGGGAGAGTTCATGGAGAGCTGCAGCCATTCCCCATCACATTTCAGCTGATAGCCGCTGGCAGGAAGATTTGAGGCTAACGGCCGCAGAGATGCTGGAACTGCTACAGATCGAATATGCAGCATCCCAGCCTCCGGAGCCAGCGGCTCCCGAAATAGCAGCAGATAACCTCTTCCGTCGCCGCAATCGGCCTGGAAACCGGTGATAGCATCGCCGCAGGGCATCCGTCCGATGGGCAACACCTCTGCTGCCGCAAGGTCTTCCCGACAATCCTTATATACCCTGACGATTTTCTGTAAGGCCTTCCGGTCCTCAGGCGCAAGGTTTTGCAGTTCCATCCAGAACAGCGGATTTGCAAACATTACCGCGGCAAATTCATAGCAAATATCCACCTTTTCCGGTGCCAGTGGATCTCCGATATAGCACTCCCGTCTCAGGCGGTTGTTGAGAAGCTCAAACTGGAATTTTCTGGCTGGGAAAAAACGGGATAGGGTCCAGAGGTTCCGGAGGGTGTTGTGGGGGTAATAGCTGCTGAAGGCGGTATAACGGTTTTCCACGAATAGGGTCCCATACTGTTTTTGCCAAAGGTATCCGGCCCGGTCTTCCACAGTGATATCCGGTGTAAAAGAAACGGCCCCCTTGGTTTCAGCTGTCACCCGGGCCAGAAGGGAGAAATAGTTGCGTTCCGCCGCCTTGCTCCGGAGCTTAACTCCGTCCAGCTTAAAGCAGCAGATCCCATATCGGCGCCACAGTTCCACAAGGGTGACCGCGTCCCGCTTCCAGTTGCGGAAATCTCGAGAGGAATCCGGGGAAAACCACAGACCCAGCTTGACGCCTTTGGAAGCAGCATAGGCTGAGACCGGCTTCAAGCCCTGTGGGAATTTTTCCGGGTCAGGCTTCCAAAAATCCGGGTCAGTGGCATAATACCCTTCCCAGACACCGCCTTTCTGCCGGGCGGAATTGATAGTAATACCCTTCTGCCAGCCATCGTCAATCTGAACGATATCCACGCCGATTTCAGCGGCAGTATCAATCTCCTTTCGCACAAAGGCGTCGCAAACCGCCAGATCCTGGTTCCGGTCGCCCCAGGTGTTGGACATGGAAAAACTTTTTTCCGGTGCAAACGTCCACTGGGCCATGACAAAGCGCTTGTATTCCGAATAAATCCGCTCTCCGTTCCCGACGCCTATGGTGGAGCCGAAACTCATGAAATCCCGCCCGCTGCCACCATTGGGTAGACCAGAACCTGTCAGCCGAACAGTCAAGTCAGAGAAAGAAAGATCTGCCGGATACTGGTTCAGCACATTCAGGTGGGTGGGGCTTTCTTTTACAAAGAGGATTCCCTGGCCGTTGATACGGTTTAAGAACAGGAACAAGTTCCCTCGTTCCTGGTTTTTCCCGGAAGGGTAGACAGGCTCCCGAAAGGTACGGGCTAAGACGTCGTGGTAATCAGTCTGATCAAAGAGCATCACTGTTTCCAAATCCCAGTGGCCCCGGGGAAGGGATACTGCGTCCAAAACGTCCTCCCCATCTGCGCAGGAGTTACCTGCCACTTCTAGCGGCACAGGAACCTTCTCTTTGGGAAAGCCCCACTGTCCCTTGAAAATCCGGAACAAGCTGTAAAATGGCAGTCCAGGAGCAAGAAAAATGTGAAATTCTGCTGAGCAGTCTCCATCCTGATAGGACAAAACCGCCGTAAAACCTTTGCCGTCGGCCCCGCCTGCCAAATGCAGCTCCGGATTTTCCTCCGCCCCAAACCCGCTGGGAATGACCGGTATATCCGCTTGGCCTGAAGCAAAAGAAAATCCACTGCGAAGGTCCCTTACTTCCAAAGGGAAAAGGCCTTCTGGCCTTGCTGCAAATCTCCGGCAGATTCGGCTATTTTCTGCAATAAGGATCCCGTTCTCCAGGGCTACACGGCAGTCCTCCATACGAAACTCCATTCTGATGTCCTCCTTACGGCATTCCATTTTATCTTTGCGCAAACCTGTTTGGATGTACAGAAAAGCTACAATCCTCGAAAAAACAATCCACTCTCCAAAGCGCCGGCAAATGAGCAAGATCGGGAACCGACACATCAAACCGGCTTGGCCGCAAACCTATATAAATCTTCAATTTTCTATTCGCGAAATGCGACCGGCTTTGCGCCGGCCGCATCTGCATACGTAAGATCATCACACACGGTAAAGAAGATCCGTATAGGTAGGAATCGGCCAATCCTCAGCGGATATCAGCCGTTCCATCTGATCGACCTCCTGACGGAGCTCGCTCATAACGACACGGACTTCATCCCGATGCATCCGGGCATTTTCCGACAGGTCCACGATCTCCTCGCAACGTGCCAGCGCGACTTCCAGTTTCCCCGTAGAGGCTGTCACTTCCGTAATCAAACCGGAAAGTTGCTTTGCCAAACTCAGAACGCTGGCATTCTGAATTCCCACCTGAGAAAGATGGGTATATGCCTCTGCTGTTTTCCCCGCGAAGCCCACTGCGGCAGGCAAAATTTGCCTCCTGGCCATTTCAGCCATGGCCGCGCCTTCAATATTGACGATTTTGCAGTAATTCTCCAGCATGATTTCATACCGGGATTGGCACTCCGCTCGGGACATGACCCCGTGACGCTCCATCAAAGCCAGGTTTTTCTCCGCCACCATTGCTCCGATGGCATCTACTGTATTATTCAGATTGGGAAGACCCCGCCGGGTAGCTTCCGCCACCCATTCATCGGTATAGTTATTCCCGTTGAAAACAATCCGACCATGTTTCTCTACGGTATCCTTAACGATCCGCTGGATTTCGGCATCAAAATCCGAGCACTCTTCCAGCCGATCAGCAAATTCCCGTAATGCATCTGCCACAATGGTATTCAGCACATAGCTGGACATGGCTACCGGAGCGGAAGACCCCACCATCCGGAATTCAAATTTATTTCCGGTAAAGGCAAACGGCGACGTACGGTTCCGGTCGGAGCCATCCTTAGGAAGTCTCGGAAGAGTGGCAACACCGGTCTCCAACACGCAGGAAGGCGTCTCGGAAAGGGTATCTCCATGGGCAATATGCTCCAAGATACTCCAAAGCTGTTCTCCCAGGAAAATGGAGATGATGCCGGGAGGCGCCTCGTGGCCCCCCAAACGGAAATCATTTCCCGCCGTGGCGGCGCTCATCCGCAGCAGGTCGGCATAATTATCCACGCCGGTGATGACAGCCGACAGGAAAACCAAAAACTGAAGGTTTTCATAAGGAGTCTTGCCGGGGTCCAAAAGGTTCTGCCCATCGTTGGTAGACAGGGACCAGTTGTTATGCTTACCGGAGCCATTCACTCCCTGGAAAGGCTTTTCATGGAGCAGGCACGCTAACCCGTTTTTCTTTGCAACTTCCCGCATGACTTCCATCATCAGCTGATTGTGGTCGCAGGCCACATTGACGGCTTCAAAAACCGGAGCCAACTCATGCTGGGCCGGAGCGACTTCGTTGTGTTCGGTCTTGGCAGGAACGCCCAATTCCCACAAAGCATCGTCCAGATCCCGCATAAATTGTCGTACCCGCAGCCGGATCCGCCCGCAATAATGATCCTCCATTTCCTGTCCCTTAGGAGGATTCGTGCCGAACAACGTCCGGCCGCAAAGCTTCAAATCCAGCCGCTGCTCGTATTTCTCCCGGTCAATCAGGAAATACTCCTGCTCGGCTCCCACAGTGGGGTTGACCCGGGTCGCTGTTTTATTGCCGAAAGCCCGCAATACCCGCAAAGCTTCCCGATTCACCGCCTGATTGGAACGGAGAAGCGGCGTCTTGGTATCCAGAGCCTCTCCGGTATAGGAATAGAACGCCGTCGGAATGTAAAGAGTTCCCTCCCGGACAAAGGCCGGAGAGGTACAATCCCAGGAAGTGTATCCCCTGGCTTCAAAGGTGCTGCGCAGACCGCCGTTGGGGAAAGATGAGGCATCCGGTTCCCCTACAATCAATTCCTTTCCGGAAAACTCCAGTATTCCCCGGCCGTCCTTGGTAGGAGCCAGAAAAGAATCGTGCTTTCCTGCAGTAAAGGTAGTCATCGGCTGAAACCAGTGGGTAAAATGACTGGCGCCCTGTTCCACTGCCCAGTCTTTCATGGCGGAAGCAACTACTTCTGCCACGTCAGGTTCCAGCGGAGCACCTTCGTCGATAGATCGACGAAGTGATTGATACGTGCTGCGAGAAAGCTTTTCCCGCATAACGGCATCATGAAAGACATTCCGTCCAAACTTGGAAAAATCGTATCCCATAACGGGCCTCCTTGCAGAAATTCACACCGGATATCAGTCCCGGCGGCAGCTGTTAAAGCAAAATAATACCGTCATCAGCACAGGCAGCTGCAGATGCTTCATCCCAAATAGACGCCTGCACTTCCCCAATATGGGCTTTATGGAGCAGCACCATACAAAGCCGTGACTGTCCGATACCACCGCCCATTGTCAAAGGCAGTTCCCCGTTGAGAAGCATCTTGTGATAAGGTAATTCGGCGCGTTCCGGGCAGCCTGCCAGTGCCAGCTGGCGACGCAGAGATTCTTCGTTGACACGAATCCCCATAGAAGATAGTTCCACCGCCCGTTCCAACACGGGATACCAGATCAGAATATCGCCATTAAGTGCCCAGTCATCATAGTCCGGGGCCCGGCCATCATGGGGTTTTCCATCCGAAAGAGCGCCGCCGATCCCCATGACAAATACAGTACCGAACTCCTTAGCCGCAGCATTTTCCCGCTCCCTTGGGGACAGGCCGGGATATCGATCCAAAAGTTCCTGAGCTGTTAAAAATGTTACCTTTTCCTGAATGATGGGCTCTATTTCCGGGTTTGCCCGATGAAGTGCTTCTTCCGTCTCCTTCAACGCCCGCATAATCCGGCGGACCGCATGGCAAAGGGTTTCCCGGGTACGGGTCTCAGGGGTAATGATTTTCTCCCAGTCCCACTGATCCACGTAAACGGAATGGAGATTATCCAGTTCCTCATCCCGGCGGATGGCGTTCATATCGGTATACAGGCCCGTGTTGGGGCCAAATCCATAGCGCCTGAGAGCCAGACGTTTCCACTTTGCCAAAGAATGGACAATTTCCACTTCTTCACCGATATCTGCAATATCAAAGGCCACAGGACGTTCAACGCCATTGAGATCATCATTAATACCGCTGTGCTTCCGGACAAACAGAGGAGCAGAAACGCGGGTAAGATGAAGTTTATCGGCCAGTTCCCTTTCAAACGTATCCTTAACCAATTTAATTGCGATTTCCGTCTGAAGGATATCCAAAATTGGCCGGTAATGGGCAGGAAGCTGGAGTTTTTGTTGTGACATAACAGGTCCCCCTTATCATTGCGTAAAAATCCTATCTCAGCATACCATAAAAACTGCAATTTAGCAAGAAAAAGCCGCAAAATCATATCATACAGAAGCCGATTGAAATATTGCGATTCTTTCTGCGATGTGATATACTGCAAGTATTGGATAACCGGAAAATCGGCTTAAAAGAAATGAGGGAGTTATATGAAAATCGAAAATGGCAGCAAATTGATCTTTATCGGAGATTCGATCACCGATTATGAGCGGGCGCGTCCTTGCGGAGAAGGTCTTTTCGGCGGAATCGGAAAAAGCTATGTGGGCCTTGTAGACGCACTTCTGAAGACGACATATCCGGAATCCCGGATCCGGGTCATCAATATGGGAACCAGCGGAGACACGACACGGGAATTAAAAGCCCGCTGGCAGACAGATGTGTTGGATTTAAAGCCCGATTGGCTGGGAATCCTGATCGGTGTCAATGATGTATGGCGTCAATTCGATACGCCTCTGCTTACCGAGATTCAGGTTGGCCTGGAGGAATACGAACAAAACCTGACGGAACTGATTGAAAAGACGCTGCCCAGTCTGAAAGGGCTTATCCTGATGACCCCCTATTTTATGGAACCAAACCTCAATGACCCCATGCGGATGCGCATGGATGAATATGGTGCGGTGGTGAAGAAACTGGCCAAAAAATACGGAGCGGTTCTGGTCGATCTTCAGAGCGCTTTCGATCGTTATTTCCAATACTATCATTCCGCTTCTGTAAACTGGGACAGAATCCATCCGGATATTGTTGGTCATATGCTGATCGCAAGAGAAATTTTAAAACAATTAGATTATCAATGGTAAATGCGTGGCGGCAATCTTAAAAGATTGCCGCCACTTTGTATGTCAGCCAAAGCATTCAATATTTCCTGTGTTTTGAGCCATGAACAACAATCTACACATAAAAACTGGCATTATTAACTAACTTCAAAGTTTATCTCATGGCTGCTTTTTTCCACTATATCGTTATTGAACCCTCTCCAAATGCCTGATATACTGATAACAGAAACCGGTTTCAATAAACAAGGAGGTGCCGACGTGGTCGATTCCATTCGAATTGGACAATATATCGCATCCTTAAGGAAATCCAAAGGATTGACGCAAAATGATCTGGGAGAACGATTGGGAGTTTCTTATCAAGCTGTCTCAAAATGGGAACGCGGTGAGACTCTGCCGGATGTCAGTCTTCTGGTTGACTTGGCAAATATATTGGAAACCACAACAGACAGCATTTTAAACGGGGGAAAAAGAATTATGGAATATACACGTAAAATTTCTGTGGAACAAATGCGGGAAGGAATCGAATGTTTTGAAAAAATAGGACAATTACTTGGAAAAGACAACTTGTTTTACATTGGTGCAATGGATGGAATCGACAACCGGATGAATATCGAATTTGAAAAATATTTATCAGATTCTTATACCAAAGAAGCGATGATTGCAGAAGCAACGGTTCAAAATATTGCGCATGGAGCCTATATTGATCTTTCTGATATCAAAAAAGGATTTCAACATTCTCATTGGGTCGAAAAAGTAACAGAATATGCCCTAAAATATGGTATCAAATAGTTGAAATATAAAAACCAAGTGGGCCTGCTGTGAGACTAAATCGCACAGCAGACCCACTTGTTATTTCTGACCGTAATAAGCATTTTTTCCATGTTTGCGAAGATAGTGCCGGTCCAGCAGGTCCTGCTGCATCGAACTAGGCTGTCCGTGAGCAATTTGTTCTGTCCGGGCAGCCATCTGCGCTACCTGTTCCAAAACTGCGCTGTGATAAACCGCTTCAAAACAGTCCTTTCCCCATGTAAAAGGCCCGTGGGAATGAACCAGCACTGCCGGAATTTCCATTGGGTTACGGTCCTGGAAGGTTTCTGCAATTACCTGACCGGTTTCGGCCTCATACTGTCCATGAATCTCTTCAGGTTTCATCCGCCTGGTGCAGGGGATTTCACCATAAAAATAGTCGGCATGCGTTGTGCCGTAAGCCGGAATTTCTCGTCCTGCCTGTGCCCATGCAACGGCCCAAGGAGAATGTGTATGTACAATTCCTCCGGCATCCGGAAATGCCCGATACAGCACCAGATGGGTCGGCGTATCTGAAGAAGGATTCCACTTTCCTTCCACAACCCGTCCATCCAACGAAACTACCACCATGTCTTCCGAGGTCAGCTGTTCATAGGGGATTCCGGACGGCTTAATCACCACCAGACCCTGTTCCCGATCAATCCCGGAAACGTTGCCCCATGTAAACGAAACCAGCTGATACTCCGGCAGCTGCAGATTTGCACGACAGACCTGTTCCTTCAGTTTTTCCAGCATATGAAATTCCTCACAGTTCCTTTTTCAGCTGCTTGAGCCGTTTCATAATATCGTTTCCGCCCCGACCGAAATAATCATGAAGTTCCCGATATTCCCGGAACAGCCGGTCGTAAATTGCTGCGTTTTCAGGGACAGGCATATAGCAGACATTCTTCACCTTTCCGATTGCCCGGGCCGCTTCAAAAATATCATCATATCCGCCTGCGGCTGCCCCTGCCGCTACGGCCCCAAACATTGCCGCACCCAAGGCCGGTCCTTGAAGCGAGTCCGCGATCCGGATGGGCATATTTAAAACATCCGCATAAATCTGCATCATCATGGGGTCCTTCTGGGAGATGCCTCCGGAAGCAATAAATTCATCCACCGGGACCCCGTTGTGCCGGTAATTTTCTACGATCATCCGGGTGCCATAAGCGGTCGCCTCAATCAATGCGCGATAAATCTCTTCCGGACGAGTCCTCAGGGTCATTCCCAAGATCACTCCCGTCAGATCCGCGTCCACCAGTACCGACCGGTTTCCATTCCACCAGTCCAGCGCCACAAGGCCGCTTTCCCCCGGCCGCATACCCGCTGCTTTTTCTCTCAGATATGCATGGATATTTTTCCCCTGCTTCTCTGCTTCCAGAAAATACGCCTGCGGAAGACAATTCTCAATAAACCACGCAAAATGATCCCCTACACAAGACTGGCCTGCTTCATATCCGAAATAGCCGGGCATCACCCCGTCCTCTACCACCCCACACATTCCTGGGACCTGCTTTTCCGCTGTTCCCATCAGGATATGACAGGTGGACGTTCCCATAATCGCCAACAGTTTGCCCGGGCCGTCAATACCCACTGCTGGAACACACACGTGGGCATCTACATTTCCCACGGCGACCGCTGTTCCTTCCTGCAATCCGGTCAGCGCGGCCGCCTGGGCGGTCAAAAATCCCGCTCTCTGCCCCAACGGTGTGATATCCCGGGAAAACTTTTCATCGATCACGTGCTCCATTCTGGGATCCAGAGCTGCGAAGAAACTATCCGACGGGAAACCAGTCCGTTTGTTCCACATTTCCTTATACCCCGCGGTGCAGGAATTTCTTGTTTCTTTTCCGCACAGCTGCCAGACAATCCAGTCCGCAGCCTCAATAAACCGATCCATTGCTTTATAAAGCTGGGGATCCTCCTCAAGAATCTGCCAAATCTTAGGAATCGCCCATTCAGACGAAATTTTGCCGCCATAATTCTGAAGCCAGTGTTCTTCTCTGCTGGCAGCAATCGCATTGAGCTGATTGGCTTTTTTCTGGGCGGCATGATGCTTCCAAAGCTTTACATACGCATGGGGTCGGTTCTGATACTCCGGCAGAAAACACAAGGGGGTTCCGTCAGCAAGAGTAGGCAAAACCGTACAGGCAGTAAAATCGATACCAATACCGATCACATCTGCCGCATCGACCCCCGCCAGTTTGAGAACATCCGGAATTGTATTTTTCAGAACATCCAGATAGTCCTGCGGATGCTGCAAAGCCCAATCCTGTCCCAACGGCGTTCCATCCGGAAGACTCCGATCCATTACCCCATGGGGATACTCGTAAACAGACGAAGCCAGTTCTCTTCCTGTTTTGGTTTCAATCAGCAGCGCCCTTCCCGAAAGGGTACCGTAATCGACTCCGACGGCATATTTGCTCATAAAGTTCCTCCTTTCGCCTGTCGGCGATTTTCTATAAAGCTGGCTTTCCAGCTATTTTTTCATTATTTTATGTCTACGACCTGATACCCGGTATGTCCTCCGCGGTTTTTGCGGTAAGCAGCCGGCGAACAACCTACCCATTGGGTAAATACCTCTGTAAAATGCTGGCGGCTGTTAAATCCGGAACTGAGTGCCACGTCAATTACCGGAAGGCTGGAAGTTTCCAAAAGAAGCTTTGCCTTTTCAATTCGCATCCTGCGGGCCTCCTCCATCAGCGAGTGCCCCGTGGCCTGCCGGAACAGCCGCTGCAGGTACGCCTCTGAAATTCCTGCTGCCTGGGCTGCTTGTGCTGCCGAAAAGCTCTCATCAAAATGCTCGTTTAAAAAGGCTGCTGCGCGGCGAATATAAATACTGCCTCCCGGCTGTTTTTTTCTGTGTTCCGCATATTGACGCGCCAGAATGAGCAGCAATTGTCCAAAAATCCACGCAGTATTCAGATAAATTCCCTTTTGCGTCTCCGAGGCTTTCAGTTCCCGCTGCAGGGCCAATATCACACTTTGGAGGGTGCCGTCGTCCATACCGGTTTCGACTTCTCCGGGAGCAGCCACAAAATTTCGAAACATCTCCGAGTCAGCCAGCATTTCCAGCCGAAATTCTCCCAAAGCAGGAACCAACCGGCCCTCCAGATTCAGGATTCGGCATGGTGTTCCTTTTTCCACTGTCAGCTGATGCTGTACACTGCCGCCCAAAAGAATATATTCGCCCTCCCGCAGGCTCTGATCGATCTGCCGGCCCTGTTCCCAATAGGAGACAATGCAGCGTCCTTGGGCAACATACATCAATTCCCCCTCAGGATGCGTCTGGGGATTCATGGAGTAAAACGGATACGAAATTGCATAATAGCGCCGCACTTCCGGCCAACGCTTTAAAACATCCTTTTCCGCAAAAATCACATATATCCCCCCTATTTGATTTTACCACAAAAAAATCAAATTTCCAGACGCAATTTTAAAAATATATCACAAAATCTGACATTTTGAATCGATTCTACTGAAATGCTTCCTTTCCGTAAGACGAAACATGATATGATGATGCCATAATCTCAAAGGAGGCTTTTTCATGTCATTTAAGCTTGCTGTTATTGGCGCGGGCAGCGTAGGCTTTACCCGCAAACTGTTTTCCGATTTGATGACGGTTCCGGAATTTCGTGATATCGAGGTCGCTTTTACCGACATTAACCAGCATAATCTGGATATGGTAACTCAGCTCTGCCAGCGGGATCTGGAAGCAAATGGTGTCCCGATCCAAATCCATGCTACCCTGGACCGCCGGGAGGCCTTCCGCGGAGCACGCTACATTATCAACTGTGTCCGGATCGGCATGCTGGAAGCCTTTGAAAAAGATGTGGACATTCCGCTGAAATACGGCGTTGACCAGTGTGTGGGGGATACGCTCTGTACCGGCGGAATCTTTTACGGTCAACGGGGCATTGCAGCCATTCTTGACTTCTGCAAGGATATCCGCGAAGTGGCGGAACCGAACGCGCTGCTTCTAAACTATGCTAACCCCAATGCCATGATGACCTGGGCTGCCAACAAATATGGCAAGGTGCGTACAATCGGTCTTTGCCATGGCGTTCAAGGCGGGCGTCGTCAAATGGCGGCAGCTTTCGGATACGACAAAAACGATCTGGACATCATCTGTGCCGGCATCAATCACCAGACATGGTATATTTCCGTTAAGCATAAGGGGGAAGATCTGCTGGACAAAATCCTGCCTGTCTATGAAGCCAACGAAGAACTTTGCGCAACCGAAAGGGTAAGAATTGATATCCTGCGAAATTTCGGATACTATTCAACCGAATCCAACGGCCACTTATCAGAATATGTTTCATGGTACCGCAAACGCCCGGAGTTGCTGGAAAACTGGATCCATCTGGGAAAATGGATTGATGGAGAAACCGGTGGATATTTACGTGTCTGCCGGGAAGGCCGCAACTGGTTTGAAGAGGATTTCCCAAACTGGATGAAACAGCCCGCAAACCAGTATCTGCCGGAATTCCGCAGCGAAGAGCATGCTTCTTACATTATTGAGGGTCTGGAAACAGGCAGAATTTACCGTGGACACTTCAACGTCATGAATGAGGGATGTATCACCAATCTTCCCGATGAATGCGTCGTTGAGGTACCCGGATATGTAGATGCAAACGGAATCAGTATTCCTAAGGTGGGAGATCTTCCTTTGGGATGCGCCGCTATATGCTCCCAAAGTGTATGGGTACAACGCCTAGCTGTGGAAGCAGCTGTCAGCGGGGATATCCAACTTCTGCGGCAAGCACTGCTGATGGACCCCCTTGACCGGTGCTGTCTGCACCCCTCCTGAGATTATCCAGATGGCGGACGAAATGCTGATTGAAGAAGCGCAATGGCTTCCCCAATACGCAGAGGAAATCGAAAGGGCCAAACAACGTATGGAAAAGCGGAAAGCAGACGGAAGCTATATTCCGCCTCGTGATTACAAAGGCGTCCGCGTTCATGAAAAGACTGTGGAAGAAATGCGCCAAAACCAAGAAGCCGCCCGCATGAATGCCGCCGAAGCTGACAAATCTAAAACAGCTGGCAACAAGTAATCTTTTTAAATCGCAAGGCCGCCGTTAGCAGGCGGCCTTACTTTCTAGATTTGTTTTGATTTTGATTGACAAATTTCTGAAAATAGTGTATAGTATCCTTTGGATACTCAAAGGATAGGAAAACGCATAAGAGTCGTCCAAGCAATAATTTAGGACCACTTTCCAGGAAAGTTGAGGCCATACGGACAGCCGGGTCCACTGCCGATCGGCGGTTTTGCCGCCTTATTGATTGAGTTAAAAGCTCAAATTTTATAAGTTGGTTACTTTATAACCTGAATTGTGTAACTGCACAAACTTGTGAAACGGTCAATAAGAGTAGTAAAAGTTTTTGCTATATAGACTCTGTATGCCATAATTATCCGGAAAGCTGACATTTACGAAGCACCTGTTTTAGGTGTGTTCTGCCTTAGACAGAACCGTATTTGCCGTCCTTTGATGTGTTTTTGTGTATGTATGTATACGATCTCGCATGGATAAACGCAAGTTGTGCTATCACAGCTTGCGTTTTTTGTTTTGCGGGGTGAATATATGAAGGAATTGAATCAGAACCGGGCGCCTATATACGAAGCGCTGGAACAATTCAGGGAAATGCGGGTGGTGCCATTCGACGTGCCTGGGCATAAGCGCGGCCGCGGCAATCCTGAACTGACCGCCTTTTTAGGAGAGGCCTGCGTCAGCATTGACGTCAACAGCATGAAGCCGCTGGATAACCTCTGCCATCCCATCTCCGTCATCCGTGAGGCTGAGGAACTGGCAGCAGACGCTTTCGGCGCAGCCCATGCGTTTTTAATGGTGGGTGGAACCACCAGTTCCGTACAGACGATGATCCTTTCAACCTGTAAACGGGGAGATAAAATCATCCTGCCGCGGAATGTACATCGCAGCGTCATCAATGCGCTGGTCCTCTGCGGCGCGATCCCTGTATACGTGAATCCTGAGGTGGATGTCCGGCTGGGTATTTCTCTGGGGATGAAGCGGGATCAGGTGGAAAAAGCAATCCGGGAAAATCCGGATGCAGTGGCAGTATTGGTCAATAACCCCACCTATTACGGGATCTGCAGCGATCTGAAAGCCATTGTACAGATGGCCCACAAGGCAGGGATGTATTGTTTGGCAGACGAGGCTCATGGGACCCATTTCTATTTCGGGGACAACATGCCGCTATCGGCAATGGCAGCAGGAGCAGATATGGCGGCCGTTTCCATGCACAAAAGCGGCGGAAGCCTGACGCAGTCCAGTCTTCTGCTGATCGGCCCTGCAATTCACGAAGGATATGTAAGGCAGATTATTAACCTGACACAGACTACATCGGGAAGCTATCTTTTGATGTCGAGCTTGGATATCAGCAGGCGGAATCTGGCGAGACGCGGAAAGCAGATTTTTGCAAGGGTTGTGGAGATGGCCGATTATGCCAGAGAGGAAATCAACGCCATCGGAGACTACTATGCCTTCGGGAAAGAACTGATAAACGGCGATTCCATATTTGATTTTGACCCTACAAAGCTGAGCGTTCATACCCGTGACGTGGGGCTTGCGGGAATCGAGGTCTATGACCTTCTGCGGGATGAATATGACATCCAAATCGAGTTCGGGGATATCGGAAATATTCTGGCATACCTTTCCATCGGCGACCGAATGGGCGAGCTGGAACGGCTTGTCAGCGCTCTGGCAGAAATCAGACGGCGCCATCACCGCAGTTCCAAAGGACTGCTCAGTCAGGAATACCTGCCGCCGGTGGTTGTTATTAGCCCTCAAGAGGCGTTTTACGCCAAAAAGAAAAGCATCCCGATCAAAGACAGTGTCGGGTGTGTCTGCAGTGAATTTATCATGTGCTATCCCCCCGGGATCCCGATTCTGGCCCCCGGAGAACGCATTACGGAAGAAATCGTGCAGTACATCGAATATGCCAAGGCAAAGGGCTGCTCTATGACCGGCCCGGAAGATCCCGATATTCAGAATATTAATGTACTTGAGGGAGGCCGATAAAATGGAATTGTGGTTTAGTGAATTTCATGCGCCCGATGTAAAACACAGCATTCGGGTCAACCGGCACCTCTATTCCCAAAAAAGCAATTATCAGCAAATCGATATCTTCGATACGCCAGAGTTCGGAAGGGTACTGGCGCTGGACGGCAATGTGATGCTGACGGAACGGGATGAGTTCATTTACGATGAGATGATTACCCATGTACCGATGTCGGTACATCCTGACATCCGGGATGTGCTGGTGATTGGCGCCGGGGATGGCGGTGTGGTAAAAGAGCTTGCCAGATATAAAACGATCGAAAAGATCGATCTCGTCGAGATGGATCCGCAGGTTTTGGAAGCCTGCCGCATCTATCTGCCTGAAAACGCGTCAAAACTGGATGACAGCAGGGTCCACATTTACTATGATAACGCCCTGCGGTTTATACGCAAGTGCTATTCGGCCTACGACCTGATTATTGTGGACTCAACCGATCCCTTCGGCCCATCGGAAGGATATTTTACCCGGGAATTTTATGGCATTTGCTATAACGCCCTCCGGGATGACGGGATCATGGTCAATCAGCAGGGCAGCCCGTTCTATAAACAGGATGCGGATGCCATGCGGAGGAGCCATCAGCGGATTGTCACCACCTTCCCCATCAGCAGGGTATATCAGGCCCATATTCCGACATATGCGGCTGGTTACTGGCTTTTTGGGTTTGCAAGCAAACGCTACCATCCCATTGACGATTTTGAGGCGGATAAGTGGAATCAGCTGAAGCTGGAAACCAGGTACTATACCACCAAGCTGCACATTGGTTCTTTTTATCTGCCTGCGTTCCTTGAAAAAATGCTGGAGGAGGTCGAAAGATGAAACAGAATATCGAAACGTTTATCGGCTGTGACGCGTCCTATGAAGATGCTGATATTGTGCTGTTCGGGGCGCCCTTTGACAGTACGACCAGCTTCCGGCCCGGAGCCCGCTTCGGCCCGTCGGCGATCCGACATGAAAGCTTTGGCATCGAAACCTACAGCCCCTATCAGGACAGGGATTTGACCGATCGGAAAATATTTGATGCAGGCGATCTGGAACTCTGCTTTGGAGACGCACAGGCAGCCCTCACAGATATTGAAAGCTGTGCAGCCGAAATACTGAATGACCAGAAGCTCCCGTTTTTGATCGGCGGGGAACATCTGGTAACGCTGGGTTCATTCCGGGCAGTGCTTCAAAAATATCCGGATGTCCACATCATCCACTTTGACGCCCATGCCGACTTGCGGGAGGATTATCTGGGAGCCAAACTCAGCCACGCCTGTGTGATTCGCCGAATCCATGATCTGGTGGGCGACGGAAAAATCCATCAGTTTTGTATCCGCAGTGGTGATAGGGAGGAATTCCTGTTCGCCCGTGAGCATACGGATTTGCATAAGTTCGACTTTTCCGGTCTGGAGGATGTTGTTTCCTGTTTAGTCCAGCAGAATATCCCCGTTTATTTTACCGTAGACCTGGACTGCCTTGATCCTTCCGCTTTCTGCGGCACCGGCACACCGGAAGCAGGCGGCGTGTCCTTTGGGCAGCTGCTGGAGGCGATTCAAACGGTGTGCAGAGCAAATATCGTCGGAGCTGACATCAATGAGCTGGCTCCGAGCCTGGACGCAAGCGGCGCATCCACCGCTATGGCGTGTAAAATTTTAAGAGAGTTTTTATTGGCTCTCAACAAATAAGAATTAAAGGAGTATTTCAAATGAGCAGAGTTTTAATTATTGGCTGCGGAGGCGTCGCCTCTGTGGCAATCAGAAAGTGCTGCCAGGTCAGCGAAGTTTTTTCGGAAATTTGTATCGCTTCCCGCACCAAATCCAAATGCGATGACCTGAAAGCAAAACTGGAAGGCACTACCAAAACCAAAATCACCACCGCCCAGGTCGACGCGGACAAGGTGGATGAAGTGATTGCTCTGATCAACAGCTATCAGCCGGATCTGGTCATGAACATCGCGCTTCCCTACCAGGATCTGACCATTATGGACGCCTGTCTGGCCTGCGGCGTCAACTATATGGATACCGCAAACTATGAGCCTGAAGATACCGACGATCCGGAATGGCGTAAAATTTACGAAAAGCGCTGCGAGGAAAAAGGGTTTTCCGCTTACTTCGATTATTCCTGGCAATGGAACTATCGTGAAAAATTTGAAAAGGCAGGTCTTACCGCACTTCTCGGATGCGGCTTTGACCCGGGTGTGACACAGGCATACTGCGCCTACGCCAAAAAGCATGAGTTTGATACCATCGATACCATCGATATCCTTGACTGTAACGGCGGCGACCACGGATATCCCTTTGCTACCAACTTCAACCCCGAGGTCAACCTGCGGGAGGTTTCCGCTCCCGGAAGCTACTGGGAAAACGGCCATTGGGTGGAAATTCCAGCTATGAGCATCAAGCGGGAATATGATTTCGACCAAGTCGGAATGAAAGATATGTATCTGCTGCATCACGAAGAAATCGAATCTCTTGCCGAAAATATCCCGGAAGTAAAACGAATCCGCTTCTTCATGACATTCGGCCAGAGTTATCTTACCCATATGAAGTGTCTGGAAGATGTGGGGATGCTTTCCACTACACCTGTTGAATTCGAAGGCGTTCAGATCGTCCCGATCAAATTCCTGAAAGCGCTTCTGCCGGACCCCGCAAGCCTTGGACCCCGCACCCATGGAAAGACAAATATCGGCTGCATTTTTACCGGCAAGAAAGACGGCAAGGAAAAAACCTACTATATCTACAACGTTTGTGATCATCAGGAATGTTACCGTGAGGTAGAAAGTCAGGCGATCAGTTACACTACAGGCGTTCCTGCCATGTGCGGCGCACTGATGCTCCTGACAGGCCAATGGACTGAAAAAGGCGTCCATACCGTGGAAGAATTTAACCCTGATCCATTCCTGGATGCTCTGGATCAATACGGCCTTCCCAGAAGTGAATGCCGCAATCCGGTATTGGTGGACTGATGGAGAAGATGCTTCCTAAAGGAAAAACTTCCCCGGTTTTTGAAGGGCTTAGAGGGAAGAATATTGAAGCCCTTTTTGGTACGCTGAGAACTCCCTGCTATATGATTGACGAGAAACAGCTTAAAAAGAACTGTGAAATCTTAGCGGCCGTGATGAAGAATACCGGCTGCAAAATTCTGCTGGCTCAGAAAGCCTTTTCAAATTACGATTTTTATCCGCTGATTGGAGGATATCTTGCAGGGACAGAGGCCAGCGGTCTTTATGAGGCAAGGCTCGGCAAGGAAGAAATGCCGGAAGGCGAAGTCCATGTGTTCTGCGCAGGCTATCGCGAAGATGAATTTGACACACTTTTGAATTATGCCGACCATATTGTATTCAACTCTGTTTCGCAGCTGAGAAAATTCGGACAAAAAGCCAAAGAGCAGGGCAAAAGCATCGGTCTGCGGGTGAATCCGGAATGTTCCACTCAGGTGGGGCATGAAATTTACGACCCCTGTGCTCCAGGGAGCAGGCTTGGAGTGACCAGGGCTGTTTTCGACAGAGAGATGACGGAAGACACCTTGGAGCTTCTGGACGGTCTGCACTTTCACACGCTTTGCGAACAAAATTCTGACGCGCTCTCCACCACCCTTACCGCATTGGAAAGTAAATTCGGCGATATCCTTTCCAAAATGAAATGGCTGAATATGGGCGGTGGGCATCATATCACAAAAGATGGATACGATATTCCTTTGCTGGAAAAGTGTATTCTTTCCGCAAAAGAAAAGTGGGGAGTGGAGGTTTATCTGGAGCCGGGAGAAGCTGTTGCACTAAATGCGGGGTATCTGGCAAGCCGCGTCCTCGATGTCGTGGAAAACGGTGAAACCAGAATTGCCATTCTGGATGTCAGTGCCGCATGCCATATGCCGGATGTCATTGAAATGCCGTATACACCTCCGCTTTATCAGGAAACCGAGTGTGAAGATGGAGCTGATTGCCGCCTGGCGGGGCCAACCTGTCTGTCGGGTGATATCATCGGGGACTACAAAATGGCTGAACCAATTAAAGAAGGCGCCCTGCTTCTTTTCGGGGATATGGCAATCTATACCACCTGCAAAAATAACACCTTCAACGGGATGCCGCTGCCGTATATATACCGGCTGGATGAACATGGAAAGATTTCCTTGATATCGGATTTTGGCTATACCGATTTCAAATACCGGTTGGGGCATTAACCGAGACCGAATAACAGATACGCAACCATCTAATCTTAGAAAAACAACAGAAGACTCCTGTAAGACCTATTAATTAGGGCCTTACAGGAGTCTCTTCTTGTACCTATCTGTGTTGTTCTACTTCCTGTTTAAGCATCTTTTTCTTTTGGCTTAAAAATTACTGCAATGATTAAACCGAAAACGATAGCCGCCGTAATTCCGGCTGCAGACGCAGTTAAACCGCCTGTCAGAATTCCCATAAAGCCATCTTTGTCTACTGCTTCCCGCACGCCTTTTGCCAGAAGGCTGCCAAATCCGGTCAACGGCACGCTGGCCCCTGCTCCTGCAAAATCAACTAGCGGCTGATACCAGCCTAATCCGCCTAGAATCACGCCCAACACTACATAGGATACCAGAATCCGGGCAGGAGTCAATTTGGTATAATCCATTATCACCTGGCCCACCGCGCAAAAGGCTCCTCCGACCAGAAACGCCTTGGCATATTCCCAAAAAATTTCCATAAGCCCTCCTATCCGTTCTGACTGCTGCTGATATGCAGCAGGTGGCAGATTCCCGGAATACTCTCACCCTGCTGGACCAATGTAGGAGACATCAGAGCGCCTGTTGCCGCAAACAACACATCATGATACACTCCCTGGGCGATTCTGGGGAGAATATAGCTGCACAAAACCGATGCGGAACAGCCACACCCGGAACCTCCCGCATGGACGTCCTGGCTTTCCAAATCAAACAACATCAGCCCGCAGTCATCATGCTGTTTGGAAATATCGATTCCGTCTTTCTGAAGCAATTCCAGCAGAAGCGTCTTTCCTACCTTTCCCAAGTCCCCTGTCAGAATCAGGTCGTAATCCTCCGGTCGGGT
Organism: uncultured Clostridia bacterium; assembly: GCA_944386445.1. Taxonomy (GTDB): domain Bacteria; phylum Bacillota; class Clostridia; order Oscillospirales; family Ruminococcaceae; genus Merdivicinus. The sequence continues at coordinate 28,187 of CALXBD010000012.1, forward strand.
GCCGCTGTCCTGCAGAAAGGTTTTGATTGTAGTAGCTGCTGCCGGCGCCATGGCAGCCCCCATATTATTGGCGTCCGTAATCCCAAGGTCCACAATGGTTCCGATGCAGACCTCCCGAAGAAAGGGTGGCTTCCCGGTCTGCTCCACTACCACTGCGCCGGAAGCCGTCGCTGTCCACTGGGCTGTCGGCGGCCGCTGCCCCCCATATTCCAACGGAAAACGAAACTGCCGTTCCGCTGAACAGAAATGGGAGGATGTAACTGCCAATGCCCGCTGCGCCAATCCGCTGTCTACAAACAGACTCGCTGCGCACAAGCTCTCCGCCATGGTCGAACAGGCTCCATACAGCCCGAAAAACGGTATCCCCAGTTCCCGCAGCCCATACGTAGACCCTGTACACTGATTCAAAAGGTCCCCGGCAAAGATCAGATCGATATCTTCCGGAGCAAGCCGTCCTTTTTCCAGAGCTTTCGATACAGTATCCTTTTGAAGCCGGCTTTCTGCCTGTTCCCAGGTTTTTTCCCCAAGAGAGGCGTCATCATACAGCAGGTCAAAATTTTTTCCCAAGGGGCCTTCCCCTTCCTTTTTCCCTCCTGCCGCAGCATAGGCCGCCGCAGACGGGCTATGGTCCAAACGAAAGGTACTTCTGCCGATTCTCTGTGACATGCTTTCCCTCCTTATCGCATGAAATAGTAGATCAGGCCATATATACAGGAGGCTGTCACGCCATAAACGATTACCGGCCCGGCAATTACAAAAAGCTTTGCTCCCAACCCCAGAATCATCCCTTCGCTTTTAAACTCCAGCGCCGGAGATGCAACCGCATTGGCAAAGCCTGTAATGGGGACCAGGGTTCCCGCTCCGGCTTTGTTGGCCAGTTTATCATATACATTCAACCCTGTTGTCAGCGCGCTTAACAGCACCAACGTCACTGAAGCCGCTGTGG
>CALXBD010000013.1 GCA_944386445.1 uncultured Clostridia bacterium
CTATGACCTTGTAGGAATACTCCCCGCGTCTTTACTGATTGACCTGCAAAACGGAGAAACGGCATAGCCGAAGCTACGCCGTTTCCTGAAAACATTCTTATGCTGTTTTATGCGTGCCGCCCCGATGAGCAGCTCTTTTTCTTTGCTGTACAAATCCCTTCTTCCTATTAAAAAGAGCGAAGAGATTTTGTATAGATCAGTCAGCCTTGTGAAGTCGATTATATTCCTGCCAGGTTGTTTCAAACCAGTCATCGGTTCGAGGAAGAGGCCGCACCGGCACAAATGAGGAAGAAAAATTTTCGTCCTGCCAAATGGTCTGGAGCCAGTCCTGCCGGTGGGCGCCATTGCCTGGAAGATATCGGTAGACAGAAAGATCTTCCTTATCATTCAAGCCGGACACAATAAGTCTCTGTCCATCCGGATATGTCATCAAAGCTGAGCCCCGGCTGCGGCAGCTTTCACCTGAAAGCTGCATGGCAGACAGCATTGCCAACTGGACCAGCAGCATATCCCGGTTTTTGAAAGCAAGCCCCAGTTCCCGCGGATTTCTGGCCTGATTTTCCGTAAAGAAAATTTGGAACGCTTCTTTCAGTTCAGCCTCCAGAGCTTCCATAGCTTTAGCGTCCCGGATATGAGCTGCACAAAGGCTCATCTTACTCTGGAAATGCTTCCGCTGATCCAACAGTGATTTCCCTTTTCCGGAAAGCAGCTGCGAAATTTCTTTCTCGACCCTCTTGGCAGTCTCCATATCAGATTCAGTGGGAATTTCGGATGGCATGGCAAGTTTTCGAGTAAAGGCGATATGCTCCGCCGCCCGCTGGGATCCCACCTGGGTGGAATTCAAAGCACTCCCGCCGGGCCGAGCAATTCCGAAGGTTCCTGCCGCCTCACCGGCAACATAAAGTCCCTTAATAGTGCTTTGCCAATTCAAATCTACAGCCAGTCCACCATTGCTGTGCTGGGCGCAAACCGCAATTTCCAACGGTTCGGTATACAGGTCGATGCCGTGGGAGGCATAGAGCTGTATGGCCTGGGGATTCATCTTTTCCAGCCGGGCGATGGGGGTTTCCAACAAAGCGCTGGAGCGTTCCAGATAGGAAAAAGCCTCCTCAGAAAGGCTACTGAAGCCTTTTTTCAGTCCTGTAGGGTCCGTCCGGAAATCCATATAGACCCGGTTGCCTTTATGGAAAATCTCGTGGTGGACAAGAATGTCAATGATAGAGGAGCCGGCGATTTTATCGGTGTCAAAGGGCCACTGATACCCCTTCAGGAAGATCATATCAAGAGCCTGCTCCGGCTTTTCAAAGTATTCCGAAAGGAATTCTCGCTGTCGGCCTTCTCGGTCTATGGCTATGTACCTGGGAAGCACCTGCTGGTAGGTGCCGGAGACGTTCCAGCGGAATTTGGTAGAAGCAAGGCCATACTGCCATTCCTGCAGGTTGCAGGCAGCCGCTCCCGCCTCCAGAGCCATACCGGTCATACCCGTCTGGCTTTCGGGATAGACGGAAGCGTCATAGACGATAGCTGGGCCACCGGTAGCTAGAATGACCTGATTACATCTGAAAAGGGTCAAGCCCCAGTCCTCCCCGGAAAGACGGTTGAAATCCAAGGCTAACACGCCCCGGATCTCGCCGTTTTCCGTTACAAGGCGGATAGCCTGCATCCCGTCATAGATGGGAATTCCTTTGCGCCGCACCGAAGCTTCCAGCTTTTCCGTCATGACTTTAGAAGTAAGCGGCCCGCAGGAGGTCGCACGCTGCCGGGGATCGTGATCTGTTTTGTAGCCCACATATTCGCCATATTGGTTTGTCGGAAACGGCACTCCTAGGTTTACCAGCTTCATAAAGGAACGCACCGAGCCTGCCGCTTCGGCCAACGCTGTATCTCCATTGACGCTCCCACCTCTGAAAAGGTTCTCCGCCAGCTCATAAATACTATCGGCACTGTCAGAGCAAAGGGACAGTTTATAATAGGTCTGCTTATCGCTGCCGGTGTTGCGGGAGGTACCCATTTTCAGCCCTTCCGTCAGGATCGCCACACTTCGCCCCAAGTCAAAAAGGGTATCGGCGGCATTAAAACCAGCGCATCCGCTGCCGATGACCAACGTGTCCAGGGCGATGACTGCCAGCTTTTGGTCATTGATATCGACCCAATTCACAGAGATTCTCCTTTCTGCACTTACAGCCGCTGGATGTGGAAGCCTCCGTCGGCGTTGAGAACTGTTCCGGTACCGAAATCCAAAAGCCCCGAGCAGGCTGCCGAAACGCAATTAGCCACATCCTCAGGCTGTCCGAACCGCTGGATGGGAGTGATCCCCTGGGCGATGAGCTTCTCGTATTTTTCATGGACTACTGCGGTCATATCGGTGGCAATAATACCCGGGCGCACTTCAAAGACAGGGATCCCGTAATTGGCAAGCTCGTCGGCAAACAGCTTGGTCACCATGGAGATACCAGCCTTGGAAATGCAGTATTCTCCCCTGGAGGTAGAGGAGGTGTAGGCCGACATGGAGGAGATGTTGACGATCCGGGGAGTATATTCCGGAAGCCCCTTTTTCTGGCAGGCGATCATCCGGTTGGCAGCCCCCTGGCACATGAAAAAGGTACCTTCACAGTTAATGCGCATCAGCCGTTCAAAGCTCTCAGGGGTCGTCTCTAAGATATTCAGTCGGACCTCACAGGCGACACCCGCGTTGTTGACCAGAACATCAATCCGTCCGAAGCGTTCCAGGACAGTATCCATCAGCTGTTCCCGGTCTGCCGGAATAGAAATGTCGCAGCGATAGTAGTATGCTTCCCCCATGCGGTTCAGCTCCGCCATCAGTTCCTCTGTCCGAGAAGCGTCGGTTGTGGCGCAAAGGACCGTAGTATAGCCGTCCGTCATCAGCTTTTTGGCGATGGCAAGGCCGATCCCCCGCCGAGCGCCGGTCACGATCGCGATCTTTTTCATGGAAATTCCTCCTTATTTGGCCGTAGCCTCCTGATAAAGCCGGGTGTAAACGCTGTCCCGGACCACGCAGCCCGCCTTGGAGCCAAAACGCATCAGCTGGCTGCATTTTCCACAGGTAATGCAACATTGTTTGGGATCAAGGCCCTTGCCGCTCAGGATATCTTTGGCAAATTCCGGGTAAGCAAAGGCCATCCTTCCAAAACCCGCGATCTGAAAATACCCTTCCCGAATGGCACCAGCTGCTACTCCTGGCGCAAACTGCCGCAGATAGCTTAATCCTGAGCCAATTACGGTCAGATCCGGATATGCAGCCTGGATTTGGCGGGTGCAGTCGAGCATCCGCGCCACACCGGTCAGCGGCTCTTCCGGAAGGGCGTAGGGCTGTGTATCCGCAGGCCGATTGACATGGGGGTTGACATAGGGATTTCCAATGGTAATATCCAGCAGATCGACACCTAGTTCCTTATGGAGAATGCCGATGAGCTTTTTGGGTTCGGTCATGTCGGGGATTAGGCCGTCCTTTTCATTGACGCCGAAACCATAGGGGTAGGGAAAACCATCATAGATGTTCAGCCGGGAGGTGACGATAAAGTTACTGCTGACAGCAGCCTTGGCCCCGGCGATGCTTTCCCGGAGAAAGCGGGTACGGTTTTCGAAGCTGCCGCCAAAATTCCCGGGACGGGTGTAGGCCGAAAGCAATTCGCTGCCCAAGTACCGGTGACAGGACTTGATATCCACTCCGTCAAATCCGGCTTTCTCTGCCAATTTTGCAGCTTCCCCCATCCGTTCCACCAAGCGGTGCAGGTAATCATCGGTGACAATCCTTTCTGCTGGAATGGGCGAATCCTTCTCAAAAAGCGGGTTATTATAGGCAATCAGCGGAGCCGGTACGCCCTCCGGCTTGCTGTACCGACCGGAATGGGTTGCCTGCATGAAAATCAGAGGAACAAATCCGTTCTCCTTCATGGAAATCTCCCGGATCCGGTCGTTCATTGCCCGAAACGCATCCAGATTTTCCTCTCGAATCCAGAGTTGGCGAGGGTTGGCGCGGCCTTCTTCCCAAACGGCGGTAGCTTCCGCCCAAATCAGCCCCGCGCCGCTGCGGGCAAATTTGTCATACCGGCGGAGAGTCAGCTCAGCAGGTTTACCGTCCGCTGTGCCGTCACAGCCCTCCATCGGCTGGATGGCAATCCGGTTGGGTATTTCCCGTCCATTTATAAATACTTGGGTTGCTAACAGGGAGACATCCTCCTGAAAAGGCAAATGGATTTGTTGTTTTTCAGCTTCTTCCAAAAGTTCTGCGGCAGATTTACAGCGAAACATGATTGATCCTCCCAATTCAAAAAATTATTAGAAAAGGCCGGATTTGGCCTTCTTTATCTTCTTACTTTATGATAAAATAAATCTGTGAGAAAAAGTCATCTTTTGTTTGCAGATCATATGTAAAATTTGCTTTTCTTTCTTTGCTTAAATCTCTTTAAAAGCAAAAACAACATATTCTTTCGCAAAAAAAGCCAACAAAAATCCTCTGCGCTGCGGTATGATGAACATGTATTCATTTGATTATGGAGGGATGGACTCATGATGAAAACCGGTATGACATCGGTAACGTTTCGGAACAAATCTGCAGAGGAGATCGTCTGCCTGACACATAAGGCCGGTCTGACCGGTATCGAATGGGGCGGTGATGTCCACGTTCCGGCGGGAGACCGCGCCGCAGCTCGGAAAGCTGCTCTCCTGACCCGGGAAGCAGGGCTGGAAGTCCTTTCCTATGGCTCGTACTTCCGTGCAGGCGAAGAAGAAGATTTCTCGCCGATATTGGAATCCGCCATAGAACTGGGGGCGCCGATGATCCGGATCTGGGCAGGCACAAAATCCTATGAAGACTCTTCACCGGAAGAATTCGCAGCGCTGGCAGGGCGGATTCGAGAAGCTGGGAAGCTGGCAGCTGCCGCAGGGATTCAGCTGGGAATGGAGTACCATCGCGGTACCGCTACCCAAACAAAAGAAGGAGCCGAAGCCCTTATAAAGGCTATAAATTTGCCGGAAGCCGGCTGTTATTGGCAGCCGAATCCCGACATTTCCCACAGTGAACAACTGGCAGAGATTGACTTGCTGCTGCCTTTTCTGCAGAATATTCATGTTTTTTGCTGGACAGGCAACAATGAGCGCCACTTTCTTTCCGATGGTGTCAGCCGCTGGAAGGACTATTTAACTCACATCCAAAAAAGCACAGGCCGCCACGATCTAATCCTGGAGTTTGTAAAAGATGATAGCGATGAGGCATTTCTATTCGACGCCGAAACTCTAAAGAAATTAGCAGCAGAAACAGCTGGCTTGAAGGGGGAAAATGTATGACGAAACCGAAAGCCGCCTTTATCAGCAGCACCGCTGATAATCAGATCTTTCACGTCTTCGACGCCGACGCAGTTCATATTCTTTCGGAAGCTTTGGAATTTCCGGATAAAATCATTCTGGCCGGAGAACTGGAGCAGCATCGAAGTTTTCTGGCGCAAACCGAATACCTCTTTTCCACCTGGGGAATGCCCACTCTTGCAGAGGATCAGATCAAGGAATATTTTCCTCGCCTGAGGGGCGTTTTTTATGCTGCGGGATCGGTGCAATACTTTGCTCGCCCTTTTTTAAACCTAGGAATTAAGGTTTTCAGCGCCTGGGCTGCCAATGCTGTTCCGGTAGCGGAGTATACGGTGGCGCAAATCATCCTGGCCGGGAAGGGCTTCTTCCAGGGCCTACGGATCCAGTCCAAAGAAGGCCGGGAAGCCGGGAGGGCTTACAACGATTCTTTTCCCTGCAACTATGGTGCCAAAATCGGCGTTTTGGGTGTGGGGATGATCGGGTCTCTGGTCTGTAGGATGCTCAAGGAATACAAATTAACTGTTCTGGCCTATGATCCCTTTGCCAGCGATGAGAAGCTCAGCGAACTTGGAGCCGCCCGAGCTTCTTTAGAGGAAATATTCTCCGAGTGCCAGACCATTACCTGCCATATAGCAAACCTCCCTGCTACTGTGGGAATTTTAAATTACGACCTTTTTTCCCGAATGAAGTCCAACGCTACCTTTATCAATACCGGCCGGGGCGCCCAGGTGGTAGAAGATGATCTGATTCGAGCCTTAAAAGAACAGCCAGGTCGTACTGCCCTGTTAGATGTAACCTGGCCAGAGCCTCCCGTCCCTGAAAGCCCGCTGTGGACTATGGAAAATGTTTTCCTGACCCCCCACATCGCAGGCAGCATGGGGAAAGAAGTCACACGAATGGGGGACTATATGACAGAAGAATTCACAAGGATTTTCGCAGGGGAAGCCCCCCGCTGGGAAGTTACAGCAAAAATGCTGGAAACAATGGCCTGATGGGAAGGAAATGGTATGAAATCATTGATTTCACAGCTACGTTACAGTGACACGGCTCAACCGCCCCACAGCCACTATCATCTGTCAGGAGAAATGATTTTTGTGGAATCCGGAGAAGCTCTGTTCCGAATTAACGGGCGAGAATATCTGGCAAAAAGTGGATGCGTGGTGTTTTTAAACAGCTTTGAACCTCATGAAGTCGAGATCAAGAAGGAACCATATCGTCGGTATTTTGCCATGGTCGATCCCGCCGAATTGGAACGGGCCTATCCTCTTTCCCGGCTTCCATCGGTATTCAAAAATCGCCCGGACGGATTCTGCCACTGTGTCAGCTTATCCAAAGAAGGAGAATATCCTTTTTGGCTCTTTCGCCGCCTGAAGGAGGAATACGAGCTGGAACGCCCGGCCTCCGACCAGATGCTGCAGAGCATTTTGGAACAGATTTTGATCCTTTCTATGCGAAGTTGCCCACAAAACTTTACTTCTGCGGAAAACGGTTCCGGAAGCCGGGTTGGAGAGGTCCAACGCTACATAGAGGCACATTTTACTGAGGATCTGAAAATTTCCAGGCTGGTAGAGCAGTTTTTTCTCAATCACTGTTACCTGACTCATCTTTTTAAAGAACAGGTGGGTTGCAGTCCGAAACAGTACATTCTTTTAAACCGGCTGTCCTACGCCCAAGAACTGCTGGAAACCACTTCCCTTCAGGTGTCCCAAATTGCTTTCAAGTGCGGCTTTGGAGACGTCAACAATTTTATCAGAGCGTTCCGCACTCAATACGGGCTTTCGCCCAATCAGCACCGCGCCCGGAATACACGATAAAACCTAAAAAGTCCCGGTCCTAAAAACAGGACCGGGACTTTTTATAACATACAGTTTTTACAACTTAAAATTCATGTGATTTTATTCGTTGGTTTGCCTATAAACGGTTACTCCGAGTATCTTAACCTCGAATCCATCAATATAAGGCTTTACACCATCTGCCGCTGGTGCAAACTGATGGATTTTTGTAACCTCGTAAACCAGAGATTGATACCTGACGCTTCCCCCGTCTTTTAAATTCATACGAATCGGGGTCAGCAAAACTACCAAGGCAAGTAAAATTGTGATCGAAATAAGCAGCTTTCTTTTTTTGATACCTAACACCCCTTCATTTCCTTTTCAAAAAGGAATGCGAATGTTTAGCCTCAGGAATTAAACTGCCCGTTCCAGGTGGGCATATCCGAAAGATACTCCCCACTGACAGCCGGGACATAATAAGCGCCGTAGCTCTTCAAATCATTGGTTTTCCCTTCGTCAAGCTCTATCTCCACATAAAAGCGATAGTAGGGCATGAAATATTCCGAGCTTCTGTCGTTCCGATAAACCAGTTCCACCTTGGATATGAATTCCTCGCCGGGCATTTCCACAGGGACCGTGGTCAGATAATGCCCTTCCAGCAGAAGCTGCTTGGCCTCTTCTGCCGATATGATGGGATACTCCCCTACCACTTCCGACAGGTCCGGCTGTCGAACCCTCGCCAGAGACAAATCGCCGTCATCGTTACAGTAAAAGGATGTCCTGCAGAAATTATAGTGGATAATCTGGTCTGTCAGAGAGCCGCTGCCGTCAAAAAATTCCACATCGTATTTCTGCTGAAGTGAAGTATTGTAATCTCCGCCGGAAATACTCAACTGTGGATTTTCCCAACTCAAAAGGTCACTGTAGGTTTCCGCCAGCCAACCGGCGGCGGCCTTCTTCTCCTCCAGGCTGGAAAAGTGGGTAAAGGAATATTCCTCAGGCAAGGAAACGGCCGGATCAAAATCAATATCCACCGTCAGTTCCGCGTCTACCTCCAACCGGAGCCCGTTGTCCTCCAGAATCAGCTTGGTCGCCGCAAAGGTACCCTCTGGAACTTCCATTCCCACGGATTCGTACTTCTTCTCGATTTGAAGCCGTGTCTCCTCATCGGGGGCGTTATCGGTGATCGGCAAGGAAGTGTCCATCCCCAGCCGGGCCGCTACGTCCAGAAGGACTTCCCGCATCTGACCCATATCGGAGTCGGCGACATAACCGTTGGGCAGCATCGTCAGTGGGTTCCGAAAAACTGGCAGGACGGAAAGGTCTGCGTCCTCTGTCCAGGGATTCCCGTTCACCAGCTCTGAGATATCATAGGCGTCGTATCCTTCATAACCGTTTTGGCCATAAAGGGACCCTACCGTCAGCATTGGCAGCTCCGGCAGCAATCCGGAATTCTCTCCGGAAGACTCCGCTATACCCGAAGAAACCGCTCCCGTATCGTCGGAAACAGCCGAACTGACTTTTTCAGGCACAGATGATTCCTTTACCGGCATCTTGATCCATGCAAACCGCAGTCCAGCAAATGCGGCAGCTGCAAGGCAGGCTGCCATGGAGCCCCACCACAGCCAGCGCCTTCCTGTGTGGGGATTCTTTCCATTTTCCGCAGTCTTTATCAAATCGTCATCCACAAAATTCATGGCCTCGCTCAAATCTTCTGCTTTCATACACAACAGCCCTCCTCATCCAATGCTTTTTTCAGGCTTTTTCGACAGCGAAACAACAGGCTTTTGACCTTTTCCTCGCTCATGCCGAAATCCTTTGCCAACTTTCCGATCGGCTCCAGAAAATAGTACCTCCGCACAAAGATATTCCGCTTTTCCACAGGCTGAGTATACAGCCACTCGCTGATTACAGCACCTACCTGCTTTAAGTCCGCCTGTTCCGCCGTCACGTCGCCCCCGGAAACGCACTCTTCCAGTTCCGTCAGGGAAAGCGCGTATTCCGTTCCCCCGCGCTTTAAACTCCCCTGCTTTCTGAGCCTGTCTATGGACAGTTGCCGGGCAATTTTTCCCAAATAGGTGGAAAGTTGCCGGGGGCGATGGGGCGGTATGGAATTCCACGCCCGGAGATAGGTATCGTTGACCACTTCTTCCCTGTCCTCCCGGGAAGGGAGAATCCGACCGACAATGGCCATCAGATAGCTGCCATAATTTTTCTCTGTTTCGTCGATGGCTGTCTGATCCCGCTGCCAGTAAAGGGCCACGACCTCGTCGTCAAGCATCTTAATCCCTCCTTGTGTCCTCTTCTCACCTATCTACCCGCAAAAAATGGTTGGATGTTGCATGAAAGTTCAAATATTTAAAGATACCCGAGCTGAAAATTCAGCCCGGGTTCATTTTTACAGGATATAATCCGTGATACAGTCGTACCAGTGGACATAAGTCGTACCGTTTACAGTAAGTCTGTCGTTCTCCGGCAGTTGTTCGCTCCACGACTTTTTATAATATTCACGTTTCCAGTCATCACGGTTGAATCTGCGCCAGAGAACAGTACGACCGCTTTTATCAATATATTGTTCAGTGAGAGGTCCGTCCTGAAAAATGCTGATTAAAAGATTGGTATCGTATATCTTACCTTCGAGATAAACGGTATATCTTCCAACGCAGTCGGTTACACTGCTTTTATCAGTAATGATATTTTCTCCGTTTTTAATAATCACACTTCGAGGTACGATATTTACTGGTTCTCCAACATTATTTTCCCCTGCACCCCATGCGTCAAGAAATTCTTTTCCGTCAAGGAACGTTATAATGTGCTCCACACCGTTTTCACAGTAACGATTTCCGAGCCAGCGACAATATTCCTCTGTGAGCTGCGCAATAAAATAAAAAACATTTTCTTTATCACTGCCATCACCAATTTTACGATGTATATTTTTTATTTCCACACCTTCAATCCCATGTAGGACAACTTTCTTTTCCACAGAGGATGAATAGAGATTTGTAATATTTCTGTCGGGTAAATCATACTGTGCCCAAGACACCTTTTCACCAAGCTTGGGAATAATAAACCATCCCATTAGTTCCTCGAATTTTACAGGAAAAGGCTCTTTCTCGGATTTTTCAATTTTATACTCAGGCATAAATTCAGGCAGCTTTTTCATACTACATTCTCCTTTCGATACAACGGTGCAATATGGATATTTGTCTTTAAAGTTTCGCTTTGCGGTATACAGTCTGCTTTTTACTGTTCCAATTGGGATATGAAGCTTTTCCGCAATTTCAGACTGTGGCAAATTACGGAAGAAAAACAGATACAGGATCTGTTTATCCTTGTCAGCAAGACTGCTTAGCGTTTCTCGAACGATGCTTGTTTCTGTAATGCCGAAGCGGCTGTAAGACAGAGCCGTCTCTAGTGTTTCTTCAAGCGGAATTTCCATTACTTTTGCACTTTTACGGAAATAGTCACTGCATTTATTTCTTGCGATACAAAGCAGCCACATTTTAAATGCCCCTTCTTCTTTCAGGGTATCAAATTTCCGGAACGCTGTCAAATACACTTCCTGCAGCACATCGTCACCATCTGCTTTAGATGGAAGCCTATAATACACAAATCGTTCCACTGCACTTTTGTGTTGGCAAAGCAGCTCTTCAAATTTTTTCTGATCCATTTTCTCACCTCCGTTTTGTTGATTGGAAACCGGTTTCACTTATAAAGACGTTATTTTGCCTATAAAGGTTCATTCCAAACTATAAAACAACCAATATGATAAAACCCGGTTTCTTCCTCTGAAGGAAAAAACCGGGTTTTATCGTATTCTGTTTCAGAACCGATTCGTAAGATCCACGACCCGATTCTGTTCCAAAGCCTCTTGACCAGCCAAAGTGATCTGAAAAGACCGATAAGCGTCTTCTAATGTGGGATTGCCATTGCTTCGTCCTTCAATCATGTCAATCAGAGTCTCCAACTGGCCCCACATATTTTTATATACGCTGGGATTATTGATCGTGTAATATGTCTTGGTAGAAGCATCATAATAATCGATCAGATCGCCTTCTTCACGATTATCCCGACGATCACACTGCAGCACCAGACGAATACGCCCTTTGTTCCCTATAAACTCCTTCAAATTCTGAGCAGCTACCGTCTCTGTCCAGCCGGCCTCATAATAAGCAACCCCGCCATTAGACAGCGTCATCGTCAGCAAGCCATAATCCATATGTCCCGGGGTAACCGCATCGCCCACCCGTGTTCCGATTCCTCCGATGGATGTGATCTCACATCCGGTAAACCACCGGATGACATCTACATAATGAACCCCGCAATCCACAAAAGGCGGGCAGTCCTCCATCAAACGTCCATAGCGCGCCTTATCCATAATATGATGATTCTGAACCATCCGAATCAAACGAACATCTCCGATCGCACCGTTGCGAATCATTTCAGCCACCCGGTTATAGGTGCTGTTATGGCGCAGAACATGCGCAATCAGCACCTTATAAGGAGACGAAGAAGCTATTTCATAAAATTCCCGAGCCTGCTGAGGATCTGCCACCGTCATCGGCTTTTCACAAAGAACGTGTTTACCAGCAGCGAGACATTCTTTCACAATCTGCAGATGTGAGTCGGCATATGTCGCAACTATGACGATATCCACATCTTTGCGCTTCAGGTAATCCCGATAGTCAGTACTCCAGGATTCCGCCTCGTATTTTCGAGCAAAGAGCTTGGCGGTATCTTCATGAAAATCAACGACGCCCACAACACGGACCTGTTCTCTATAATAAATATCTTCGATATGAGATTGTCCGATATGGCCACAGCCAATCAGGACGACCCCGTATGTTCTTTTATACATTTGGCAGAGCTCCTTTGCAGTTTACAATCCCATATTTCTGCCTTATTTTACACGATTACTCTCAAAAAAGCAACAACTTCTTTTGCATTTTGGTTGTCTCCGTTTGATTTTTATAGAATATGAAACAAAAATTAATATTTTGCAAAAACTCTGTTGGGCACAACGTTTTGTGTTATAATATAAGGAAAGATATTCCTGTGGGGGAGATGAGCCGCTATAGAACGATGGTATCGCCTGGATAATGCCGCGAAAATCTTTCCTGCGGTGACAAAAACATCCAATACTTCTACTTTTCGTGTATCCATGGAACTGCTGCACGAAATTGACCCTGACCTTCTGCAGAAAGCAGCGGACATCGCAATCAATCGCTATCCCAATCTGCGGGTGAGGCTCAGGCGAGGCGTGTTCTGGAATTTTTTAGAGAAAAATGATCGGCCACTTCGGATTCAGCCTGAAACGGCCTGGCCTTGTGCGCCATTGGACTCCCGTGCAGAAGACGGATATTTCTTAAGGATTCTGTACTATCGATGCACCATTTCAGTGGAAATGTTTCATGCCCTTACAGACGGCACGGGAGCCATGGAATTTTTGAAGACAGTGGTATATCATTATCTGACCCTCGTTGGGAAAACAATTCCTGACCAGGGAATGATTCTGCGGGGAGATGACCTTCCCGACCGCCATGAACAGGAGGACAGTTTTACCCGCTACTATCGCCCGGAAAAAAGGCCCCAGCCAAAAGAGCCAAAGGCCTTTTTACTGGAGGGAACCCATTTTGAGCCTGCCGGCTGCAATGTCTTGTCCGGAGAAATGCAGGCAGAAAAAATTCATGCTGCGGCTAAACGACGCAATGTCACCATTACTGCCTATCTGACAGCGGCTCTCATCCTGTCCATTCGTGACAGCTGTATGGATTTTGGATATCTTGCTCCTCGCCGACCTGTTACGGTTTCTGTCCCTGTCAATTTAAGGACGCTGTTCCCTTCCAGAACCATGCGCAACTTTTTTGCTGTTGCCAACGTCTGTGTTCCCCTTAAAGAAGAAATGGGATTCGAAGAGATTCTTGAAAAGGTTTGTACAGAACTTTCCGAAAAGACATCACGTTCCCATCTGGAACGGCAAATCATGCAGAATGTCCGTCTGGAACGAAATCTGGCAGTTAAATTTGTACCGCTCTTCTTAAAGAAAATGATTCTTCGGGAAGCATTCCTGCTGCGGGGGGAGAACTGCAAGACGATCACCATCTCCAATCTTGGACGGGTTCGGCTGCCGGAGGAAATGGCCGCTGAAACCGCATGCGCATCGCTGACCCTTTATCCCACAGAAAAAAGTCCGGTAAATTGCGGTGTGTGTACGTTGGGGGATTCCTTGATCATGACGTTTAATCGTACCATCATGGAAAGTGATTTGATTCGTCGGTTTTTCCGCTTTGTAATAGAAGATGCCGGAACACAGGTGAAAATCCGGACGAACAACTGGGGGTATCCGCATGAAACAATGTGAAAACTGCGGGGTCATTCTTTCCGATAATCAATTGAAGTGCCCACTTTGCCATCGCGGGCTTTCCAAGGGTGATGTCACTGCAGGCGTTCTGATTCCCAACCCGGATTATCCGGCTTATCCCCAGGACCGCCTGCGGCAGACCCGAGTTTTTCTGTCACGGCTGTTTCTGTTTTTGACGATCGCAGCCGGCGGAATCTGTCTTTTCATCAACTGGATGACATGGGACCAGTTGTCACGTCCCTGGTCACTGCTGGTCATTATTCCTTTGCTGTATTTGTGGGTGTTGGCAGGCAGTCTTCTGCTATCGCGCGCCAGAGGCGGAGCCAGAATCCTAGTCAATACCCTGGGACTATCGGGAATGCTATTTTTATGTGACTTGTTGACGGGATTTTACCGGTGGTCTGTAAATCTTGTGATTCCTTTTTTAATTATGGCCGCTACGGTAATTTTTACAATTATCGTTTTAGCGCGCAAGCGCCTTTGGAATGCTTATATTGGCTATGCAATCACCATGCTTTCTCTGGATTTTCTGCCGCTGCTTCTCTATGCCTGCAGGGTAGCTACGCTTTTCTGGAGCTGCGCTGCCGCGGGTCTGACAGCACTCTTATGTTTAGCTGCCATGGCAACTTTTACGTGGAGAAAATTTCATGATGAAGTTATCCGTCGGTTTCACTTCTAACGATAGAAAGGATTTTTTATGGAACAAAACGAACGCCCAATGAAAACAGTTGCGGAATCCCGTACCGAACAGGTGCAGATTCTGCTCCCCGAACACATCAATGGCTATAACCGCCTGTTCGGAGGCCGTCTGATGCAATGGATAGACGTTGTTGCCGCTGTAGTAGCCCGCCGTCATTCCAATCGCAATGTGACAACAGTTTCTATTGACAATCTGCACTTTAAGGCTGCCGCCCATGTGAATGATACAATCGTCCTGTTCGGACAGATCACCTATGTGGGAAGGACTTCTATGGAAGTCCGGGTCCAAACCTTTGTGGAAAATACGGATGGTCTCCGGAAACTGATCAACCGCGCTTATTTGGTTATGGTCGCTCTGGATGAAAACGAGGAACCTACGCCCGTGCCAGGGATCATTCCTGAAACAATGGAGGAAAAATTCGAATATGAGGCCGGCGCAAAGCGCAATGCTCTGCGCAAGCAGCGCAGGCAGGAACAATTTTGATTCACGCGCAAAAAAAATTCCGGATTCTGTTTTAACAGCAGAATCCGGCTTTTTTAATAAAAATCGGCTTGTTTCTTGTAGTTTTGCGATCTTTCCATGTCCTTGACATCTCAACCTATCTGCTTTATAATAACAGTAGACTCGCTTTGTATACTATATCTTGTGGATATAGAAGCTTTTATGAGAAGATATCTACCGTATCGGCGGATATCTCTATATTATTTACTCAAAAATTTGCTGCGGCAGGAAAGGACGTTTCAGATGATCACCCAGATTCGGAAACGCGATGGCAGAGAAGTTCCCTTTAATATCGAAAAAATTGCAAATGCTATTTTCAAGGCTGCTCAAAAGTGCGGCGGCCGGGACTATCAAACGGCTTTTTCCCTGGCGCAGGAAGTGGCATCTTATGTGGAAAGTCATTGCGAGGAAGAAATGCCTTCTGTGGAGTTCATTCAGGATGCTGTAGAAAAAATTCTGGTGGAACGCGGACATGCACGGACCGCAAAAGAATATATTCTTTACCGTGCGGAACGAAACCGTATCCGGGAGATGGATACCCGCTTGATGCGTGTCTATGAGGATCTGACCTTCCATTCTGCCGCGGAAAACGATGTAAAAAGAGAAAACGCCAATATTGACGGCGACACCGCAATGAGCGCTATGTTCCGCTATGGTTCGGAAGGTGCCAAACGTTTTAACGAGCTTTTCGTCCTTTCCAGAGCCCACGCGAAAGCACATATTGACGGCGATATCCACATCCATGATATGGACTTTTTAACGCTGACCACTACCTGCTGTCAAATCGACTTGAAAAAGCTCTTCAAAGGCGGCTTTGAAAGCGCTCACGGCGCTGTCCGTGAACCGGAGTCTATTACCAGTTACGCGGCATTGGCCCAAATTGCAATTCAATGCAATCAGAATGACCAGCACGGCGGGCAAAGCATCCCCAATTTTGACTACTATATGGCGGAAGGCGTGGCAAAAAGCTTTGCCCGCTCTTACAAAAAGAACTTGCAGCAGGCTCTGACTCTGCTTGCTAACCTTGATGGACCGATCAGTATCTTAAGCTCGGAACCGCTGACCTTGGAGAATCTCCCCCATTATCAGGAGGGTGAAAAGAAAGCACTGCTCCGGCTGGGATTGGACGAAGAAATGGTTTCCAAAGCACAATCCTTCGCTGCGACTAACGCCGAAGAGGAAACCGTTCGGGAAACAAGTCAGGCTATGGAGGCTTTCCTGCATAATCTGAATCTGATACCGACCCGTTCGGGAGCGCAGGTACCCTTTTCCTCCGTTAACTATGGTACAGATACTTCTCGGGAGGGCAGAATTGTTACTGTCTGCCTGCTGAAGGCTACCCAGGCCGGTTTGGGCGATGGACGGACCTGTATTTTTCCGGTACAGATTTTCAAGGTGAAAGCGGGCGTCAATTACAACCCGGGCGATCCAAACTATGATCTGTTCCGTCTGGCGATGGAAACGTCTGCGAAACGGCTCTTTCCCAATTTTTCTTTCCTGGATGCACCGTTTAATCTTCAATACTATAAGCCGGGTAATCCTGACACGGAATGTGCTTATATGGGATGCCGGACACGGGTCATCGGCAATCATTTTGACCCTGCCCATGAAATCGTTACGGGACGCGGGAACCTGAGTTTTACTTCTATCAATCTCCCAAGGCTGGCCATTCTCGCAAAAGGAAATGTGGATGCCTTCTTCGAATCCCTGGATCGAATCACTACGCTGGTAATTCAACAGCTGTTGGAGCGATTCCGCATTCAGGCATCCAAAAAGGCTCGGAACTACCCCTTCCTGATGGGACAGTGCGTTTGGATTGGGTCGGAAAATCTTAAGCCCGATGATCCGGTGGGTGAAGTTTTAAAGCAAGGCACCTTAACTGTGGGATTTATTGGTCTGGCAGAAGCACTAAAGGCTTTGATCGGTGCCCATCACGGTGAAAGCGATCGCGCTCAAACTTTGGGGCTGGAAATTATTGGGTTTCTTCGCCGCCGCATGGATGAGGCCGCAGAAGACACCGGCTTGAATTTTTCCCTGATTGCGACTCCGGCAGAAGGATTGTCCGGACGCTTTGTCCGGATTGACCGCAAACGGTTCGGTTCCATTCCCGGTGTTACGGATCGGGATTACTACACCAATTCCTTCCATATCCCTGTTTATTATGAAATTTCAGCTTTTGATAAAATTCGCAGAGAAGCGCCATACCATGCGCTGACAAACGGCGGACATATTACCTATATTGAGTTAGATGGGGATCCCTGTGAAAATTTGGATGCCTTTGAACAGGTAATCCGCTGCATGAAAGAATCCGGTGTAGGATACGGCTCTATCAATCATCCGCTGGATCGGGATCCCGTGTGTGGCTACACGGGAATCATCGGCAACGAATGTCCCCGCTGCCATCGAAAAGAAGGCGAAAACGGACAGGGATTCGAACGGATCCGGCGGATTACCGGATATCTGGTAGGCGCTCTGGATCGCTTTAATGATGCCAAGCGCGCTGAAGTGGAAGACAGAGTGAAACACGCTGTCTCCGGTACGCTGGAAGAACTATAACGAAAGGACAACAACAATGGCAGCAACTGAATATCTGCGCCTTTCCGGCATCGTTCGGGAATCCATCGTTGACGGACCCGGATTGCGGTTTGTGGTTTTTTGCCAAGGCTGTCCCCATCATTGTCCGGGATGCCATAACCCCCAGACCCATGACTTCAAAGGTGGGAAAGATGTCCCCTTAAATCGCATACTGGCGGAGATTCAAAAGAATCCTCTTTTGAAAGGCGTTACCTTTTCGGGCGGCGAACCTTTCTGCCAGGCGGGTGCCTTTGCACAACTGGGCAGAAAAATAAAGGGCTTTTCGAAAGCACTGGATATTGCTGTTTATACCGGTTATACATACGAACAGCTTACAGAAAAAGCCCGCTTGGATCCGGACACAGCATCCCTGCTGGCTGTATCGGATTTCCTGATCGATGGTCCTTATTTGGCTGACGAGCGAGATCTTTCCCTTTGTTTCCGAGGGAGCCGCAATCAGCGATATATCGATCTTAACCGCACCCGTATCCGCGGTATTCTCTCCCTTGCTCAGGAACAATATATACCGGCTCGCAACCGCTATTCAGGAAAGCCGGCTTAAAAACAGACACCCCATTATCGGACAGCGACATAGCTCGATAATGGGGTGTTTCATATCTATTTAAAGATTATTTCTTGCGCCAAATAAAGAAAATGATTGCCGCTACACAAATCACTGCTGCACCTAAAAGCAGGAATATGGGCC
This sequence comes from uncultured Clostridia bacterium, assembly GCA_944386445.1. Classification (GTDB taxonomy): domain Bacteria; phylum Bacillota; class Clostridia; order Oscillospirales; family Ruminococcaceae; genus Merdivicinus. The sequence continues at coordinate 17,940 of CALXBD010000013.1, forward strand.
AAAGCCTAAAAGCGCCATCGGACTGTTCCCCCGGGGCAGCAGCCGGCTTTGAGGTTTTGTTTTCTTCCGACTCATTGTTTTCCGGTTCGCTGATACTCGCTTCGGAGGAAGGCTCCTCTGAAACAGCGTTGCTCTCCTCTGACATGGAAGATTCTTCCGGCTGGGAGGACGACGGTTCCGAAGTCGGCTGGCTGCTTGTTCCGGAGGAAACACTGGGCTGACTGCTTGGGGCTGACGGCTCCTGGGAAGAGGTACTGCTGCTTTCTGAAGGCTGGCTGCTCTCCGACTGGGAAACAACCGGCGCACTGGTCCTACCGCTCTCCGGCTGGGAGATCGGCGGCTGGCTGGGTTCGGAAACAGGCGTGCTGCCCTGGGCTTCCGGAATGTCTGGATAGTATTCGGCCAAGGAAGGAAGAACTTCTACATGAACATATCCGCCGTGATCTTCCTGCTCTGTCGTATGCAAAGCGGATTGCACCGCCTGATTTGCCGCGGAACAGTAATAAACTCTTCTGTATTGCCGGGAGACAGCATGCCCTTCTTTCGCAATATTGACCAAAGTATCCGGAAACACAGTAATAAACTCTTTCCCTACGATACCGGTCCAGGTCAGAGCGAATGGTTCCAGCGTGGTAACTCCCCATGGAATGATCAATGGACTGCTGATGCTCTCTGAAAAACAAGCGGTTCCCAAAATTTTGGTATTGGGGTGGAATTCAATTGCAGTCTTTCCTGAAGGAACCGTGATCAGTTTGGTGTAATCCTTGCTGTAAAGGCAGCCGTCAAAGGAAGCGTAATAGGGATTACCCGAATCTACATAATACTCCCCCCGCTGGGGATTTATAAGGTTTACAGTATCGGAAACCTCATAGACAGGCAGTTCGAGATACGCATCTGCCAGGCAGTGTCCTCCGCTCTGATACACAGAGGTGGTTGCCCCAAAATCGGTAATTCCTTCAGAAATCACGATTTTGCTCAGGAAGCAATAGGAGGTATCTTCGGGCCATGTCCCTTTTCCGGTCAGTGTAACGGTGCCTGTGTTTACATCCAGAGTCCAGGTAAAACCATCGCCGAGTTCTCCCACGATTTTTTCGAGAAAATGGCAATAGTACACATTATAATCGTACTTTGTCGGGTAAATATCTTTCCCTTTCAGAATCAGTGTCTTGATTTGTTCTTCGTCGTCGGCCCAGGGATAAACCTCCCCTTCCATATGTACATTCTGGGGCAGCTGTCCTTCCCCTGTAATCGTCAATGTGCCGGCTGCCAAATCCGTCTCCCAGGTAAATTGTTGTTTCAACCCATTTTGAATGGTCCCCTCATCCGCTGCCGCGCTGATTCCTAGGCACAACGCTATGCAAGTGCCTAAGATGGTCAGTAGTGCCATTTTCCACAGCTTTTTCATAGTTTTCTCCTTTCTGGCCCGAAGGCCCGCCCAAAATTCTATATCTCTTTTTTCTGTTTGTACTGTATTAAAGTATTTTGTCTTTAATACAGATAAGGCTTGTCCATTTGTCATCACACCCTTTTTAAAACGCTTTATATATTTTTATACGCTCAAAGTAAAATTTTTTATTCTATTTTCCTTTTTAGTTTACCATAAAGTCAGCAACAACTCAATAAAAATAAACGCAAAACACGGCTTCTATCTGTTTAAATCGCAGATAATTATATAAATATGTATTTACTAAGGAACTTGCATGTGAATTGGTTAAGGTAATGCTTTTGGCCGATTCTGCTTCCGTTTATTCCCACCAACCGTTAGCTATCTATAAATCTATAAAATAAAGGGTACCGCATCCCGGATGCGGTACCCTTTATTTTTACATGAGAGATCTGCTGAGAACATTACTTCGTCTTTACCGAGCCGGCAGCCGTCAACCGGAGTGCTGTCAACCAACACGTAATCGCGGAATTTCTCATTCACAAAGTTGAATTCATGGTTTGCTATAGGCGTTCACTACTGAAGTAAGCAGAAAAGAAAGTCACACCCGTACACTCAACGAGACTGCCGCAAATACTTTCAGACGATTTTCCCTTTTTGCCTCATTTCCTCTGTTATAAACGCCCGTAGCGAAGTATGTATGGTGTTTAACTGTAAATTCAAGTATTCTTCGTCTTCAAATAATGCATAGTGGACGCAGGCGCGAACAAAAATATAAATCATCCCCTGAATATAATCCACAGGCATTTGAAGTTTTCCAGAAAGCATCTCCGCGTACTTGTGGTATCGGACATTCACACCTTTGAAAAAGGCCTTGCCGTATTCCCGATACTGCGGACTTGCATACACTTGATACATAAACCGGTATTTGGTTCCATGGAGCTTTGCGGTCAAGTAAGGCATTTCCTGCAAAAAACGCTCAATATCCGAAAAACTGGTCGGAGCCTTTGCCATAAAGTCATCTTCAACCTTCGCCATACAATACGCGGTCGATTCGATCACAATGTTATCCTTGCTGCCGAAGTAATAAATCAGGCCGGCTTTGGTGACTTTACAGGCGTCTGCTAATTTTTGCATACCGGTATTTTCCAGGCCGTTTTCGCAAAAAGTATCAAAACATATTTTCAAAAGCTCTCTTGCTCTCTCTACATTTCTATTCTGTTTGATCCTTCTCACCTTCCCCTTAATGGTCCTGAACAGATAGCAACTTAATCCCGCTAAAAAAGACAAATGCTGATAAATTGTCCGCCTATTTTGCTCTAATATTGATTCATTATAGCACAGAAAATGACACATCACAAGTATCTGTTAACCTGTCTCACAACCATACGTTTATGAAGATGAATGCGCGATAGCTTTTATGTTCGATTCTTTATTATATTACAGGCTGCCATAATGGGCAATAGCTGAATTTTTAACTTTTTATTCCAATCCATTGATTTTTGCTTACATTTTTGATATAATAACAAACAATAGCAATGACGAGAAAGAGTAGGCAACGGAAGCTTTTCAGAGAATCCCATCATCTTCGGATGTGCTGTGAATGGGTAAAGCGGATTTTGTTGAAGATGGTCTCCGAGCTGCGCATCGAGCCATTGGGTTAGGCTGCGCCGGGATCGCCCGTAACAGCGATAGAGTTTCGATAGATCATTTCCTATCCGAACTTGATAAGGCTTGTTGTCGTGAGAAACAAGCGAATTAGGGTGGTAACACGTGAGTATGACGCTCTCGTCCCTTGTACTATGTATGGGGGT
>CALXBD010000014.1 GCA_944386445.1 uncultured Clostridia bacterium
TGCCCCACAAACCGGATCTCCTTTTCGATTCCCAGCTCCCGGGCGTAAGCCTTCAGTTCCGCTTCCAGCTCGCCGGAACCGGCATATAGCAATGCGCTCTCAGGCTCCTGGTGATAGATCTCCTTAAAAAGCTCCAGAAGAAATTTTGGGTTTTTAGCTTCCGTCATTCTTCCCACGTGGCCAACCACGAATTTCCCGTCCAGAGAAAGCCGGCTGCGGACTTCCACGCGAACCTCTTCCGAATAAACGAACCGGTCCAAATCAATGGCATTTTTCACCACCCGGAAACTGGCGTTTCCAAACAGGAATCTGCCTGCCAGCCCGGAACACGCCAGCCGCAGATCGGTATATTTCTCAATTTTCGGCACATTGACCTTATGAAAATACCTTGACAGCGGATTTCCCGAAAGGCCCGCGTTGTGAGAATGGGCGATCACCAGCGGGATACCTGCCCGCCGGGCCGCCGCCAGCGGCTCGATATTGCTGGCGCTGGAAAGATGGATATGGCAGACGTCGTACTTTTCCGCAGCCATAATACGATCTAACGCCTTCCGGTGTGCAATGGGATGCCTGTTCCGGGAAGGAATTGTCAAAATTTTTCCCCCATGGGCACGGATCTCTTCACCGAAAAACGGCTCCGGGTCATTGGAGAGAAAGGTAAACTCATACTTTTCGGGGTTCAAAGTCTTCAAAAGGCTGACCGCATAATAGGAAAGCCCACCTCGTCCCTTTCCGATGACGCCGGTGAGGATCTTACGCTTTTCCATCAGCCTTCTCCTGATTCTCCAGATCGTGCTTGATCTTGGTAGTAGAAATCTCCGGCGTCCGGGGCAGGTAGAGGACCTCACAGTAGTCCTTCAAAAAGTCAAACTTGCCCTTCCAGTCGTCGCCCATAACAAACACATCTACTTTAAATTCTTTTACATCCTCGATTTTCTGCTCCCAGCAGGTTTCGGGAATCACCAAATCCACATAGCGGATTGCTTCCAGCAGCTGTTTGCGGACCTCATAAGGGAAATAGCATTCCTTACCCTTTCCCCGGTTAAACTCATCGGTGGACAAGGCTACGATCAAATAGTCCCCCTGTTCTTTTGCCCGTTTCAGCAGATTGATATGCCCGTAATGAAGCAAATCGAAGGTTCCGTAGGTAATCACTTTTCTCATAGCGTTTCTCCTGTTTTCCGCTCCGGCAGCCGAATCCCGGCGATCTCAAGTGCCCGCCGGCTATCCTGCCCGTCGCTGAATTGGTTAACCAGTTTCCCGACTTCCTGCCGTTTTTCCGCAAAGGGGTCGGATCCCTCCAGGGTATCCTTCAAAAATTCCCTGAACTCCTCTGGCGTATTCAAAAAACGGCCCGGCATCAGCGGATACGGGTCCTCTACCACGAATCCCCTGTTGGCCATATATTCCTGGATATCGTCTACTGTAAACCCGATAGGCCGGTTCAGCAGAAGATAGTCAAAATACACGGACGAATAGTCGGTAATCAGCGCGTCTGCCTGCCCAAGCAGCGCATAAAGGTCACATTCCGCAGCCTGCATCTGGCTGTTGGTCACGATCCGGATGTTGGAATAGGCGGTCTGATCGATGGCATCCAGATTCTGAGCCGGATGAATTTTGGCCAGCAATAAAGTATTTTTCTCCCGAAGCAGTCCATTGACCCGCTCCATATCCTCTTTCCGGGAAAGGATCGGAAGCCCGGTGCCGCTCACTCCTGACGAATCGGAAACTCCAAGGAAATCCGACTGGCGGAAAGTGGGCAGCCAAAGGATCAGCTTATCCCAACCGTTATCCAGTTTCAGCTTCCCAAGGGCGTTTTCCCCGCGGAACATGGCATCGTTGCGGGGATGGCCGCAAATTTTCACCTGTTCGGCACGGCACCGGAACGCCTTCTGCATAATCGGAGCAAAAAATTCCGAAGCCGCCAGCACATAGGTAAAGAAATTCTCATCTTTATCATCCAGATAATTGCCGATCTTTTTCAGCGGAGACCCGTGCCAGAGATTGACCACAACCTGCTTTTTAGAAGGCTTCACAGGATATTTCCCGAAAGAATAGAAAAAATATTTTCCGGTGAAGAAATGCCGTACTCCACCGGCAGGGCTTACAAACTGCACGTTGTCCGGATGGGGGCGTTTTGCGAAATCCTCCCAGTCGTTGACCGCACAAACGATACTGTATTCGGAACAATCCTGAGAGATCAGATAATCATACACCGCTTTGACGTTATCCCGAAAGCCCATATTGGAATAGAAAACGATTTTCCGCGGATTCTTAGGAATCAGACGGTTAACAGCAGACATAAGCCCGCTCATTTTTTCAATCAGCGCCTTTTTGTCCATGGCCGGAAGCACCGTCCTTTCGCAGGAATTTTTCATAAAAGCGCCGGCGCATCCCGGACGGCATCAAAGCAACGGCAGCTTGTCCGCCTGCCGAAATCACGAAATCGCCAAAGCTGGATACGCCCAGCCTCCAAAGCTTATACTTGACGGAAACCGCGCTTTTTGCGTATTTCCAGCCGCCCCGACGCCCAAACATATCGTCTCCTGCCCGGAACCAAATCAAAGCATCCGGCAGGTTGCGGCATTTACATCCCTTTGCCAGCATCCGCGCCCAAAGGTAGTAATCCTCAAACCACATAGCATGCTGATAGCTTCCGGCTTCCAGCACCGCGGATTTCCGGTACATCACTGTCGGATGATTAAAGGGATTTCGCCGCCGTGCATATTTTCTGATCTCGGCGTCTTCCAGAGGAACCTCCTTACGGGCAGCGGCATCGCCGGGAGTCTGGCGAAATTCCGCTGCCTGTCCGCCGCAAAGCCCCAGCTCCGGGTCGGCGGAAAATGCAGCCGCCTGCTTCTCAAAACGGTCCGGCAAGGCGATATCATCGGTATCCATCCGCGCTACCAGATCATAGCTGCAAGCTTTCAAGCCTTCATTCAGGGCTTTTCCAAGACCCATGTTCTGAGGCAGTAATACGGCCTTCCAACGGGGGTCTTTTTTATATTCAGCCAGCACTGCATCCAATTCCGGCGTCAGCGGGCCGTCCTCCACCATTACGATTTCCGTTGGAGGTACTGTCTGAGCCAGGATACTGTCCAAGCTTTGCTTGAGGTATTCCGGTTTTTCCTTCCGGTAGACCGAAAGCAAAACGGAAAAATCCATGGAGCAACCTTCTTTCCAGCGCAACCTTCTCCCATAGGAAAATGTGCATAATCTGTTTTTATTATATCAGATATCCGGCTCATAATCAATCAAAAAACTATGAACCTATTTTATGACCAGTTCAAAAAGCAAAAAAATAGTTTCATCCGCAGGTTTCGACCGTTTTCTCACAGTCCCGGCGTTATTCTATCCTTAGAGCGGCTTGTCCGCACACAAACACAACGAGGAGGCAATCTCATGCCTGTGACCTTTTCCTCCCAGCAGGACACCCTGACCGCCTATCTGGCCGGAGAGCTGGACCACCACAGCGCTGCTGTCATCCGGGAAGCCGTGGATGAAATGGTAGAAAGCGCCCTTCCCAAAGCCCTGGTGCTGGATTTTGAAAATGTTCCTTTTATGGATTCCAGCGGAATTGGGCTGATTATGGGACGATACCGCACGATGGAATCCGTAGGCGGCTCTCTATCGGTTGAACACGCCTCTCCCCAGCTGAAAAAGCTGATGAAT
>CALXBD010000015.1 GCA_944386445.1 uncultured Clostridia bacterium
AGCATATCTTCCATCATGGCAAGGATGCCGTCGATATTTTCATTGTTCGTCATGGGTACCCCTCCTTAAAACTCTGAATCACTTGCGGGAAAGCCGCACCTGGATTTCCTGCAGCAGACACTCCGGCACAAAATTACTGATATCTCCTCCGAAGCTGGCAATCTGCTTTACAATACTGGAGCCGAGATACATATTTTCTGCAGCCGCAGTCATAATCACGGTTTCCGCCTCAGGGTTGAGCACTTTATTAGCCAAAGACATCTGAAATTCATATTCAAAATCGGATACTGCCCGCAGGCCCTTCACAATTGCGCAAGCGCCCTTGGCACGAAGGTAATCTGCCAGCAGGCCGTCCGAAGAATCCACTTCCACATTATCCAGATCTGTTGTTACTCTGCGGATGAAGTCCACCCGTTCCTCAATCGTAAACGCAAAATTGGTTTTAGCAGGGTTAACGGATACCAGAACGATCACCCGTTCAAAGAGCTTTGCCGTTCGGCGGATAATATCCAAATGCCCCTTGGTAATCGGGTCAAAACTGCCCGGGCAGACGGCGATTTTCATCGAACTTCTATTTTCATTCTGCATATGTCATTCCTCTGCAAAAGCTTTCACATAAGTTGTCACAACGGTTTTTCCGTAGGTATACTGTTTTTTAAGAGACAAATCGCCGATTTGTTCCGGCATCTCTTCACCTTTCCGATGTTCGTAAAGAATGATTCCTTCCGGTGCAAGGCATCTGCCCAGCAGTGGAAGCACTTTAGGTCCATACCCCAGATCATACGGTGGATCCAGAAAGATTATATCATAGGGGTCGGCGGCATGTTGCAGAAAAGAGACCGCATCATCTGCAATGACGCGCGCCTGCTTCATTAACCCGACAGAGGTCAAATTTTCTTTAATAACCTCCTGTGAACGCCGGGAGTTGTCCACAAAAACCACTTTGGAAGCACCGCGGCTGAGGGCTTCGATGCCCATCTGTCCAGAGCCGGCGAACAGATCCAGTACGTTGGCGTAAGGCAGGCGGAAATGGATAATACTGAATACAGCCTCCTTAACAACCTCGGTAGTAGGCCGGACATCCAGTCCATCCAGAGTTTTCAGTTTCCGCCCGCGGGCGGATCCGGTAATCACGCGCATATTTTCAACCAGCGGGACAATCCCGCGTCCTTTCTATAAAATCAGTATCCGGAGCCCGGGCGTTTCTTGTTAAAAGAATACACGCTCATAACGAGCCCCATTGCCAGATAAGAGGTCAGTAGCGAAGTCCCGCCGTAACTGATAAACGGCAATGTAATACCGATGACCGGCACGACTCCCAGAACCATTCCGATATTGATCAGGGATTGGAAAAAGAACATTCCAAAAACGCCGGAACAGATATAGCAGCCGAGGGGATCGGTACTCATCCTGGCTGTCAGTAATATTTTAACACAAATTGCCGTCAATAGCAAGACGACAAACGCACAACCTACAAAGCCCAAGGTTTGTCCGATATGGGCCAGAATAAAGTCGTTGTGGATCGCGAACACGTAATTGAGATCATCCGAAAAAAGGCCTTTTCCGAAAATCTCGCCTGAACCTAAAATTCTTCGCCCCACCTGCTGATGATATGCCTCTGCCAATGTGGAATTTTCCACGTCCTGCAGGACCAGGATCCGGTTTCGCAGGTAATCCGGGAAGGAACCGCTGTACCAGATAATTGGCACTAAAGCGCCCATAGCGCCGATTCCGGCCAGGATATAGCGCCATTGAAGCCCTGCTGTGAAGATCATACACAAAAAGATGAAGAAAAACACCAAAGCAGACCCCATATCGCCCTGCATGTAAATCAGCAAGCAGGGCACTGCACCGTGGATACACAGCAGCAGAACATGAAGGGGTTTGGTCATATGCTCCCTTACCTTGGAAAGATGCAGGGCAAATGTCAGGATAAACGAAATTTTCAAGAGCTCTGATGGCTGCAGCGAAAAGCTGCCTACACGAAGCCATGCGGTATCATCGGAGCCGGGCGGCTGGTAAACAATGGGCAGACTGGTGAAGGTCACCAGCACAAGGCCTAATGTGATAGGTAAATGGACAAACAAAAGCTTTGCTAGCAGCCGGTAGCTGATCAATGTCATGACAAACATTGCCACCAACCCCATGCCTCCGGCCAACAGCTGCATTTTCAGCCTGCTCATTTCCAGAAATCCGGCCTTGACTTCGGAGTACAGCAACACAAGGCTGAACGCGGCTGCAGCAGCACAAAACAGCAGCAAAGCCTTGTCCAGCCGCCGGAAATAGTTTTTAAGCGCCTGCCAGATTTCTTTCATGAGATCCTCCAAGCCGGGACGCCGGCTGTTCTTTAAAAGAGTCCTGTAATAATGCCATTTTCATCAATATCGATGCGTTCGGCACAAGGTACTTTGGGAAGGCCCGGCATAGTCATAATGCTTCCTGTCAAGGCCACGATGAAGCCTGCACCTGCGGACAGTCTCACCTCAGAGACATGGAGGGTAAAGCCTTCCGGACGGCCCAGAACGGTCGGGTCATCTGAAAGCGAGTATTGGGTTTTTGCCATGCAGACCGGCAAGTCCCCGTGTCCGAGAGCTTCAATCTCTGCGATTGCCTTTTCGGCCGCACTTGTATAAGCGACCTCACCGGCGCCATAAATTTTTTTCGCAATCAAGCGGATTTTTTCCTTAATCGGCAGATTCAGCGGATAAATCGGTGCGAAATGGTTTTCTGTATTTTCGTCGATGGTTTTCACCACTGCCTGCGCCAACTCCATACCGCCTTCGCCGCCCTTGGAAAATACTTCTGACAGAGCATATCTGACTCCCATTTCTTTGCAGCAGTCATCAATGACCTGCAGTTCCGCAGAGGTATCACTGGGGAAGCGATTGATTGCCACGACAACCGGCAGCCCAAATTTTTTCATATTTTCCACATGTGCTTTGAGGTTTACGATTCCTTTTTGCAGTGCGGGGACATTTTCCTCATTCAAATCTGCTTTTGCCACACCGCCATTATATTTCAGTGCCCGCACGGTAGCCACGACCACGACGCAATTCGGTGTCAGGCCAGCTTTCCGGCACTTGATGTCGAAGAATTTTTCCGCACCCAGGTCAGAACCGAACCCGGCCTCAGTAATGGTATAATCTGCCAGCTTTAAGGCCAATTTAGTTGCCCGAACGGAGTTGCATCCATGGGCAATGTTGGCGAAGGGGCCGCCGTGCATCAGAACGGGATTATTTTCCAGAGTCTGGACCAGATTGGGCTTTAAAGCGTCCTTCAACAAAACAGTCATGGCACCCTGAGCCTTCAAATCCCTGGCGTAGACCGGTTTATTATCGTAAGTGTACCCCACCAGAATACCGGCGATACGTTCTTTCAAATCCATCAGGTTGTCCGCCAGGCAGAGGATCGCCATAATCTCACTGGCAACCGTAATGATGAAGCCCTCTTCTCTGGGGACACCGTTTACCTTTCCGCCCAATCCGATGGTAGTGAAGCGGAGGGCTCGGTCATTCATATCCAGACAGCGCTTAAAGAGAATTCTCCGGGGATCGATTCCCAAGGCATTTCCCTGTTGAAGGTGATTGTCTATCATCGCGCACAGCAGGTTATTTGCAGCGGTAATGGCATGCATATCCCCGGTAAAATGCAGATTAATATCTTCCATTGGCACAACCTGCGCATAGCCGCCGCCAGCGGCGCCGCCCTTGATACCGAACACCGGACCCAGCGAAGGTTCCCGCAAAGCGACGATTGTCTTTTTGCCGATTTTTGCCATAGCCTCACCCAACCCGATGGAGGTCGTTGTTTTACCTTCGCCGGCGGGAGTAGGATTGATTGCCGTCACCAAAATCAACTTTCCGTCAGGTCTGTCTTTGACCGAATCAAAAAGCTCATCCGAAAGTTTAGCCTTATACTTTCCATAATATTCAAGACAGTTTTCCCCAATTCCCAACGAAGCGGCCACCTGCTGGATCGGCTGCAATTTTGCCTGTTGAGCAATTTCAATATCCGTAAGCATAAATTCAGATGCCTCCTCTGCCATTTCACAAAACATCATCTTATTATATCATATTTACATTGAGAATAGCAACTCTTCTGCGGCAAAAAGCTGTTTTCTGTCTATACTTCTTTTCTCTTTTACCACGATTCATGGAAATATTACGAAAATGTCTTGCATTGTTTAAAATAAATATTATTTCCTACAAATCCGGCATTTATGGGAAAAAAGCCAATTTGATCTCCTGTTTTCGACATACTTCGCAAAGCGCATCTGATATACTCATAACTGTAAAGTAACTGTTCGGCATACCAGCTACTGCCCATCTCCGCCGGACAAATTTTACAGGGCAGACTGAATAGGAGGACAACATGAAAGACAGAAAAAATAAGACAAATTCTTTTGTACAGCAAATTCGTTGTACGCTGTTGGCCAAGGGGATCGAACGTCGCCGCCGTCAGGAGAAAAAGCTGCGCGACAATCTGAAAGATTTGGAAGGGGATCCGGCTTGGGATGCCATTTACCGGATGCAGGAACTGCATATCCGCACAGACGCTTTGGAAATTCGGTATGCGCGTCTTGCCAGAGATGCTCAGAATCCGGAGCAGCTGGCAGTCTAAATCGGGACCCCTGAAAAGGTGTAGTATTACAATAGGCCCCTCGGCATAGCCGAGGGGCCTATTAAGTTGGAAATCATTTAAGTTGGAGATTGTGTTCCATGATTTTTGCAAGGCGATTTGCTTGTTCCTCCATCAAAGGAAGATCCTGACCTTCGATCATAATGCGAATCATAGCTTCTGTACCGGAGGGGCGGATCAGGACCCGGCCGGTGTCTTCGAAAAGCCGTTCGACCTGATGGATCGCGGCCATAATTTCCGCATCATCGATATATGCATACTTTCTTTCGTTTTCCACCGGCACGTTGACGGTCACCTGGGGCAGGACAGTCATTACTTTTGCCAACTCAGAAAGAGGTTTTCCGGTGTGATGCATGACAGAAAGGAGCTGCAAGGCCGTAATCAGTCCGTCACCGGTGGTATTGTGTTCCAGAAAGATCACATGCCCCGACTGTTCTCCTCCCAGCGAATAGCCGTCTGCCAGCATTCGTTCCAGCACATAACGGTCTCCGACTTTGGTCTTTTTAACCTCGATTCCTTCCCGTTCCCCCATCTGGAAGAGCCCTAAATTGCTCATGATCGTAGCTACAATGGTATTTTTCCGCAGCTTATCCCGGCTCTTCAGATAAGTGCCGCAAATTGCCATAATCTGGTCGCCGTTGACAATATTGCCCAGTTCATCCACAGCCAGCAGCCGGTCAGCATCTCCGTCAAAAGCCAGCCCAACATCTGCCCCTGATTCTATGGTCAGCTTCCGGATTCCTTCCATGTGGGTGGAACCGCAATGGTCGTTGATATTCAGCCCGTCAGGAGTATCGTTGATGACCGTAAGACTGACCCCCAACTTTTTCAAGGCGGCCGGAGCAGTATGGAAGGCAGCGCCATTTGCACAGTCCACCGCGGCCCGGATGCCGTCAAGGCGGGTATCGATGGTGGTCAGAATGTAGCTGACATAGTCGTCTGCTGCATGTTTCATCCGGGAAACGGTTCCCAGCCCGGCTCCGCTGGGAAGGTCGATGGTGTGGAGCGTTCCGCGGACGATGGCCTCAATGCGGTCTTCTAAAGCGTCGTCCAACTTATACCCGTCCTTGTTGAAAAGCTTGATGCCGTTATACTCCATAGGATTATGCGAGGCGGAAATCATTGCAGAGGCGTCTGCCTGATACTCCCGCGTGAGCCAGGCTAGGGCAGGAGTGGGGATAATCCCGACCGGGATGGCGATTGCTCCGACAGAACAGAAGCCGGCTGTTAAGGCGGCTTCAATCATATCGCCCGAAATACGGGTATCCCGGCCGATGAGGATCCTGGGCTTGTCGGCGCATCCCTCCGTGAGCACCATTGCGGCGGCGCGGCCGATATCGAAACACATCTGGGCAGTAAGTTCTGTTCCGGCGATCCCGCGGACGCCGTCTGTTCCAAATAAGCGAGCCATAAAAATCGTCCTTTCTAAGTTCAGATAAAGCGGTAGCTTACCGCTTGTAGATACTAACGACCTGATTAGTTTACCACACTTTGGAAGAAAAATCAAATATTTTTTGACGAACGAAGTTGTATTTTTAAAGAAAATTTTCTTGAAAACTATTGACAAATCATAAATTTGTGTTATGCAATATTCTTCCTGATTTTGTGCGGTTAATCCTTAATTTTGTTTCTTGAATCATTTTTCGGCAGCGTATATACTGAAAAAAACTGTATTTGCAGAAAGGTGAAATCAAGATATGAAGGCATCAGATGTATCTTTGCAGGATTTGAGCTGGCTTGAAGATCTTCCCGATACCATGCTGGAGCTAATCCCGCAGTCCACTGTAAAGCATACAATCGTTTCCCAGGAGCCGGAGCATGTTTCGATTTGGGATTACGCAGTCAGCCCCCAGGGACGGCATTTTTTCAGTGTTTGTGCTGAGGCGCACTCCACAAATTATGCAAGGCTTTATGAATATTTTCCGGATACGGGATACTGCCAGAAGGTATTTTCCCTGGAAGATGTTATCGTTACCTATGACCGTGCGATCCGTCCCAGTAAAATACATTCTTCCATTCAGTTTCTTCCGGATGGAAAGCTTCTGATGGCGACCCACACGACCGCCGCGGCGCCCGGGCACCCGAGATGGATGCCGTTTGCATATTATGATCATCTGCAGGAAGGGTATGCAGGCTCCAATATCCTGATCTGCGACCCTGATTCGGGCCGTGTGGAAGATTTGGGAATTCCCGTGCCTCGCGAATCCTTCTATGGCGGAATCTATGATGAAAAAACCAATTCCTATTATCTATCCGGTTATGCGCGGGGTCATGTTTACAGATTTGATCTTTCCACCCGCAGGATCACGGATTTTGGTCAGGCAACGGAATTCGGAACCTGGCGTTATGTGAAAGGCGGAGACGGAAATCTATACAGCAGCACTGCCTCCGGCAGGTTGTTCTGTGTCAATCTGGAGCAGCAGCGTCTGGAGGATATCCCTTTTGATTTTCCCTGCAATCCCCGGAACATAGCCTGGGGAACCAACAACAAGTTGATGCATTATGCTCACGATTCCCGGGGCGGATTTTATTTTACAAGTCTGTCTTATGATCATTTGATGCATTTTGACTGTCGGACACGCAGCGTGGAGATTCTCAGTCCCCTGCTTCCGGAAGAACTTGCGGTGCAGGACTGGTGTGTGCGGTGTATGGGAATGGATCGTGATGAATCCGGTTGCCTGTGGTACCTGTGCGACGTTATGGGATTGGGGCTTTATTTAGTGCGGCAGGATGTAGAACATGGCGGAAAACCTGAGAACATGGGGTTGGTGGGCAGTCTTACCCGGACTGTTCAGGCATCTTACGGCCTGTTTGTACGGGAAGGGAAGATTTTTGTTACAGATACCAACCGGATGGAGGAGCCGGCAGCTGTTTTACAGGTTTCCATTTCTGATTTGCTGAGCGGTAAAAGATGTCTCACAAAGGCTCCTCTGTTTTATGCCAAACTGAAAAACGGGGAATCCCGTTATTGGGTTGTCACGGGAAAGGAGCTTTCAGTAGAGGCCAGTCCCTATCTGGAGATGATGAAAGAGGACCGGATTCGGAAAAGCTCTGCGGCCTTTATCGATACCCTTCCTCAGGCCATGGACGAGAAAGGCAGGCTGAAATTCTATGGCGATGATGCTGTGAATTCCACTATGATTCCTGCAAAACGCTGCGGAATTATCAAGCTTTGGAAGCGCTTGGGGTGCGGTGAGGCTTCGTCGGTACGTCGGATTGAGGTAGACAATGACGGGACAGTCCGGGCAGTGTGCGGCGTGAAAAATCCCGTGGAAGTGATTGCAAAGTACGGGGAAATCAGCGTTTTAGGTCCATGGAACGGAAAAATTCAAGAGGAAAGGGATTTTTCAGAGCAGTATGCAGGCGTATGCCTGCCATGGAAGCCGGAGCGGCGCCACCTGGCAAAGGCCAGCGCAGCGGTGGACATTGGCAGCGGCAGGCAGTTGGTAGGTACCTTGGACGGTATGCTGGCGATTGTGGAGCAGGGAAAGGTCTATAACCTGGGAGCGGCTGCCGATGGTCCGATTCATCAGTTGGCGTATTCTCCGACAGCTGATCTTGCCGCAGGAGCAGCAGGGGATCCGGACGGATTGGGAACCATTTTCTTTTACAGCCAGAAGAGCGGGCTTCGCCTTTGCGGAAGAATTTTTATCCATGATGCCAATGTAAACGGACTGATCGGTGCCAGCAATGAACCCTGCTGCCTTTCATTTTCTCCTGACGGAAAAATTCTGGCTGTCGGGGTACGGGATCGCCTGGGATGCGCCTACTGGTTTGAATTGGCAGACTTTAACAGCTGATGGTTTGATACTTGATGAAAAAGGACAGATATGGTATCCTGTTGTCAGAAGGAGGGAATCCCAGTGAAAGCATTGATCGTTGATGATGATCAGTTCGTGAGAAAATGTATCCAGAATATGATTTCTTGGAAGGCCATCGGCTTTGATCAGACTCTGGAAGCGGAGAACGGCGCAGCAGCTTATCAGCTTGCATTGGAGAAAAATCCGGATCTGATTATTACGGATATTAAAATGCCTATTATGGATGGCTTGGAGCTGGTGGAAAAACTCCGGGGTGCGGTACTGGATGTGGATATTATTGTCCTCAGTGCATACAACGACTTTGAATATGCACGCAAAGCAATGCGGTTTGGGGTACGAGACTTTGTCTTGAAACCGCTGAACCGTACAAACATCGACCAGCTTCAGCAAATTATTCTGGAGCTGAAGGAAAAGAGAAGCAAGAAGAATACCTATCGCCAGCTGATGCTGAACCGGGAAGCCTTGGAGCAGGTGTTGGAGTTTTCCTTCCAGGAAAAGAACACGCGCGTAGTAAGGGATTTCTTTAAGAATGAAGTGTTTCCGTCCCGGCTCCGGCTGGAGGATGCGGTAGACTGCAGTCTGCTGCTGCAGGACGTTTTATTCCGGTTTCTGGAAAAGAAGCATATTTCTGCCGAACAGCTGTATCCTGCCCGGGAGCAAGCAGTCAACAAAATCCGCAGTATTCGGAATCCGGAGAGCCTATTCGATTATATCCATTATCTATGGGTCAGCCATTTGGATGCGATTTATGAAAAGGAGTCCGCCAGCCAGCTTTATCAGTCCTATTATCAGGAAATTGTCCGTTACATTTCGGAGCATCTGGGGGATTTTGATCTTTCGGTTAAAAAAGTGTCGGATTATCTGCACCTGTCCAGCGTTTATGTGGGGACAATTTTTAAGCAGATTTCCAAGGTGACTCTTTCTTCGTATATCAATCAGGCCCGGATCGAAAAGGCTATGTCTCTGCTGCGGGACACCCGTTTCTCTATCAGCGAGATCAGTTCTATGACAGGCTATGACAACCGGGAATATTTTTCCCGGACATTCCGCAAATATGTCGGCATCACGCCGTCCGAGTACAAAAGTATGGTTGTCCGGACCCAGTCTGAAGTGGAGTGAGCGCTATGTCTTTTCATAAAATCACTGCCAAACTGTTTTTAGTTATTTCCCTGAGCGTAACGGTTTTGCTGATTGGAACGACAATGTGGATATCCTACTATTTTCGGGGAATTCTTCTGCAGCGTTCCCAGGAGAATCAGGTGACCATGGCAGCACAGGCGTCTGTCAACATTGACAATATCCTTTCTGAATTGAAACAGATGGTTTACTATCTCAGCTGCGATAAGATGATCCCCCAAATTGTCGAAGAACCTCAGGAAGGGATCGCTTCCGCCAACCTGTCCCGGGAGCTGACAAGCAGGTTTTATACGTATACTAGCGCTTCAATCACCCCAGCTCACATCGACTATAACAGCTTTTTATTTGTTTCTGACCAGCTTCCAATTTCGCAGTCCCTTGCGCCCTGCCTTCTGGATCAGTTGCAGAATGGAAACGCCTGTGTGGGCAGTGCCGTTCAGGTGGAAAACGAGGAATGGTATCACAGGACTTTGGAACAGAGCGGGGATATGGTCAGCTTTGTTTTTCCAGAAATTCCGGGGTATATATATTTTACCAATCTTCAAAGGAATATCAACCTCAGCGACCCGGATTATAACGATGAGATCGGAGTTGTAGCCTTTGCGGTTAAGCAGAGGTATATTGTGGATTTCCTAAAGCTGGCCCGGCTGACATCCGGAAGTGATGCGATCTTCTTATACGGAGATACCGTCATGTGCAGCACCAATGAAGAGCGTTATACTGCGGGGGAAGAACTTTCTCGGATTGCCCCTGAACTACTGGCGGAAGAATCCGGCAGGGAAAGCCGGGAAGTCAAATTGTTCGGGGAAGTCTGCCGGGTGGTTCGGGAGCCGGTGTTCAATGATTGGAGTATTGTATTGGCTACTCCCAGAAGTGAAATCCTAAATGACATGAATCACATTCTCCGGATCGTCTGGCTGGAATTGGCGGCAGGCGTTATTCTGGCAATTTTACTGTCAAGGGTTGTTTCGTTCCGGTTTACCCGCCCGATTGTTAGGCTTTCCGATACCATGCGAAAAATGGACAGCGAGGAGAAGCTGACACATATTCCGCAGCAGACCTACCCTGACGATGAGGTAGGAATTTTGTATCAGAGCTTTCAGCGGATGCAGATTTCTTTAAAGCGGCTCTTCCGTGAAAAAGAGGAGAGCATGATCGCTCAAAATGAAAGCCGCCTGCATATTCTGCAACTGCAGATAAACCCGCATTTTATTTACAATACCCTGGATACGATCAATTGCATCGCTTTAAGCGAAGGGCAGGAGAATATTTCTGAAATTGCTTCGGCGTTGATCGGGATCCTCCGGTACAGCATTCGCTATATGAAGGAAAATTCAACGGTGGGGCTGGAATTGTCATATTTGCAGAATTATGTGAAGATTCAGCAGCTCAGGTTCAGCAGTCCGTTTGAGTTTATCTGCGACGTAGACCCTGAGGACTATGGTCAAGAGATCCCGCAGATGTCCTTGCAGCCGCTGGTGGAAAATGCGCTGTTTCATGGAGAACCGGCAGAAGGAAATCTGAAGATACATGTCTATGCGCGGAAAGAGCCGGGGTGTTTTCGGATTTGTGTTGAGGACAACGGGACAAAAGGCGATGCGGCAGTTTTGAACCGGTTTTTGGAAGGTAAGGCTCAGGTGAAAACCAAGGGAGAAGGGATCGGGATCCGGAATGTGGATGAACGGATCCGGATGCAGTTTGGAACAGGCAGTGGGCTTCAGTTTGAACAGGATGTAGCCGGGATGCGGGCAGTCATTACATTGGTGAATCGCGGCCCGGCAGAGGAATGAAGCTGTTTGCCGACAGCAATGGGACGCCTCCGGCTGATTGGCCGGAGGCGTCCCATTGTCTGCAGGAAGAAAGCAGAAAATATTGTAAGGTCCTTAAATTTGTACAAAGAATCTTAAAAATTTAATCTTGAGAGCCGGATATTATCACACTATAATGATACCAGACCCCGCGAGAGAGGGGATTGATATCAAGGAGCGTGATTCTGTGGAAAACACAAACCGGCTGTGCAGGCAGCGGGTCGGCAGATTAACCGGGATCCAGCGTCATATCCGGAAATATTGGATGCTGCATCTGATGGCTATGCCGGTCGTATGCTGTTTGCTGATCTTTAACTATCTGCCGATGCTGGGATTGGTGGTAGCGTTTAAACAGGTGGACTTCTCTTTGGGCATTTTCCGGAGTCCATGGGTAGGATTTCGAAATTTTGAATTTCTTTTTACCACAGAAGATGCCTGGGTGATTACCCGCAATACGATCCTGTACAATTTGGTATTTATTGTCCTGAATATGTTTTTGGCAGTTTCGCTGGCGCTGCTGCTGAACGAAATTTACAGCCGGCTGCTGGCAAAAGCGCTGCAGACCGTATTCATGATGCCGCACTTTCTTTCCATGGCCGTAGTCGCCATCATTGTATTTGCATTTCTGAGCCCCAGCAACGGGCTTATCAATGAGGTTCGGGCATCTATGGGTCTGGATGCGGTAAACTGGTATATGTTCCGTTCGGTGTGGCCACCGCTGCTGGTATTCGTCAACGCCTGGAAACATATAGGCTATTCCGCAGTGGTATACACAGCAGCCATCACCGGCATCAGCAGCGAATACTACGAAGCTGCCATGCTGGACGGTGCCACCAAAGGGCAGCAGGCCTGGTATATTACGATCCCTTACTTAAAGCCGATGATATCCATTATGCTGATTATGAGCCTGGGAAATATTTTCCGCGGAGACTTCGGCCTGTTTTATAACGTCACCCAGAACAACGGCATGCTATATCCTGTCACAGACGTAATTGATACCTACATTTATCGTGCGCTGACGACCTTAAACAACACCGGAATGGGTACAGCGGCCGGACTTTATCAGTCTTTGATCGGGTTCATCCTAGTGATGATTGCGAACCGCATTGTCACCAAGATCAATCCTGACAGTGCGCTGTTTTAGGGGGTACATATGAAACATTCAAATCTGCAAAACCGCATTCGGCCGGGCTGGAATGCGCTGATTACCTTGCTGTTGCTGGCCGGGGCAATGCTCATTATCCTTCCGCTGCTGCTGGTGGTTATTATCTCCTTCAGCAGCGCGGACAGTATTGCGTATGTAGGATACTCCTTTTTTCCATCTGAGTTCACCACGGTAGCCTACAGCAGCCTTTTTAAAACCGGCCGTCAGGTTTTGAATTCTTATCTGGTAACGATTGCACATACTGCAATTGGAACGCTTGTTAGCATGCCGGTTATGGCAATGTATGCTTTCGTACTGGCGCAGCCGAATTTTCCGGCTAAAAAGTTTTACACCTTTTTCCTGTTTTTTACGATGCTATTCTCCGGAGGATTGGTTCCGACCTACATGGTGAATACCAACCTGCTTCATTTGTATGACTCCTTCTGGATCTTTATTTTCCCCAGCATGGTTTCCGCATTCAATGTTATCATCCTGAGGACATTTATCAAAACGACGATTCCGGATTCTCTGTTTGAAGCCGCCAAAATTGACGGCGCCAGTGACTTTGTAGTCTTTACAAGAATTGTTCTTCCGCTTTTCAAGGCGGGACTGGCTACAGTTGCGCTGTTCAGCGTAGTCGCCCGCTGGAATGACTGGTTTACGGGGATGCTTTATATTGAGAATCCGAAACTGGTGCCGCTTCAGACCATGCTGACCAGCATCCAGCAGAACCTGGACTTTATCAAGCGGAATGCGGAATTGGCCAATACCCAGGAAGGGCAGGATCTTTTGAAATCTCTTCCTTCAGACAGTGCCCGGATGGCAATTGTTGTTATTTCCACAGCTCCCATTCTGTTAGCTTACCCGTTTTTCCAGAGGTATTTCGTCCGCGGCCTGACCATCGGCAGCGTGAAGGGATAAACGTATCAAATTAATATTTAGGAGGACTGACCATGAAATCTGAGCGACTGACCAAAATTTTCACAGCTGCTGTTGTGGCTGCCATGCTGCTCTCAAGCTGCGGCGGAACCGCCTCAACAGAAAGCGGATCTTCTGCACCGGCGGAAACCGGCAGTTCGGGGACTACCTCAAGTGCGGAACCCCAGGAAACGGTAGTGTTGGAATATTACAACCGTTTGGACCCTGTATTGGCGGACGTTGATATGGTATGGGATGCCATCAACGAGTATCTCGAAGAGAAGATCAATGTTCGGGTCAATTATCACTTTTTCACAGCGGCAGACTATACGACCAAGATGTCTGCCATGGTAAGTTCCGGACAGGAAATTGATGTCCTTCACGCCGGTAGTGCATTCCCGTTTATCAACAATGCGCAGAAAGGTGCTTTTTATGACATAAAAGATCTTCTGCCGGAGTACGCTCCTGAGACCGTTGAAATGCTTCCCCAGGGCCTCTGGGACGCCGTCACCATTGACGGAAAGATTTACGGTATTCCTTCGTATAAGGACAACTGCCGGATTTACAACTTCATTTACAATAAGGATATGGCTGAAGATCTCGGCGTAGATGCGGACATTACCTGGGGCTCCTTCAAAGACCTGATTCCGTTGCTGTATGAGGTTAAGGAGAAACGGGATGCCAAATATCCAGAAGATGCCGGCAATCCGATCATGTCGCCGATCCCCCTGTTGGAATACTTTTTCCCCAGCGATGTCATCAACGGGCTGGCAGTCACCAATATTCCCGGCATTAACGCCTTTGAAGGCCAGGGAGAAGGCGAAACTGTCTTCAACAAATATGCGACTCCGGAATTCCGTGAATATTGCCAAACAATGAAACAGCTGTCGGATGACGGAATCTTGTACGGCACAATTACCTACGAAACAATGCAGGCCATGCTTCAGGACGGAAAGATCTTTTCTACCAGCAATGCGGGGCTTGTAACCATCAATCCTCATCTTTACAGCCAGGATTTCGAGATGGTTCTGAACAATTCTACCTAGATGGCCATGTATAATACCACCATTCAGTCTGCTGTCACGGCAGTATCCTCTCGTTCCCGGAATCCGGAAAGTGCACTGCGTTTCCTGAATTTAGTGAATACGGATCCCTGGCTTGCCACGACCCTCCGTTTTGGCCTGGAAGGGGAGCATTATGTGCGGGATGAAAACAATCGCATTACATTTGAAGGAAGCAAGCGGAATTCTGATCCTTCCAACTATGGCTATTACTATTGGTACGGCTGGCAGTTCGGTAGCCTCTTCAATATTGAGATTCCTGCCACCGAGTCCGATGACCTTTGGAACCTCATTGAGACAGCCAATGAAGAATCCATACAGGATACCAACCTCGGCTTTGTATTCGATACCACGGCTGTGACCAACGAAATTGCGGCGTGTACCAGTGTAATTTCCGAATACGAAACCAGTCTTATTCAGGGTCAGCTTCCCAACGTGGATGAAATTCTGGACGAATTCCTAGAAAAGCTGGAGCGTTCCGGTTCTGAAAAGATTGTAGAAGAAGCCCAGCGGCAGTTGACCGAATGGCGGAAATCCGTCGGAAAACCCGTCTGATCCTTGAAACAAATACAAAAAATTGCGGTGCCGGTTCGTAGAAGAGGCACCGCAATTTTTATTGCTATTTTTGGATTACAGCATTCGTTCTTTAATATAGCGGATGGTATAATCGATACCCTTTTCACCCAGTTCGCCCTTCCAGACACCGGAATGAGGCTCGATGCTCAGATTTCCGTCATAGCCGGCGGCATACAGCATACCCATCAATGCATTCCAGTTAATCATATCAAGGCCTGCCGGGGGATCGTCCACATGTTTGTCGCCGACCTTTAAGGTACCTTTGATATGGACATGATAAAACCGTTTTCCCCAATCCCGCATCTCTTCCAGATAGTCTGTATCTGATTCGTTGATGCAATGGGAAGCGTCATATTTGATGCCCAGTTCCGGCAACTCGCCCAAAATGATGCTCCATGCCGGATCGCAGCACACGAAGTTGTTCCAGCGGCAGTTGTAAACGGCAATTTTTACGCCCACTTCTCTACCCAGCGCAAGCAATTCCCTAAAATAATCGATAGCACGGGTGCAGTTTTCATAGAAGGAAAGCCCTTCCACTTCATTGCAACCGCACACAAAGACCGGGCATCCCACTTTAGCGGCAGTACGGATCAAGGCTTTGTCAGCTTCCAGTTCTTCAGCGACAGGGCCCTCAGCGGTGATGCGGGTAGTGCCCCAGCGGCCGATGGATCCCACTGTTACACCTGTGCGGGCTACACACGCATTGATTTTGTCTGCAGAATCTGCAAAAGACTTCCAATCAGTCCCCACATTGATGCAGTACTCCAGAAACGAAAGCCCACGTGCTTTTGCTTTGTCGTAATCCGCGGGCTCAAAGCGGCCATAGCTGGCGATAATACCAAGCTTCATCATGAATCCTCCTTAAAAAGACAGGGCAGGCATAAGCGCCTGCCCCATACGATGCTTTTAGTCGAGATAAACGGGTTTGCCGGTCTTGGCAGATTCATAGATTGCTTCCAGAATCTGGGTAACCACAAAAGCCTGCTCCGGTTTGACGCAAAGCTCGGTTCCTTTGGTAATAGCGTTGTAATAAATAACCTGTTCGATTTCTGCAGGACTTTCAGCAGCGCCATCATAGAAAGCAACGCCGCCGGCCTGCAGGTTAGGAATTTCCACGAACTGACGGCCGTGCTTAACACCATTGATCCGAGCGCCGCCGGGTTTTCCTTCCGCATTCTTCATATCCGCGCCGCCCAATACGCCGCAGAGGGTAGTAGCAGCTTCTTCCACATCCAGGGTGTTCAGAGCCCAAGAGGATTCCAGCACGATTGTTGCGCCGTTTTCCATTACAATGTAGCCAAAAGCGGAATCTTCAACGGTGTATTCCTTTGGATCCCAGTCGCCCCAAGCGTTAGCGGTATTAGTCTGATCGCCCAGCTTTTTGTAAACGCTGCCGACGACCATTTTGGGTTTGTAGTTATCCATCATCCACAGAGTCAGGTCCAGAGCATGGGTGCCGATATCGATCAAAGGACCGCCGCCCTGTTCATACTCGTTGAGGAACACGCCCCAGGTGGGAACTGCACGGCGACGGATCGCGTGAGCTTTAGCGTAGTAAATCTCGCCCAAGGTGCCTTCTTCGCAGGTTTCCTTGATATAGCGGCATTCAGGACGCTGACGGTTCTGATAGCCAATGGTCAGGATCTTGCCGGTTTCCTTGGCGGCATCCACCATTTTTTTGGCTTCAGCGGAATTGATTGCCATGGGCTTTTCGCAGATGACGTTTTTGCCTGCATGGAGGGCATCCACCGTAATAAAGCTATGAGAACGGTTAGGGGTACAAACATGAATGGACTCGATAGATTCGTCTTTCAGCAACTCTTTGTAGTCTGTGTAGACTTTAGCATCAGGAGTGCCGTATTCTTTTGCAGCTTTTACGGCTTTTTCCTCGATGAGGTCACAGAAAGCAACGATTTCCAATACGCCGCGGTCTGCCAGTTTTTTGATAGAAGGCAGATGTTTTCCGTTGGCGATACCACCGCAGCCGATGATGCCGACTCTTACTTTTTTGTCCATGAAAATCTCTTCCTTTCGTCACAGAACTCTTCGTTTTTTAACGGAGTTCCGGTATTCCAGCTTGTGGGGCAACAAGATGCATTCATTTTCACAAGCCAGGTCGCGAATTTTTTTTATCAAAAGCTCACAAGCTTTATGACCAATATCGAATTGAGGCTGGGATACCGTCGTAAGGGAGGGCAAGTAGTATTCTGCGATCTGGTTGTTATCAAATCCCATTACGGAGATATCCTCACACACATGCAACCCATGGTTAGACAATTCCGAAATCACGCCGATAGCGGCGGAATCGGAGGTTGCAAAAACCGCATCGGGCAGTTCCGGCAATTCCAGCAGCCGCTTGGCAGCTCGACGTCCTGCGTTAAAAGTAAATCCTTCATTAAAAATTAACTCCGGACGAAACGGAAGCCCCGCCTCTTCCAAGGCCGCACGATAACCTTTTTCCCGCAGCTGAGAGGAGTGGTAAAGTTCACCTGCGCAAACGAAAGCAATTCTCTGATGTCCCTGCTCGATCAAAAAGCGGACAGCGTCCAAGGCAGCCTGAAAATTGTCGATCGAAACCGTTGAAATATCAGCCTCCGGAACCAGTTCGCAGGAAGACACTGCAGGGTAGCTGGCAGCAAATTTGGAAAGCTTTCCGGCATCCATCGTCGTATGAAGAAAGATGGTTCCATCCACAAGTTTTCGTTTTGCCATATCGATGAATTCCTTTTCCACAACAGGGTCAGAATTCGTGATTGCGATCATGGCATGATATCCTTCTGCCAGAGCTGCGGTTTGGATGCCCTTGACGACTCGAGAATAGAACTGGTTTGAAATTGTGGGGACGACCACCAAAATTTTAGTGGTTTCCAGACGGCGCAGGGTACGGCCCAAGAAATTGGGATGATAATCCAGTTCCTTGATTGCCTTTTTTACGGCCTGGACGGTCTCTCCGCGCACGTTGTCATAATCATTAAGGACTCTGGAAACCGTTGCCACTGAAACACCGGCCAGTTTGGCGACATCTTTTATAGTAGCCATCCGAGTCCTCCTTTTCCCTGCAATTTTGGGATATACAACGACAAGAAATTGTAATCGTTTACAACTATCATAATCTATTTGAATGTGATTGTCAAGGACCGCTGGAACACCTTTTTTTACGAATTTTTTTATGCCTTTTTATATAATATACCTATATTTTAAGCTTTCGAGTGGGGAAAAAGAGGAAAAATTTTTGCGACAAAAAGGTTGCAATTTTGGAGCAGATGTGATACTATTATTTTACATGGCTGTATCAAACTGCCTGAAGCATAATCCTGTACTGCGGATTTTATGGTTTCTGCGGAGAAAGCCTGTTTTTTGAAAAAAATATGAGAACTGCTTGCTTTTTAAAACAGGATATGGTATAATAGTACTTCGAGAGATTGGCTTGAAAGAGGTGAACGAAGATGAAGGAAGGAATTCATCCGAAATACGAAGCTGCTGTCATTAAATGTGCTTGCGGCAATGTGATTGAAACTCGCTCTACTAAGAGCAATATCAACGTCGAGGTTTGTTCCAAATGCCACCCGTACTTCACCGGGAAACAGAAACTGGTGGATACCGGCGGACGGGTCGACCGCTTCAAAAAGCGTTTTGGCCTGGATAAATAAGTTCAGCCCGAACCCATGGGGGCGGTGCCAGAGGCACGGTGAAAGCCGTTGCTTTTTGCACCGCCTTTTTGTCGTATCATAAAGGAGACACGTATGACCGATTATCTGACGATAGCAGGGGAAGCGAAAGAAGAATTCGTGGAGCGGAAAAGCCGGTTTATCGGCCATTGCCGCCATGTGGAAACAGAAGCGGAGGCGCTTGCGTTTTTGGAAGAGCGCAGGAAAGAGCATTGGGATGCGACCCATAATGTGTTCGCTTATGTTCTGCGGGAAGGGCAGCTGAAACGCTGCTCGGACGACGGTGAGCCGCAGGGAACAGCGGGAGTACCAGTGCTGGATGTGCTGCAGAAGGCAGGGGTCACGGATATCTGCATGGTTGTGACGAGGTATTTTGGGGGGATTCTCCTGGGAGCCGGCGGCTTGGTCCGGGCATATACCCATGGCGCGGCGATCGCCTTGGCGGCTGCGGAGAAAAAGCATATGACGGTTTGCCGGCTTTTGCGGCTGCGGATGGACTACAGCCTTTATGGAAAAGTAACCTATATTCTGCCAAAATACAATATCCGAACAGAAAAGTCGGATTTTGCGGAAAATGTTACCTTGACCCTTCTCATCAAAGCATCCCGGGCGGATGCGTTTGAGGCAGAATTGACGGAATTGACTAACGGCGCTGTAACGGCGGTAACATTGGATGAGTACTGCGCGGATATGGCATGAGGAATGTGTAGACGAAAAAGAGGAATTTGAGAAGTTTTTCGGTATATATATGGTAGAGTCCTGAAAGGCGGGGTGAAGATGGACAGCAAAGAATATCAGAATCAATGGGAGAATCAATATCTGTCGCCTTATGCATGCCTTTCTTCGAAAAGCCGCGGCAGGGCAAGAGAGGAAGTGCCTTGTCCGCTTCGGACGGATTTCCAGCGGGATCGGGATCGGATCCTTCACTGCAACGCCTTCCGGAGGCTTAAACATAAAACCCAAGTGTTTTTGGCACCGCAGGGGGATCACTATCGTACCCGGCTGACCCATACATTGGAGGTCTCTCAGATTGCCCGAACCATCGCCCGGGCTTTACAGCTCAATGAGGACTTGACAGAAGCAATTGCCATGGGCCATGACTTGGGGCATACGCCCTTCGGCCATGCCGGCGAAAGGGCCTTGGATGCGATATGTCCGTTTCATTTCCGGCACTACCTGCAAAGCGTTCGAGTTACGGAAATTTTGGAACGGGATGGAAAAGGGTTGAATCTTACCTTTGAGGTAAAAAACGGAATAGCGTGCCATTCCCGTGGCAGCGGCGATAAGGTCAAGGCAGCAACTCTGGAAGGAAGAGTTGTGCGGGTGGCGGATAAAATTGCTTATGTGAACCATGATATAGAGGACGCAATTCGGGCAGAAATGCTGCAGGAGTCCGATTTGCCGTGGGAAGCAGTATACGTTTTGGGGCGAGGGAAATCTGCACGATTGACTACAGTGATCACCTCGCTGGTTGAGAACAGTACCGACGATATCCAGATGGATCCCCAGGTAAAAGATGCCCAGCTGCTGTTGGAACGGTTTATGTTTGAAAATGTTTACACAAATCCTGTGGCAAAAGGCCAGGAGTCGAAGGCAGAAGCCCTGATACAGCGTTTATATGAATACTACCTGTTGGAGCCGGAGAAATTGCCGGATTTTTACCGGGATATGTTGGAACGCTATCCGAAAGAACGGGTGATTTGCGATTATATCGCCGGGATGACCGACAATTACGCAGTGGAACTTTATGAAGAGCTTTTTGTGCCGAAATTCTGGACGAAGGAGTAAAAGAAAAGGAGGTTTGCGATGTCAATTCCCAGAAGTTTTATTGATACCCTGCGCATGAGCTGCGATATCGAAAGCATCGTTTCCTCCTATGTGAAACTGAAGCGCTCCGGACGCAATCAGGTGGGGCTTTGCCCGTTCCATTCGGAAAAAAGCCCTTCCATGGTGGTCTATAATGATACCCAGTCCTTTTTCTGTTTTGGCTGCGGGGCGGGCGGTGATGTGATCTCCTTTATCATGCGGATCGAAAACCTTGATTATGTGGAAGCGGTTCGATTTTTGGCACAGAGGGTGGGGCTGGAAGTGCCGGAAGACGGTATGGAAGACCATACGGCTAAAATAAAGCCGATCATTTTGGAAATTAATCGGCTTGCGGCACGGTTTTACAACAGCGTTTTGAAGTCACCGGCGGGAAAGCCCGGAATGGAATACTTTTCCGGGCGGGGACTCAGCCCCAAAACCATGGTCAAATATGGCTTGGGATATGCGCCGGATGGATGGAATACGCTCCGGGATTTTCTGAAAGGAAAAGGGTTTTCATACGAGCAGATGGCGGAGGCTGGCGTGGTCGTCAAAGGAAGAAGCGGATCTTACTTCGATTTTTTCCGAAATCGGGTGATGTTTCCGATTGTTGATCTGCGGAAGAATGTGATCGGCTTCGGAGGCCGGGTTTTGGGCGATGCCAAACCTAAATATCTGAATACCAACGATACCCCTGTCTTTAAGAAGAGTAAAAATCTTTTCTCGTTGAATTTTGCCAAAAATCAGATCACAGACGGAAGGCTGATCCTGGCGGAAGGTTATATGGATGTAATTGCGGTAAATCAGGCAGGGTTTGAAAATGTGGTCGCTACTTTGGGAACGGCGCTGACAGCCGAACAGGCTCGGATTATCGCTGGATATGCCAAAGAAGGGGTGATCGCCTACGATTCCGACGGGCCGGGAAGAAAGGCTACCGATCGGGCGGTGGGCTTGCTGGAGGAGGTCGGTGTCAGCTGTAAGATTCTTCAGATGCGAGGGGCAAAAGACCCGGATGAATATATTAAAAAGTTCGGCGCCCAGCGGTTCAAAATGCTGCTGGAAGGAGCGGGGAATGTTACCGCATATCAGCTTTCGGTGATTCGGGGACGCTATGATTTGGAAACCCCGGAAGGAAAAAGCGGATATCTGATGGAAGCGGTGCGGTACCTGGCAACGCTGAAGAACCCGGTTCAGAGGGAAGTCTATGCCGGGGAGCTTGCTTCCCAGACAGGAATCCTGCGGGAAACAGTGCTGACAAATCTGGAGCAGGCTGTTAAAAAGAATTACCGGAAGGAAAAGCGTCAGGAATGGGCGGATATCGAGCAGCAGAAAACGCTTTATGGGGACAGAGTTAATCCTCAGAGAGCGGCAAATTTTGGGGCTGCCCGGGCAGAAGAAGGAATTCTGTGTTATCTGTTCCGGAATCCGGACTATTTAGGGAGAATTCTTGAGAAAATAAGCGAAAAAGACTTCATTACAGACTTTAACCGGGAACTTTTCCGTATAATAGTGGAAAAATTACAAAATACTAACGGTGTCGCATTGTCAGATTTTTCCGGGGAGCTTTCCCAGGAACAGCTGGCAAGACTAACCGGTATCATCAATCAGGAAA
>CALXBD010000016.1 GCA_944386445.1 uncultured Clostridia bacterium
CGAAAATCACCGGTAAGAGCGACATCAAAAATTACGGTGAGTACCTGTTTGACAATGCCGGCGAAAGCATTCTGGCGTGGATCATCGAAGGGGCCAGGAAGGTCATCGAGCTGGACTACCAGATTCCAGTGCCCGCATGCGTCCAGAAAGCCATTGATGAATATCGCAGCCAGAATGACTGGTTCGGCCACTTCCTCGCAGACAAGTGCGAAGTGGATGATTCCTACAAAGAAAGCTCCTCGGCGCTGTATCAAGCCTACCGCAATTATTCTCTGGACTGTAACGAGTATATCCGCAGCACGGCGGATTTCTACTTTGCGCTGGAAAAGGCAGGCTTTGAGCGGATCAAAGTCCACAACAAGCGTTTTTTTAGGGGCCTGCGCCTGAGAGAAGAAAACGACGCGGAGGAAGATTTTCTGAACTGAAAAAACCGCAGGGGTAACCTCCATAAAGGTCATATACCAAAATTTTCTTAGGACTATCAAAATTAGTTCTATAAAAAGTTTAGGGAATGACATTCTGGGAGGTTACCCGCTCATCTAAATTAGCGCTGACGGAGGGTAGCCATGTTAGAAAAAATCATAGAACACAAGTTAACCGTGGCGGTCAAAAAGGCCGGCGGCATCGCTGTAAAGCTCGTATCTCCCAGTTTCGCAGGAATGCCCGACCGCCTGGTCTTATTACCGGACGGCCTGATTGCCTTTGTGGAACTGAAGGCTCCCGGAGAAGGCCCGCGTCCACTACAGGAGGCACGACACCGGCTGTTGCGCTCCCTAGGATTCAGAGTCTATGTGATCGATCAGCCAGAACAGATTGGAGGGATGCTGGTTGAACTTCAAACCCCATGACTACCAGACCTACGCCATTGAATACATCGAAAACCGCCCCATATCCGCCGTGTTCCTGGATATGGGACTTGGCAAAACAAGCATCACCCTCACTGCTATCAACGATTTGCTGTTTGACAGCTTTGAGGTTCACCGGGTTCTGGTGATCGCACCTCTGCGTGTGGCGCGGGATACCTGGAAAGCTGAGGCGGAAAAATGGGAGCACCTTCAGAACCTCATCTGTTCCGTAGCTGTCGGCA
Organism: uncultured Clostridia bacterium; assembly: GCA_944386445.1. Classification (GTDB taxonomy): domain Bacteria; phylum Bacillota; class Clostridia; order Oscillospirales; family Ruminococcaceae; genus Merdivicinus. Next base: position 1,088 of record CALXBD010000016.1, read on the forward strand.
CCGAGGTAGAACGCAAAGCTGCCCTGATGCAGCCGGCGGACATTTACATCATCAACCGTGAGAACGTCCAATGGCTGGTAGAGGAAAGCGGCATCCCGTTCCATTTCGATATGGTGGTGATCGACGAGCTTTCCTCTTTCAAAAGCTACAACACCAAGCGGTTCAAGGCAATGCTGAAAATCAGGCCCAGAGTCCACCGTATTGTAGGACTGACCGGCACTCCCGCTTCCAACGGACTCATGGATTTGTGGGCGGAGTTCCGCATTTTGGATATGGGACAGCGGCTGGGGCGGTTCATCACCAGGTATCGCACCGACTACTTTATGCCGGATCAGCGAAACGGCCAGATCATCTACTCCTACAAACCGCTTCCCTTTGCAGAGGAGGCCATTTACCGAAAAATCTCGGATATTACCATCTCCATGAAATCCACCGACCATTTGCAGATGCCGGAACTGGTCAGCAGCGAATACACCGTTCAGCTTTCCGAAGAGGAGCGCGAGCATTATGAAGAACTTAAGCGAGAATTGGTTCTCACATTGGGCGATGGCGAAATCACCGCCGCCAACGCCGCATCCCTTTCCGGCAAGCTGTCCCAGATGGCCAATGGCGCCATTTATGACGATGCCGGGAACACCATTTCGATTCACGACCGCAAGCTGGACGCTCTGGAGGACATCATCGAAGCGGCAAACGGCAAGCCGATTCTGGTAGCATACTGGTTCAAGCACGACCTAGCCCGCATATCTGACCAGCTGAAAAAACTGCATATCCCGTTTTCGCGGCTGGATGACGCAGACAGCATCCGCAGGTGGAATAATGGTGAAATCCCGGTGGCACTGATCCATCCTGCATCGGCGGGACACGGCCTGAACCTCCAATCCGGCGGTTCCACCCTTGTGTGGTTCGGCCTTACCTGGAGTTTGGAGCTCTACCAGCAGACGGTGGCTCGTTTATGGCGGCAGGGACAAACCTCTGAAACCGTGGTGGTGCAGCACATCCTCACCAAAGACACCATTGACAGCCGCATCATGAAAGCCCTCTCCCAAAAGGAACACACCCAGACCGCGCTGATTGATGCGGTCAAAGCAGACCTAACAATCTGAGAAATCCAAAACTCCGGAGGTAGGAACATGAATATTATCTGGCACTATTTGGATAAACGCAGCGCCGCAATCAACGCCTTGAAAGATTACACCAGTATGCAGTACATTCTGGATCACACAGATGAGGAAATCCGCACTGTCCACGACCGGATCTTCTCGGTGGGCAGTCCCCCTCTTTCTGATCTGCCCAAAGGTTCGCACAATCCCCAGTCAGGCGAATCCCGCATGATTGCTGCCATTGATGAGGTGGATGTGCTCAAAGAGCGATACCGGCAGGCCGTTGAATACATGGAGTGGTTCAAGCCGGCTTGGCTGGCATTGTCTGAGGACGAGCGATACATTTTACAGGCCTTTTACCGGAATGCGGAAGAGCGCCAAACCGATGCTGTATACGATATTTGTGACCACTTTGGCATTGAGCGTTCCTCCGCCTACAACAAAAAGAACCGCGCAGTTCAGCATCTGGCGCTTCTTCTGTATGGAAAATGATGAGTAATGATCGATTCCGGCAACTATCCGACATTTCAAGAAATTACTGCAAATGATGACTATACCGAATTCGTTGTTCAACTGTCTTCTTCGGAACTTGGTTTAACTGAAGCTATGTCTGTTTTAGGATTTTATATGTTTGGTGGCATTTATCATGCTTTTAATGGAACGCAACCGGATGATATTGTAGTAAAATTTGTCAATGCAGAGACTGGTGAACTCATTGAAGAATCTCATTCCAGCGAAATGGGTGGTGAATAAAAATCCTGCCCAGGTGCTGGAACACCTGAGCGGAAGGCGGGATAAGCAAAAGGAGTGCGGATATGCCGAAACAAAAACCTGTACAAAGTGTAATTCATGCCAAAGATGTTGATATTTCTGTAGTATCCAATATTGGAAAAGACGATTATATTTCCCTGACAGATATTGCCAAATATCATAATTCGGAATTACCCGGATATGTTATTCAAAACTGGATGAGGAATCGCAGCACAATAGAATTTTTAGGACTTTGGGAAACAATAAATAATTCTGGATTTAATTGCCTCGAATTCGAGGTAATTAAGCAGGATGCAGGAAGCAATCATTTTGTTATGACACCGAAAGCATGGATCAGAAATACCCGTGCAAGCTGAATGTAGTTTTATTCGGAAAAACAGCCGCAGAATGGCGAAAAGAAAACCCTGATCTGTCCGGAAATATGCGGGACTACGCCAGTATTCAGGAATTGCTTGTATTGTCCAACTTGGAATCGATGAATGCATATTTTATTGAGCAGCAGGTTTCGCAACCTGAACGAATGAAACGGCTGCGCGAAATTGCGGAAACTCAGTTACGGAATCTCGCCGGAAACGCCAGTACCGCTAAATTGGAAAATTTACATAACCAACCGCAACTTCCGGAAAAATAAAAACTCCCGCCCCGGTGCTCACTCAATCCCCGGAGGGGAAATATACAATATATTGTGTACAATGCACCTTAATATCTACATTTAGTAGTTGATTCTTTAGGGGATTTCGCGTATAATATAAACATGGCGAGAGCCATACAAAGTTAACGTAAGTCCCTGGTAGTAGACCTCCCATCATACGGGAAGTGTCAAATCCTGGGGCTTTTATTTTCCATCAAAAACCCCCAGAATAAAAAATGTCCCCCCTGGGACACATCACACATTGCTGTATGAGAGGTGCGGGAGGTCCTGTTATTTATATTATATGTTATATGCAAAAATAAGAAAAAAATCAACCATCATAAATTAAGATATTTCCTGTTATTTCATGTTTTTTCTTAGGATTTCTTAATTTTTCTTGCGTTTATTATGATTCCCGCCTCCGTCTGAACCACGAAAGCGGGAGGGGTTTAAACGGGTCGAATCCGACTCGTTTAAAAGTACAAGCCTTAAACCACAACGAATAAAGCTCTTGCAGGGATATTATATCACCTTTTCAGGGGATCCGCAAGGGCCTGGGGAGGTGTTTTTTTGATCTGTAAAAAATGCAAAAAGGAGATACCGGAAGAGAGCCTGTATTGCAATCATTGCGGGGCGCCCCAGCGGCGGAATCAGAAGAAGAAAATGTATCAGCGTCCGGACGGGCTGTTTGAAAAGATCGTAACCATTCAGGGGGTTCGGAAGGCGTTTCGCGGACACAGCGAGTCAGAGGTCATGCAGAAAATTCTGTCCTACCAGGAAAAGGCTGAGCAGGGGCGGCTGTTCTCAGAAGTAGCGGAGGAATGGAAAGAGGAACATTTCAAAACGCTGGCCTACAACTCGAAGAAGAACTACACGCCGGCTTACCAGAGGGCTTATGACCATTTTGGGGAGGACCCAATCCAGGACATAACAGCAGCCCAGGTGGGAGCATTTCTGGAAGCGTTTGCGCGGCAGGGACGCGCCCAGAAGACCGTTAAGACCCAGGCCTTGGTCCTGAACCTAATCTTTTCCTATGCCGTGCTGCAGGGCGATCTGGAGCAAAATCCTGCGCAATATGTCCGGGCGCCCAAAAACCTGCCCAAATCGTGCCGGGAGCTTCCTTCTGATCGGGAGATCACCATCGTACAGGAGAGCATAGAGAAACCTTTCGGCCTTTTTGCGTACTTTCTGCTTTATACCGGATGCCGGCGGGGAGAAGCCCTGGCGCTGCAATACCGCGATATTGACCGGAAGTCTAAGGTGATCCACATCACCAAATCTGTGTACTATGATAACAATCATCCCATGCTGAAGACGCCCAAAACAGCTGCCGGGAAACGGGACATTATCCTTTTGGAAAAGCTGGCGAAGCATCTGCCGGATGGCCCCCCGAAAGCGTACATATTCGGATGGGAGGGAGAGCTGATGACACAATCCCAGTTTGACCGTTCCTGGAAAAAGTACCGGGAGGAAACCAATCTGACTCTGACACCGCATCAGCTTCGCCACGCCTTCGCGACGATCCTGTTTGAGGCCGGGATAGATGAAAAGGATGCGCAAGAGCTGCTGGGGCACACCAGCCTGTCTATGACCAGAGACATCTACACACATATCCGGTCATCCCGGAAGGAGAAAACCGCTGCCGCGCTAAACCAATTTGTAAGGGATGACACGCCCTGACACAGACAAACATTTCCAGCAAATCACTGTGTATTTTCTGTGTATTAGATGATGTTTTTTCATGCTTTTTCGGGGTAATTTATGGTTCTTTGAATTTCTGCAAAAAACGTGCCAAAAGCCCGCCAATAAAGGAAAAAACCGCTTAGCATCGGACTTTTCAGCCTTTTGTTAAGCGGTTTGTTCTGGCGGAGTTGGAGAGACTCGAACTCTCGCGCCGGGGTTTAGCCGACCTACGCCCTTAGCAGGGGCGCCTCGTCACCAACTTGAGTACAACTCCATGGAAACGACCTGTCAAGGTTGTGTAATTTAAAATGTGGCGGAGAGAGTGGGATTCGAACCCACGGTCCCTTGCGGGATCACTGGTTTTCAAGACCAGCTCCTTAAACCACTCGGACATCTCTCCGTGCAATTTTGTCACACGGAACATTTACTATAATAGCACACGTTTTGCATTTTGTCAACCAATTTTTTGAAAATATGAAAACTCAATATTTTTCATAAGTCTATAGCCTTTTTTATGAAAAAATGCTATAATAATAAAAAATAGTATTTGAATTTGCTCTGTCAAAGAGTCGCGAACCGTGAAAGCCCTGCAGCTGCTGACTTTTTGCATATCAAGTTACTTTAAACAACAATGATTTTTGACACTTTGGCGCCTAAATAGTGCTCGAATTTCACATGGGATATGGAACAATACGGACAAATATAGAAAATACCATACTATGCGAGGACGAAAGTACTCGTTGCTTCTGCCCTCTCCCGTTTGCTACACAAGCAGAAGACAGCCGCACTTGCGGGTGGCCGACGAAGGCTGTTCGTCTTAAATGTTGACAAAAGTGGCTGACTTTGCTGTTTTGTAAAGAACAGTATTATTGATTGAAAAATTCATATATGCGTACTATGATATATGACATATAAATTGACAAATCGGAATTTGGAGGGAGAAGAACAATGAATAAGGTCAGCATTTTACCCGACTGGGTGTTCAGCCCCCAACCGATGTATATTATTGGCACAAAAAATGAAGATGGAACACCAAATTTTTGCATTATTACTTGGCTTGGTTTTTCATTTGATAAGCTCCCCCATTTAATGATGACTGTGGGTGGTACCAAACTCACCAAAACAAACATACTTCGTAACAATAAATTCTCTGCCAATATGATAACAGAAGATACCCTGTGGCTTGCTGACTATTTTGGAAACAAAAGTGGCGAAAAAGGCGCAAAAACTGAGGTCGCATATACTTACCAATGGGGAAAGTTTGTTGATGTTCCCATAATAGATGAGTGCCACTGGTCGTATGAATGTGAAGTAACAAAAACAATGGAATTAGACGGAGCACACCTCTTTTTGGCGAGGATAAAAAATATTTGGATTGATGAAAATTATAAAAATATGGATATGAAAAATATTGATTTGACAAAAATTAAACCGGCTATATATGCTCCATATGGTTATTTTTCAATCGGAGAAAAATTAGGAGCAATGGGAGAATGGAAAAAACATATGTTATAAATTCCAGTTTACATAAGGGCTTGGGATATTCTTAACAAGCAAAGAAACAAATAGAAATATGCGAAAGCCATTTGCAAACATTTTCTATAAACACTGGGCAAAGGCTTATAAGACGATTTTCGTCTATACAATTAATAAAAAATTGTCTTTCGGAGGATTGCCTATGGGAAACGTTCTTATTACCGCTGACAGCACCTGTGATTTGGGAGAAACTTTTCGTGAACACTACCAATTACGCTACTTCCCTTATCATATTATCCTGGATAATAAAGAATATTCTGATGGTGTCGATATTACTCCCGATGACCTATATCGCGCTTATCGGGAAAAGAAAATTCTTCCCAAAACTGCTGCTATCGGAATCGCAGAATATACAGACTTTTTCCGGCCTTTTGTGGAACAGGGATTCGAAATTGTACACTTTTGCTTGGGATCGTCACTTAGTTCTACTTATCAAAATTGCTGCATTGCAGCCGAAGATCTCGGACATGTTTATCCTGTCGATTCCCGCAGCCTTTCCACCGGCATGGGCTTGCAGGTAATAGAAGCAGCTGAAATGGCACGTACCGGACTTTCCGCACAGGAGATTCAACAGGAAGCCCGAAAACTCGCTGACCGCAGTCATGCCTCTTTCATCCTGGATACGCTTGAGTTTATGCATGCCGGAGGGCGCTGCTCTGCAGTAGCGGCTCTGGGGGCAAATCTTTTAAAGCTAAAGCCATGCATTGAGGTCCATCCTGAAAAAAACGGGGCCATGGCAGTAGGCAAAAAATATCGGGGTGACCTTCACAAAGTTCTTGTCCAGTATACGAAGGATGTCCTGAATCGAGATGATCTGCAATTGGACCGGGTCTTCATTACTCATTCTGGTATCCCTCAGGAGTATATCGATCTGGTTCGGGAAACCGTCATTCAATGCGCAAATTTCCAGCAAATCTCCATAACTCGGGCCAGTTGCACGATTTCCTGTCATTGCGGCCCTAACACCTTAGGTGTTCTATTCCTTACAAAATGATCTGTGAATGAATCTCCTTTTGTAAAGACACAAAAATGCGGCAGACTGAACCGTCTGCCGCATTCTCATTTTACTTGATCACCTTAGATTTACTATGTCCGCCCGAATTTTTACCTGTCGGTTGAACGGGGACCTCCTGGGAACCGATATCGGTAAAGATGACATCGTCATCCTCTTCTTCTTCGTCATCCTCCTCATCATCCTCGCCGCGTTCCGCCCGAAGCTGCTGCTCATGAGGCTCTACGATATACTTGATGATGTAAGGGTAGGAATTATACACTGTAATGAATCCTACTGTAGAAAACAGTAATATAATCATGATTGGCGCAGTCAATGGCAGGAACAGCACAGACGGCACCATCAGCAGCAGGACGAAAAACGCTGTAATTAGGTTTGTCTTTGCTCCCAAAAATGCAAAAATAAATGCATTTTTAATGATATATTTCAATTTCAGCTCCACCGTAACAGCCATCAGA
>CALXBD010000017.1 GCA_944386445.1 uncultured Clostridia bacterium
ATTGTAGATCTGATAACAATTCTATCCACGACCCCCGCGAAGGGGAAGACTGGGTCTAAAGGTCGCTGTATCCCGTCCTGGATTACATTTCTATCCACGTCCCCCGCGAAGGGGACGACGCGTAGCGGAACGCACCCGCAGCGTATTTTGCGGCTATTTCTATCCACGTCCCCCGCGAAGGGGACGACGTTGTCTGTCTGGTGGCGCGGAGCGGGAGGCAAAGCCATTTCTATCCACGTCCCCCGCGAAGGGGACGACAGCAAACATGACGAAAAGTAAAACAATATATCCGTCAATATTTGCGATTTTTAATATGCTCTGGCAGAAATATTCTTTATCTCATACAAAAAGCCATCTAAGTTCTGTGCAAACAGCATATTTTTATAGGAGTATTGGGTGCGAATGTCCCAGTATTTTTCTGTGCACTAGAGAGTCGCACCAAAGTTGTTGACGCATCTATGTTGCCTTTGAAGTTTTTGAAAATTTAATATGTGGCTGGTACACCCCGCTAAAATCAGAGCGAAACTATTTCTGTCGCAACAGAGCATTTCCTTTTTGGGGTAAAAAACGTACTAAGGTTGACCCACGCAGCACGAAAAAACGAAACTCCCCTTCATTATGTAAAGATATCCATCCGAACCGCCAATTCGCCAGATCTGAAAAATCGATACGCCTTTCCAGTGTATACAAAGGAACAATTTGTCTCATCAACCGACCTGTAAGGATTTGGCCTCCGTTCCGTTATCGGACTGCCTCATTCGCAGCGTCTGGTCTTAGCTTCGTTTCGGCTGAACTGTTTATATACTCTTTCTCCAGTGATATCCAATATTTCAGATATCACTGGAGAAATTTTTTCCCAGATCAAATCGAAATTCTACCGCATTACAGCTACCAGGCACAAATAATCATCAGGCTTCACCATATTCTTCAACAGCAAGATCAGGCAATATATCACAAATAATAGAATAATCCCCGATCTCACGGGGCAGATCCGTCTTTTTTTCCACATGAAGCAGCCGGTGAACTTTGGCGGAAGAATACTGACCGCTTTTGCAGTTATGTTTCCACCAATAGAGCCGCAAAACCTCCATACTGCCATCTGGCCGAGCCGAAGAAGCATCATTTTCAAATAAAGTTCGCAGTGCTTCTTTCAAAAGATCAGCGTCCGCCTCGGTAAAACCAGTCTTTTCAGCCAGTTGACAATTAATACTACCAAAGGTTGTATAAACTGCAAACCCCACCCTGTGTTTTGCACCCATGGTATCGCTGGATCTTTTTTCACCCGTGACACTGTTAACACTTTTAGTAATCTGCAAACTATCAATTGTGATCGGATCCACACTAAATGCCGGATGAATAGATACAGGACCCCGGACACCTACAGATACGCCTGCGGATGTATCATTATCTCTGAACGCAAACACCTGTCCAAAGCTGCGCACATCCAGCCAAGTTTCACATGCCGCCTTAGCGTACGCCTCTCGATCTTTGGCATTAAGAGCATCAGTCAACGCCTGGCAGCCATCAGCCCTTTCTTTCAAACTATGAAATTCGTCATTGCGCCGGTCGTCCGACTGAACGAACACAGGAGCCCCCAGATCCATTAACCGATTGCGAATCTTCCGCTTAAGACAAACATCAGAAATTTCACCATAACCTTCATAAGTTTCACGGGGACGGTTCCCATTTAACGGGTCTCCATTAGGGTTAGCGTGGTGAACTGCGATCACAAGTGCGAAATCGATTTTGTTTTGCAATGTTTCCATGGATATTTCCTCCTTTATTCGTCAGTAGCCTTAATTGTTTTCGTCTGTGTGGTTACATTGGATTTTTTGAAAAATTCCTCCCTCTGGGAAGCATATCCCAGCAGATACAACTCTGTCAGGGACTGATTATTAAACTGCTCTGCCGGAATGCGATCGATCAGTTGAAGCATCAGCTCATTAACAAAGGTTGATTTTTCAGAACGGATCAGACGTTCCAGATAAGGCGCCAACTGTTTGCGCAGCAGAGCGAGTGTTTTGGCCGGATGCATCGTATACGCGACCTCATAACGCAGGGCATTTGTGGGACGGCTGCTTTTTTCATCGCTTGTTTTATAGACAGCATACTGCTCCAGCTTTTCAGCACATGCCAGAATACGGCCAAACAGATAACTGCGATCGTTGCATGTTTCGTCAAGAGCCATTGTATATTCCTCCTTCAGGTTTCTATGATAATAGCCTTTTATCAAAGCGCAGGCAATGCTGCGGTTTTTATTAGATTCCCAGGGCTCCAGGGCAATGCCATTAGAGGCCCGGCGTGCAACAGCAAGCATAATGTCTTTCGGAAACGGACGGCCTTCCGTGATGCAAGGCAACAGCCGCTCGATTGTTTGCTGCTTAAGCTTAGCATCCATATTAGCGCCATAGGCGGCCACAGCAATATCAGCCGGCGCAGGTGCTCCCTCAAAAACAATCGGGATAAATATCTTCTTTCCATTTTCCTGGGATTGCAGTTTACGGTATCTCAGTTCCCAACCAAAATTCCTGTGCCAGTCAACAATGTTATCCATCAGTCGGGAACCCTGCAGCTCTCTATAATATCGAATAGACAATCTACCAGGCGTAGCAGAATCCAATACCATAATACTGACCTGACTATATGACGACAAAATATGACGATACCCCTGTACAGCCTTATTGAACTCAGCAGCAAAAGCCTCCCTTGTGTGAGGCAGTTTTTCGGTCGCCTCATTTGACGTGCCCAGGTCATCATCGTCGTCATCCAGATCACTGTGGCTGCAATCAACAATGTCATAGGCATCTCCAGTAATAGGAGGAATAGGCTCGTTTTCAGTTCCCCAAGCCAGTATAGTCTGGTCTCCATTTTGAATACCTTGCCGGCCAATTAGCCATCGAAGAGCGCTGTGAGCTTTCTGGGTTGTCTCATATCCGATAGAGAGTGCCTCTTCGGCATTTTTAAACCTCCCGCGATATGTGAAATTAATGCTATCATTACTGGAAATAAGCCTTGCGCGATCGCCAGTGTTGCGGATCTTGTAAGGGCTAAGCAGGGAAATCGGCATCTCTCTGCCCTGTGTGTAACATATCCCCGTATTTTTTAAAGTAGACAGATAATACTGGGTAAAACTATTCCAAATGACCGGATTAAAAGAAAGATCATTCCCATCTACACTAAAACGAACAAATGTTTCTAACTGATCCCCTCCTGTGATGGATTTAAAGATAGGCGGAGTTTCCTCCTTAGCACCAGTCCACTTTTTCAGCAAATGTCCTCCTTCATCGGCAAAAAAGACTTTGCAGGAAACCAAATCTTGAATCAAACATCCCTTTTTCGTGTAATTCAGAACCGCCCGTATCAGTTCTACTCCAAAAAGCGAGTCACACCAGGCCTGTAGCTGAGCAATATACTCGGCCCACATAGACTTTTTTCTTCCTCCCCATGCAACATAATCCCCTGCAATATATTGAAGTTTATCCACTAACGGGTGGGGAACAGCACCTGATGTGCGGGCGCAGGATTTTTCGGTACAGGGAATCACTGTGGTCATTTCATCTGGCTGCAAAACTCGAGCCATACAAAAATCGCCATTTGCAGTAAGGCTGATTTCTACATTAACCTTTTGCGTAGTATGGGCTACCGGCAGCAAAATAGGTGCGTCCCATCCAAAACGAATAGAAGCGGATGGTTTGCCTACCTGATCGAGATTTTTCTCATAAGTCTGATAGCATCGCTCAATCCACCCCATTCTGCGTTACCTCCTGATAAAGAACATCGCAGCCCTGCAAATTTTTATTCAGTGTGAAAGTTTTAGTCCGTTGCTTTCGGATAGGACGGATCACTGAGCATTGTTCCGGACGAATGAATTGAATTACGCCATCCTCCATAACAGGTCTCCACAGCCGCTCACTCATCTGTCCGCTGCCGTCCTCATCAGCATAGGTAATACCATGAACCATAAGCCCAAATGGTATAGGCGGGGTTCCGTCATAAGCTCCAGGACCTTCGTGAAATTCACACGGCTCCACATACCCCTGGCACTCTCGGGAGCCCAGAAAGATATCACGCCGGCCTCCTCGTTCCAGCATTCGTTTAGCGACAAAAAAGTGTTTGTTTTCATTACGATCATTGACCAAGTCGGGCCGATGCAGGTTCCATTCAAAGTGTGCTCTGACCTGATAAGAAACATTAACCAGGTAAGTATAAATGGATAGATCATTGGTTCCGTTATTGTACCGGATTGGACGAATGCCTTTGGACTCCGTCTCAATAGGATTTAAAATACGAATTGCATCCGGAACCCAAATAAAAGTAGGTTTCCAATATACACTTTCCAGGATTCCCTTAATTGCCTGATAAGTGGGAATAGGATAACTGAACTTTTCACCGCCCACCCGCGTGATAGGATCACTGAATAAGGCATAACGTCCCCAGACATGCAGCGTAATGGTATTGCTATACCGCAAAAAATCTCCTCCTCTCTGAAAATCTTCATACGTTTATATTTATAAATGCCGTTAAAACAATGGTACAAAGGAAAGGCCCTTATACTCACTATCGTAATAGTTTTCTCGCAGGGCAAATGCAGTACCATCCAATACAGGATATAAAGCATCTCCCAGCCGGCGGTATTGGCTCTGGCTAATGAAAACAGTATAGGGCTGCAGTTCCTTCAGTAAACGGTGATTTCCCCCAGAAGATTGAAGCTCCATCAGTTTTTCCTTGCCCTGACCGTAGGCGACAAGCACAGGGATGGTTTCGTCCGGAATGGCCTTAAACGCTGTCTCGGCCGTGCCAAAGGCTTGGCTGAGATCCCTTGGACGTCCCAAACTGCCGCCTCCTTCCTGAAGTGCCTGGACTCCCCGCAGATTAGAGCTCAGCAAATCAACCAACGTAGTGGAAACGCAGCCCGCCGGAGATACGCAATACAACATGTCCTGACGGCGCTTTTGTCCGCTGTAATAACGTTCATAATACATCTCAATGGCTTGTGGAGAAAGCAGATCTGTATCAGCCGGCAGCTGTGCTAATAACATGCGAGTAATCTCACGGCCATCATAAATTTCCCGAAGATTATCCAGATTTTCTCCTGCACACTCGATCAGATAGACCGGACGGCATTCGTCCTTACCATGACGGTTGCAGCGACCGGCAGCCTGCGCAATGCTGGGCAGCCCAGCAAGATCTCGTACAACACAATCAAAACTTAAATCCACGCCAGCTTCCATTAGCGAGCTGCTGACACAGATCAGCGGTTTCCGCTGTTTATCATTGAGCCTGGCGGTAATCTGCTCCAGCACATCATCTCGATGCTGGCCGCAGAGATATGTAGTCAAACAAAACAGATCACTCTCTGCCGGAACAAGAGGTTTCAATGCATCAAGGAGCCGATTGACCATACTTTTGGTATTAGGTATTACGAGAATACTCCGGTTCTCCTGCAAAAGCCCATTTATAAAGTCTGCAATAGCAGAGATACTCTGTCCACCCTGGGCAGCCGGCGGAATAATTTTTGTCCGTCTGAACTGCTGAAAGCGCAGCTGATAATCTGGCACCAAATCCTTCTCGGGTGAAAAGATTAAAGGGTATTCCGCCTGAGCAAGCTCCGGGGGTGTGGCTGTGCACAGAATCACTGTACACCCAAACAAGTGCGCAAGAGTATCCAGGGCCAGATTGAACAGGCAGGTGTCACGTAAAGGCAAAGACTGAACCTCATCCAGCAAAAGTACTGAGCCAGCCAAAGCAGAGAATCTTCTTACATTCTGGCGTGGAGCCGCAAAAAGCGTATTCAGCAGCTGAACCATAGTAGTGCAGATAACGGGGACTCCCTGCCAGCGCTGACTGAACGCAAGCCACTTCTCCCTCTCGTCCCGCTGATCCGATTCAAAAAAAATGTCCGAGTGATGCTCTAAAACGAATTCCGCGCCAAGAGCCTTTCGTATATTATCCGCATTCTGCCGGGTGATGGATTTATATGGGGCAAAGTAAAATAAATGCTGTGCATTCTGCCGTCGAGCCATCTCAATGCAAAAGCGCAGGCCTGAATAGGTTTTTCCTCCACCGGTGGGTACATATAATCGATAGATGCCCGCCGGACGGTTTTGTGCGGCAGCCAGACATTGGTCAGAAATCTCCTGCCGCAGACTGTCCATAGGATGCTGTATTTCTATGGAGCGGATGAATCGCTCCATATGGTCAGAAAGTGTATTCCAGGTGGCCCGACGTTCTTGATCCGTAGGCACATGCGGAAACGGAACTTGGTTCACAAAACTGGCTGTATCGGTCCAGTCCGCATCCACCAGAGCGCTGAACAGGAATCTTTGAACAAGTCCCAAACCAAACTGCATAGCGTCCCGACGAACATCTGTGGACATCCCTTTTGGCAAAATCGTTTTTGCCTTTTTATAGAGTGCAGCAATCTCCTGAGCCGCCTCCCCAATAAGACGCTGAATCTCCG
>CALXBD010000018.1 GCA_944386445.1 uncultured Clostridia bacterium
TGGGAGATATCTTCGAAGGCTTTTTCGGCGGCTTCGGGGGCGGATCCCGTCGTGCAAATCCGAATGCGCCCCGTCGGGGCAGCGATATCCGGGCCCAGATCAGTATTTCGTTTTTCGAAGCCTGCAGAGGGATCGGAAAAAAGATTTCCGTGTCTAAAATGGAAAGCTGCCCTGATTGTCATGGCACCGGTGCAGAAAAGGGAACCGCTGTTAAGACCTGTCCCGACTGCGGTGGTACCGGTCAGGTTCGGGTGCAGCAGAGAACTCCTTTCGGCATGATCAGTACCCAGCGTTCCTGCGACCGCTGCGGCGGACGCGGCCAGATCATTGAGAAAACTTGCCCCAAATGCAGCGGCAGAGGCTATCAGAATGTTACGAAGACCGTTGAGATTCAGATCCCGGCCGGTATCGATGATGGGCAGACCCTTTCCGTCCGCGGACAGGGAAACGCCGGTGCAAACGGCGGACCTGCCGGCGATTTGCTGGTACTGGTCACCGTGCGGCCTGATTCCCTGTTCACCCGGAAGGATTATGATATCTATTGTGAAATGCCGGTTTCCTTCTATCAGGCAGTTACCGGCGATGAACTGACAGTGCCGACAATAGACGGCAACGTGAAGTATACACTTCCGGAAGGCACTCAGCCCGGCACAGTTTTCCGGCTGCGCGGCAAGGGCGTTCAGCGCCTGAACGGACGCGGACGCGGGGATCAGTATGTTACGATCACCATTGATGTTCCGAAAAACCTCACAAAGGTGCAGTTGGATAAACTGAAGGAATTTGATGATGCAGTTACAGATAAACAGACTGCGAAAAAGAAAAAATTCTCCGATCTAATCAAGGAAATGTTTGAAGGTCGGGAGAATTCATAAACGTGCAGCTTCGGGATTTTTCCCGAAGCTGTTTTGCTTTTAGGCAGAAGAATAAAGGAATAAGAGTATAAATAAATGCCAAAGGATTCGAACAATCTTTACAAAAAATAGGAGATTTGTCTATTTTTCTTGACAGAAGGCCAAAAAAGGAATACTATAAAAAGAGACATCATCAGTTAACCGAAAATAATCGGAAACGGAAAGAAGGATGCCTATGAAGGCTTTTGGAAAGAAAATTCTGGCCTGCGCTGTAGCTATGACAGCAGCAGTTGTGTTTTTGGCGGCGCCTGTTTGTGCAGATTGGCAGTTCAATGATAATGGCTGGCAATATCAATCCGAGGATGGAAGCTTTCTGAAAGATGAATTTTCCCAAATCGACGGGAACACTTACTTTTTTGATAACAGCGGGTATATGAAAACCGGCTGGCAGAAAATGGAGGACAAGTGGTACTATTTCGATGAATCCGGAGCAATGAGTACTGGTTGGAGATGGATCGACGGAGACTGGTATTACTTGGATCCAGCCACTGGAATTATGCAGACCGGTTTGGTTTTCGTGGGAAGCAGCTTATATTATCTGGATGCTTCTGGAAAGATGCAGACAGGAAAGGTGCAAATTGATGGCGGAACGCTTACCTTTGGCAGCGATGGCCGCCTGATTGCTGCAGATTATGATCTGTCCCGGGAACAGGCCTATCAATATGCGTTGCCGGAAGGATGGTTGGGTATCCAATCCGGCCCAATAAAGATCTTGTATCCCGTAACAGAAAATTCTCCCGGTACAAATGTTATACTCGCAGATATGGCAAGAGAAGAAAACTATGGCGGATATGATACTTTGGAGGCTTTTTCTGAAGCAACAAAACTTCAAATAAAGGAGCAGATTCAAAAGATGTTTCCTACTGCTTCTGAATTGAAACTGTCCGATCGGCGGGTATATGGTTTATCAGGGGAAGCAATTCGTTTTGTCCTTACCTATCAGGTGGGTGATCTGAATCTGAAACAGGAAGAAACTGTTATTTTTTTGAGCAATAGGATCGTGTCTATTACCTATTCTGCACGAGCAGAAGACTTTGAGCGTTTTTCCGATGCGGTGGACGAAATAGTTTCCAGCGTAAATGAATTTTAAATATCCATATAATTTTTTGTCGAAAGTTGTAAGTATCCAACGAAAATTATGCATAACATGAAAATCTCTTGACATTTTTAAGAAAATGTTGAATAATAGAACCATAAAAACCGGATATCCGGAGATTGTCAAGGGGGATTTTTTATGCAGCCATTGAAACAGGATCGGAATTTTATTGTGGTGATTCTGTTAAGCATCATTACCTGCGGTATTTATAGCATTTTTTACTGGTATAAGTTTACAGAGGATTTAAATACTCTGGGTCGTGGTGACGGACAGGATAGCCCCAATTACATTATCGTTCTTTTGCTCAGCAGCATTACCTGTGGCATTTACGGCTTTTATTGGTACTATAAACAGGGTAACCGTATGCAGGCAATCGGTCAGCGTAACGGAATTCAGATCACCGAAAACGGCACTTCGCTTTTGCTGTGGATTTTGGTTGGTTCTTTGCTGTGTGGTCTCGGGCCGCTGATTGCGTGCTATATGATGACCAAGAATATGAATATCCTCTGCACCGCTTACAATACTCAGTTTTATGCACGGGGCGGCAATCAGCCCATGTAATTCCAAATAAGGTACATAAAAGGCCTTCCCAATTTGGGGAGGCCTTTTGCATTAAAAGTCACATGATGCCCTTATACAGTTTCCATGCGATCGTCCGAAGTACAGCGGCATCGATCTGATCTGTAGTAATTGCGCCGGCGTTCCAGGCGGATTCCAGATCGCGATAAGCGACGGCAAAATCAGTGACAATCATCAGATTGTTGCCTGCGTGGAGCGCCAAAACAGCAGTGCTTTCTCCGTCAGCAGCCTGAGAAATTGCATCCATGGCAAGGTCATCTGTGAGGATGATTCCGGTAAAACCTAAGTCCTCTCGGAGAACTCTGTGGACTTCTGGAGAAAGGGAAGCCGGAAGCTGGGAGTCCATACAGTTTACAATATTATGGGAAACTAAAACAGCATCAGCGCCGGCTTCTATGCCCGCTTGAAAAGGAAGAAAGTCGTTGGATTGGAATTCCGAAAGCGGCCGGTCATCAACAGAAATACCTGTGTGTGTATCCAAATTGCCTCCGTAACCGGGGAAATGCTTCAGGCAGCTGGAAATTCCCGAAGTCTTCATGGCGGAAACCACGGTTTTGACACAGTTGGCGGTTTCTTCAGCAGAGACGCCAAAGGTTCTGGGGTAAATATAAGCTTTGGTATCAGATGTGACATCACATACAGGTGCCAGATTCATCTGAATTCCCAAGTCCAGAAGAAATGCAGATTTTTCTGCGGTATCTGCTTCCAAGGCTTGAAGTCCGCCCTGGGCATAAACATCCTGTGGTGCAGGAAACGGCGTTTCTCTGAGCGACGAGAACTTGCTGGCGCGGACGATTTCTCCGCCTTCCTCATCTACAGCAAATACCAAAGGGAGTTTCGCATAAGATTGGTATTCCGCCAAATTCTGACGGACCTGGTCGGCAGTGAGATTTTCAAAATCTTTTGAAAACAGTACGAAACCGGCAGGCTGATAGGTTTCAATGGCGCTGAAAACCTCTTTGTCGGGTACGCGGGTTAAGAGAAGTTGTCCCAGCTTTTCGGAATTGGTCATGCCGTCGAGGATTTTTTGCGCCTCTTCATAGTAATCCCCAAAGATTCCGGCCTCGGTTTGGGAGGATTCCGGCAGGTTTTCAGAAACCTCAGAGCTGCCTTCGGAAACCTCAGCTGTTGAGGCGCTTCCTGCAGAGGATTCAATAGATGCTCCTTCTGACGAAACTGCGGGCGCTTCCGCATATTGGAACATTTTCCAAAAGGCCCAGCCACAGATTGTAAGCAGCACCAGATTCAGGATCACGACAAAGATGACAACAGATTTTCTTTTGTTCTGATTCATAGCATTTTAACTTCCCGGTAAAAACCAAATTGCCTGCCTTTCCGCAAAAGGCAGGCATTGTAGGATTCTGTCCTGAATCCCCACGGGATTCACATGATTTCTGCGGAAAATCGGTACGATTATTATACCACAATCGACCGACCTTACAAAAGGCTTTTTCGAAATTTTAATATTTCGGCACTTAGAATTCTTTCTCCAGCTCGCAGCGCAGACGTTTAATAATCCTCTTTTCCAATCGGGAGATATAGGATTGGGAAATTCCAATCCGGTCTGCAACTTCCTTCTGAGTTTGCTCCGGCCGGCCATCCAGCCCAAACCGCAGCTGCATAATAAGCTTTTCCCGGCTGTCCAGGGAGTCGATGCACCGACTGAGAGCGCAGCGTTCCGCCTCGTTTTCCAGTTCCCGATGGACGCTGTCCTCTTCCGTTCCCAAAATGTCCGAAAGCAGTAGCTCATTGCCGTCCCAGTCTACATTAAGGGGTTCGTCCAAGGAAACTTCTTCCTTCTGGCGGCTGCTCTTGCGAAGGTGCATCAAAATTTCGTTTTCGATGCATCGTGAAGCATAGGTTGCCAATTTGATGTTTTTTTCCGGAGAAAAAGTGTTCACCGCCTTAATTAGCCCGATGGTTCCGATGGAAATCAAATCTTCAATGTTGATGCCGGTGCTTTCAAACTTTCGGGCGATGTAGACCACCAGGCGGAGATTATGCGTAATCAGCGTATTTCGCGCCGTGTCAGGGTCTGTAGACAGCATCTCAAATACCTGTCGTTCCTCCTCACGGCTAAGGGGCGGAGGCAATGTCTGAGGACCGTTTATGTAATCACAGCGGAGCTGCCACCCCAGCTTTTCCAATACTCTTGCAACGGCATTTGCCCAAATTGCTTTGATACGTTCAAACATGGTTGCGTCCA
>CALXBD010000019.1 GCA_944386445.1 uncultured Clostridia bacterium
GGTATAGCGGGTCTTGATTTGCCGACAGGGAGCGCCGCCGCAAATTTCGCCGGTAATGGCAGTATCTGTATCCTTAGCTCCCAAAACCAGTTCCTTATAGGTAGGATGAATCTTGCACTCCTCCGAAGCCAGAAAAACGGTTCCCATCTGAACGCCCTCAGCTCCGAACATCAATGCTGCTGCCAAACCGCGGCCATCGGCGATGCCGCCCGCCGCTAGTACAGGAATCGAAACCGCATCCACTACCTGAGGCACCAAACACATTGTCGTAATGGAACCGATATGTCCGCCGGACTCGCAGCCTTCTGCGATGACGCCATCTGCACCGGCCCGCTCCATCCGTTTTGCCAGGGCCACAGAAGCCACGACCGGAAACACTTTAATTCCCGCCGCTTTCCATGATTCCATGTACTTTCCGGGATTTCCGGCGCCGGTGGTAACGATTTTGACGCCTTCCTCCACCACAATTTTTGCCAAGTCGTCGGCGTTGGGACTCATCAGCATGATGTTGACGCCAAAAGGCTTGTCTGTCAGAGCTTTTGCCTTACGGATCTCTTCCCGAATCACCTCACCGGGAGCGGAACCGCCTGCAATCAGTCCGACACCGCCCGCATTGGAGACCGCAGCAGCCAAGGTCGATTCGGCCACCCAAGCCATGCCGCCCTGAAAAGCAGGATACTGAATTCCCAACATCTCTGTGATTCTGGTTTTTATCATAAAATTCATCCTTTCTGAATTAACTCAATATTCAAAAATCGCGCTGCCGTATACCAAACCGGCACCGAACCCAACGACGCAGATTTTCTGCCCCCGACGGATCCGTCCGTCACGGACAGCCTGATCCAAAGCAATCGGGATGCAGGCTGACGAGGTATTCGCAGAATCGGCGATATTGCAGATAAACTTTTCCATAGGGAGTTTCAATGCAGAAACCGCAGTCTGGATAATCCGAAGATTTGCCTGATGCGGGATGATCCAGTCCAAATCTTCCATTGGCAAACCCGCTTTAGCACAAACTTCTCTGACCGCCTGTGGCATAGCCGTTACAGCAAACTTATAAACAGGCTGACCTGCCATGCAGAGCATGCCCGGCTTACTGGGGGAAAAGCCATCACTTTCGGCGATTGTACGCTGCTTTTTCAGGAAAGGATTCGGATTATCAGGTCTCCTGGCGAAAAGAGTACAAGCGCCTTTTCCATCTGCGCCTAACACAGAATAAAAAGGAGCATCTGTCCCTTCCAGAACAGCAGCTCCTGCACCATCACCAAACAGCACACAGGTAGAACGATCGGTAAAATCCGTAATTTTAGAAAGACTTTCTGCAGAAATCAACAAAACTCGACGATAACCATGCTGCAGATACATATTAACCATGTCAAGGCCGTAAACAAATCCTGCACACGCAGCATTGATATCCATTGCAACAGCATTTTTGGCCCCCATTAACCCCTGAACCACACAGGCCATTGATGGTGTATCATAATCCCCGGAAACGGTTGTACAAAGTATCAGGTCAATGTCTTCCGGTTGAAGGCCGGCATTCTCCAAAGCAGCCGTTCCGGCTTTCAGTGCCATTTCATAAGTAGGGCCGTCATGAAAATGCCGGGTATGGATCCCGGAGTGTTTGACGATCCACTCATCAGAAGTATCTACAATTGCAGTAAAGGCCTGATTGTCTACAACAGTTTCCGGCAGATAGGAGCCGGTGCCTAAAATACGAATTCCCATTCTCCATTCCTTTCTCCCTGCCGGGAAGGGATTTTCAATAGAAACGGGCTGTTTTCCCTTGCAAAACACCCCGGAATTTGGTATATTATGAAAAGAGCCTGTCATTCAGGCCTGATTGGTCACTTATCATTGTATCGATTTGTAACCGATTTGTCAACAATTTTTCCCAGTGAATCCGCCTGTGTGTATCTATACCGGGTTCCTTTTTACAGAAAAGTCACAATTCCCGGGCCTTTTCAGCCCCAGGCGTTATGAAAGGATTGTTTTTATGAATGCTTTTTTATTTTCCGGTCAAGGGTCCCAGTATCCGGGAATGGGTGTAGAATTAGCAGATGCAAGCCCTGCTGCCAAAGATGTTTTTGACACGGCTTCCGGCGTATTGGGCTTTGACCTTCTGGAAAAGTGCCGCAGCGCTTCAGCTGAAGAGCTGGCCGCAACTGAAGTGGCCCAGCCGGCCATTATGGCGACTTCTCTGGCTGCCCTTGCCTGCCTGACGGAAGCAGGGATTTCCTGCTCCATGGCAGCGGGTCATTCCTTGGGAGAATATGCCGCTATGGTTGCCTGCGGAATGCTCTCCATGGAGGAAGGATTTGAATTAATCAAGCTGCGGGCTGCAGCTATGGGGCGCTGCGCCGCATCGGCCGGCGGTTCCATGGCCGCGATCATCGGTTCCGACGAGGAAACAGTCGCGGCTGTCTGCGCCGAAACTGCGGGATATGTGGCCCCGGTCAACTTCAATTCTCCGGCGCAGACAGTGGTTGCCGGTGAAAAGGAAGCTGTTGCCGCCGTCGCCGCAAAATTTTCCGAAATGGGGAAGCGGGCCATCCCGCTGGCTGTTGCCGCTGCTTTCCATTCCAAGCTCATGCAGCCTGCCGCGGATGAATTTCTCCAAGGTGCCAAAAAGTTTGCCTTCCGGAAACCTGAGATGGATTTTTACTCTAATCTCTCCGGTGAAAAACTCACGGATTTTTCTGATATTCCGGAACGTCTCGCCAAACACATTGTTTCTCCGGTATTATTCACCAAAGAGCTTGCCGCCATGCATGCCGCGGGTGCAGATACCTTCCTGGAATGCGGTCCCGGCAAGGTTTTGACCGGTTTGGTGAAGAAAACGCTCAAGGATGTGACCGCGCTGAACGTTGAAAATCAAAAATCTCTGGATAAAGCATTGGATGCCTGTCGCTGAGAAAGGAGAAATCGCATGAAAGTTTTGCTGCTAAATGGAAGTCCCCATCCTCAGGGGTGTACCTTTACCGCACTATCTGAAATTGCCGCTACCCTGAATCAAAACAGGATAGAAGCTGAGATTTTTCAGTTAGGGACCAAGCCAATCCGGGGATGCATTGCATGCAGGCAGTGCGTCGGAAAGGACCGCTGTGTATTTGATGATGATCCCGTCAACGAATTTGTCAAAAAGATGGAAGGCTGCGACGGCCTTATTGTAGGGACGCCGGTTTATTACGCTTCTATCAACGGAGCGTTGATTTCACTTTTGGATCGGGCATTTTTCTCCGCCAGAGACACTTTTGTCTGCAAGCCTGCCGCTGCAATCGCCTCGGCGCGCCGGGCCGGAACAACTACTGCGCTGGATGAGTTGAACCGGTACTTTACCGGCTGCCAGATGCCGGTGGTGTCCTCTACTTATTGGAATATGGTCCACGGCAGTACCCCGGAAGACGTTAGAAAAGATGAAGAAGGACTTCAAACTATGCGGAATCTGGCGCGGAATATGGCATGGCTGCTCCGGTGCATTGATATGGGAAAGGCTGCCGGGATTCAGCTGCCCCTGACGGAACGGACTGCCCGCACCAACTTTATCCGCTGATATTTGCCCAACACATAGGAGGTTTTCGCATGAAGGCAATGAAACTTTTCCCCGCATTTAAAGACTATCTGTGGGGCGGTACCCGGTTGCGGGATGAATATGGAAAAAAATGTGATTTTGACAAGGTTGCCGAAAGCTGGGAGCTTTCCTGCCATAAAGACGGAAACTCTGTCATTGACAGCGGAGAATATAAGGGGTTAACGCTGAGTGAATATGTAGAGAAGGCCGGAAAGGCTGTACTGGGCACAGACTGCGAAAAATTTGAAAACTTTCCGATCCTTATTAAGCTCATTGACGCGAAAGACAATCTGTCCGTACAGGTTCATCCTGACAATGAATATGCCCTCCGGGTGGAGGGCGAGTACGGCAAAACAGAGATGTGGTATGTGGTGGATTGCGATCCTGGTGCATCTCTGCTATATGGCTTCACTCATAAGATTTCAAAAGAGGAATTCCGTCAGCGAATCGAGAATAACACCCTGTTAGAGGTAACAAACCGGGTAGAAGTCCATCCCGGTGATGTTTTCTTCATTGAATCCAGGACCCTTCATGCCATTGGCAAGGGAATCCTCATTGCCGAAATTCAGCAAAACTCCAACACCACTTACCGGGTATATGATTACGGCCGGGTAGGTGCCGACGGAAAACCACGCCAGCTTCACATTGAAAAAGCACTGGATGTTACGCGTTTGGCGCCCCCTTCCCGCCCCTGCGGACGTCCCCAAGCCAAAGCGGAACATCGCACTGGATACACCGCTCTTCCGCTAGCTGCCTGCGAATATTTCACAGTCAAGGAACTGGAAATCTCCGGGGAAGCAGTATTTTTTGCAGATGAAAAATCCTTTCAATCCCTTCTGGTGCTGGACGGCAGCCTTTCTCTCGCCATGGATGGCGAACAGATGGAACTGAAAAAAGGGGACAGCGTTTTCGTTCCTGCTGAAGCAGGCGAATATCGCCTGTCCGGAACCGGCAAAGTCATTCTGACTACGGTATAATCGCCCATGAGCGAATTTTCCAAAACCGTCTATGAGCTGGTAAAACAGATTCCTCCTGGGAAGGTGGCCACCTATGGACAGCTGGCATTTTTGGCCGGACGGCCCCGGGCTGCCCGGATTGTGGGAGGAATCCTCAATAAGGCTCCCAACAGTCTTCCGTGCCATCGAGTGGTTAACCGCGAAGGCCGGACAGCTCCGGTTTTTTCCCGGACAGGGATTGATTTCCAGCGGATCTTGCTGGAAGAAGAAGGCGTATTTTTTCTGCCGGATGGACGGGTGGATTTAAAGCGCTTCTTATGGCAAAAAGGCGAATAAACAGCAAAAAGCGGACCATAAAGGTCCGCTTTTCTTATTTACCGCGCCCCAAGGCTTCGTCGCAGAATTCCTTGGGGGATATCCCGTATTCCGCCCGGAAGGCACGGTAAAAATTGGCGTAATCCCCAAAGCCGCAGTTGCAGTAAACGTCTGTGGGGCTGAGACCAGAAAGCATTTTCTGCTTGGCCATAATCAGCCGTTTCTGGATTATATACCGATAAACAGATGTACCTACCAGACGCTTGAATTCCCGAGAAAGGTGATACTTGCTGACAAAAAAATGCTCTGACAGGGAATCCAAAGAAATCTCATTGTTAAAATTCTCATTGATATACCGCAGCACCTCAGGAACTACTCCATCCGGCTCCCCGGGCACCTCGAATCCGATAGGTGTTTCCAAAATCTGGCGATTCAGTTCCACAAAAATCCGCGTCAGCAAAGCACGACTGTTTAAATCCCATCCAAAATGCTGTGATGCCCGCTCGTCAATGAGAGCATCAGCCATGTCCTGCAATCGACGCACAGAAACCGCATCCAACCGCAGAAGGTTCGTGTGCCGAGGAGATTCCAGATCAAAACAGCATGTCAAATCACTTTCTCCACTGGAAAGCTGTTTTAAATATCCGCTGTTTACCCACAGAACGACCCGCTCATAAGGCTCTTTGTCAGACTGAATCATAGGCTGATGCAGTTCCAGCGGCGATATAAGCAGGACATCTCCCGGTTTCAGCTGATACTGACGGCTTTCAATGGTATAGGTAACGCTTCCGGACAGGAAAAAATAGACCTCATAAAAGTCGTGATGATGCAACTCCACTTCACTTAAATAAGAGTCCCGATACCGGTAAATTTCAAAATCCGCATCCAGCATCTTCTGTCGGGTGCTGAACGGACGGACTGGACTTTTCACAAAATTCCCTCCTACGGATCCTAGCGATAGTTTGATAATACAGCAAGAATCACAATATGTCAAGCAATATCGGCATTTTATCTTGCTTTTTTATCAAGTATAATACCATTAGAGGATGGATGACCATCCCTAATAAAAGGAGGCTGACTATGAAGCTGTCATTCCGCTGGTATGGACCTGATGATCCCATTTCCATCGGATATATCCGCCAGATTCCCAATATGCACAGCATTGTTACCGCTGTTTATGATGTCCCCCCCGGGGAACTTTGGAGCCGTGAAAGCATCGCCGCCCTAAAAAAAGATACCGAAGACGCTGGGCTTCATTTTGAAGTCATTGAAAGCGTTCCGGTCCATGAGGATATCAAATTGGGGAAACCTTCCCGGGACCGGTACATCGCCAATTATCAGGAAAATATCCGCCGGTTAGGTGAGGCCGGAGTAAAATGTATCTGCTATAACTTCATGCCGGTCTTTGACTGGACCCGCACCCAACTGGATAAACGGGCGGCAGATGGCTCCACTGCGCTGGTGTACTACAAGGATCAGCTGGAGAAAATGGATCCTCTTACCGGTGAGCTGAGCCTGCCCGGATGGGATGCCAGCTATACCAAAGAGGAACTGGCTGCGGTTTTTGCGGAATACTCCAAGATCACAGAGGAAGATCTGTGGGAGAACCTGAAGTATTTCCTGGAAGCAGTCATCCCGGTGGCGGAAGAAAGCGGTATCAATATGGCGATTCATCCGGACGACCCGCCGTGGCCGATTTTCGGTCTACCCAGAATTATTACCTGTGAGGAAAACCTGGACCGGTTTTTGAAACTGGTAGACAGCCCTGCAAACGGACTGACCTTCTGCACCGGTTCTCTCGGCTGCGACAGGAAAAACGATATCGTAAAAATGGTGGATAAGTACTCCGCTATGGGCAGGATCCACTTTATGCATATCCGGAATGTGAAAATCCTGGACGATGGCAGCTTTGAAGAAAGCGGACATCTTTCCGCAAACGGATCTCTGGATATTGTAGAGATTATGCGTGCCCTTCACCGGAACCATTTTGACGGCTATGTCCGTCCCGATCATGGCCGGATGATCTGGGGAGAAACAGGGAAGCCCGGCTACGGCTTGTTTGACCGTGCATTAGGTGCGACTTATCTGAATGGAATTTGGGAAACCTTGGAAAAATCAGAGTGAGAAAGGATTGTCCTTTATGAAATTGCCTTTTAATTTGGAATTATCCGGAAAAACCGCTGTTATTACCGGAGCGGGCGGTGTATTATGTTCCATGTTTGCCAAGGTGCTGGCCCAATGCGGCGCAAAGACCGCTATTTTGGACTTGAACCTGGACGCCGCGCTGGCGGTCGCTGATGAAATTACCGCGGAAGGCTATATTGCCAAGGCTTACAAGGCCAATGTGCTGGAAAAGGATTCCTTGGAGGCCGTCCATCAGCAGGTGCTAGCGGATTTCGGACCCTGCGATATCCTCATTAACGGCGCAGGTGGAAACAATCCTCGGGCAACCACTGCCAACGAATACTATTATCCCGGCGACATTGACAAAGATATTGCCAATTTCTTTAACCTTGACAAGGACGGGGTCGGGTTCGTTTTCAACCTGAACTTCTTAGGCACATTGATTCCCACACAGGTCTTTGCTCAAGATATGCTGGGCCGGAAAGGCTGCAACATTCTGAATATTTCCTCTATGAACGCCTATACGCCTTTGACTAAAATTCCTGCCTACTCCGGCGCAAAGGCCGCTATTTCCAACTTTACTCAATGGCTGGCGGTACATTTTTCCAAGGTGGGGATTCGTGTCAACGCCATTGCTCCTGGCTTCTTTGTGACCAAGCAAAACCAGGCACTGCTCTTCAACGAGGACGGAACTCCTACCCCCCGTACCGGAAAAATTCTGGCCGCCACTCCCATGGAACGGTTCGGCAAACCGGAAGAGCTGGTAGGTGCTGTAATGTTCTTGCTGAACAACGAGGCTGCCAGCTTTGTAACCGGTGTTGTCATCCCGGTAGACGGTGGATTCTCAGCTTATTCCGGCGTCTGAAGCCTTTTCGAAACCGTATACGCCAAAAGCGGCTGTATCCAAAGGATACAGCCGCTTTTTCAATAATAATTTTATTTCTTGCAGAATTCGGCAAAAGCGCGATAGGTGGAGTAGACGTCGATTTTGGAGGTCAGCTCATAAGGGGCATGCATAGAAAGGACCGGAACGCCTACATCGATGGTGTCCACATCCAGCTCGGCAATGTAAGCTGCTACAGTGCCGCCGCCGCCCTGGTCGACCTTGCCCAGCTCGGAAGTCTGCCAGAGGACATTGCCTTCATCCAACATCTTGCGTACCCAACCCATAAATTCAGCGGAAGCGTCAGAGGAGCCACCTTTGCCCCGAGAACCGGTGTATTTGCAGATGGAAACACCGTAATTAATAAAGGCATTATTTTTTCGCTCGGACACATCAGGGAAGGTGGGATCAAAGGCCGCGCTGACATCTGCAGACAGGCAGCGGGATTTTGCCAGTACCGTCCGTCCGGCAAGGCCGTGAGCGGCTGCAAGGTCTTCGATAAAATGCCGCAGGAAGGCGCATTTCATACCGGTATTGCCGCAGGAGCCGATCTCTTCCTTATCGGCAAAGATGCACATGACTGTGGTTTCCGGCACGCCACAGTTGAAAACAGCTTCCATTTCGGTAAAGGCACAGACCCTGTCGTCCTGGCCGTATCCGCCGACGAGACTCCGGTCGAAGCCCACGTCTCCGGCTTTGAAGGCAGGCACCACTTCCAACTCTGCGGAGAGGAAGTCAGCTTCCGTAACACCGTATTTCTCAAAGAGGATCTTCAAAATATTCAGCTTGACCAGTTCGCTGGCTTCGTCATCCCGGAAAGGCAGGGAGCCTACTACTAGATTCAGTTCCTCGCCGCGGATCAGTTCTCCGGCGGGGCGTTTCATCTGATCAGCCGCCAAGTGAGGGAGCAGGTCGGTGACACAGAACACCGGATCGCCTTCATCTTCACCAATCCGAACGGTAACAGTTGTTCCGTCGTTCTTCACCAGCACGCCATGAAGGGCCAGAGGAGTTGCCGTCCACTGATATTTTTTAATGCCGCCGTAATAATGGGTCTTAAACAGCGCCATTTCCGCATCTTCGTAAACTGGCACCTGCTTCAGGTCCAGCCTGGGAGAATCGGTGTGAGCTGCCATAATATGAACACCCTCACAAAGGCATTTCTTTCCCACAACAGCTAAGATCAGTGCTTTGCCCCGATTGTTCAGATAGACTTTATCTCCAGCCTTGTAAGCGGTTTTGGGGTCAAAGGGAACAAAGCCCAGCTTTTCGGCTCTTGCCACAGCATAATTTACGGCCTCCCTCTCAGTTTTGCTGCAGTTGAGGAAGTTTTTATACTCTTCACAGAAGTCCATGGCCTGTTTCAGCTCTTCCTCACTGAGAACCAGTCCGCCGTTTTTCTTCTGCAGATACAGTTTATCTTTCCATTCTTTCGCGTTCATAATATTCTCTCCTTTTCTTTATTTTGCCTCCGCGCCAAGGCGGTAAAGCTTCTCATAAACTTTCTTTGCCGACAGCACCCGATTTACATAGGTGTCCGTTGCATTTCCGGGAATTGTATGAAGATTCTCTCCGTCTTCACTGTAAGCCTCATCTGCCAGCCAGTTTTTGACTTGGCCCCATCCGGCGTGATACGCCGCCAAGGCGTTTTTCTCACTTCCGAACTCGCTAAGCAGCCGACTTAGCAAATACGTCCCATATTGAATCGCTTTGTCCGGCTCGAACAGATCTTCATAGACGTCTTCTGCGGCCTCCGACCCGATACCGCTTTTGATCCAATCGAAGGTTTCCTCTGTGATCTGCATCAATCCGATAGCCCCGGCGTCGGAAACCGCATCCGGCTTGAAACTGCTTTCACAGCAGATCACCGCATAGACCAGCGCTTCCTCGACCTCATATTCCTGAGCGTAATGGGTAACCGTTTCCTGGTATTTCATGGGATACTGCCATCGAAGCACCATCTGATAACCGCCCCAGATCACCAGCAGGAACAAGAGGAACCCTCCTCCTGCCAACAGTGCCGACTGCCATTGAGGATCCTTCTTTTCCATCCGTTTTACCAGCCGCTCACCCTGTGAAAAGAGCTGCTGCGGAGTACCGTTGTTGGTCAGAATATAATCGCATCGACGGCGATAAAAGCCGTCCGCCTTCTGGGCGGAAATCCGCATATCGGCCGCTTCCGGTGTTAGACCATCTCGCTCCATAATTCGGTTTTTCCGCAAAGCAACGTCCGCCAGTACGCCGATTTTCCGATCACAGAGCTTGTCCGCGCCACTTTCAAAGAGAGTCGGCGCATCCAGCAGGATATATCTTCTGCCCGCCGCTGCCAGCTCGTCAATTTTCGCCTGAATCCGCGCGGTAATCAACGGATACAGAATTCCTTCCAATTTTGCCAGTTCCTTTGGGTCGGAAAAGACCCTGGCCCCCAGCATTTTTCGGTTCAATGTTCCGTCACCCGCCAGGACCTCCCCGCCAAAAACTGTTGCCAGCTTTTGAATAACCTCCGGTTCTGCCGTCACCTCCCGGGACACCAGATCCGCGTTGATCACAGCGTATCCGTGGGCGGCGAAGGCTTCTGAAACCGTTGTTTTTCCGGCGCCTGTCTGGCCGGTAAGGCCCACTACCAATGGTTTTTTCTCAGGCATGTATCTCCTCCTTACAAAACCACCACATCAAAACCGGCGGCCCGAAGCAACCGGTTATAAACCGCCAAACCTACCCCATCCTTTTCAGGCATAGGGACATAAACGGTTTTAGCGCCTTTTTCATCACATTCCCGCAGGCGGTCAAAGAGCACCTTTGCCTGAGAAAGCCCATCCCCGCGTTTTCCGAAAGGCATACTAGGGACATCCAGCAGCTTCTCCTCACCCTCAAAGGCCATGGCCCATACTCCCGGCCCCTTATGAAGCCGGACATATTCAGCACATGCATCCGGGCTGCCATCCAAGATAATCACATTTGCCTTTGGGGAATAATGCTTATACTTCATCCCGGGGGAGAGGGCCTTTTCCCCATTTTTCAATTGATGAAGCACGCCGTCATCTACCGTTACCGCACAATATTTAGACAGCATCTCCACTGTGATACCGCCAGGCCGCAGCAGCCGCACTCCATCCTCATGAACAGCAATGACGGTGGACTCGACACCCACACTGCACTCTCCGCCGTCCAGAATCAAAGGGATCCGGCCGTTCATATCCTGAAAGACATGTTCGGCTTTGGTAGGGCTGGGCAGCCCCGACAGATTGGCGCTTGGGGCCGCTAAGGGCAGTCCGCTTTCACGAATGAGCCTTGCTGCCACCGGATGAGACGGCATCCGCACTGCAATGGTATCCAAGCCCCCGGTTGTCGCATCAGGGACCTCCTTGGCTTTGGGAAAGATCATTGTCAGCGGTCCCGGCCAAAAGGCGTCTGCCAATGTGTAAGCAAGCTGGGGCCGAACACGGGCCAGAGATTTCAACATTTCCAGGTCGGCGATGTGGACAATTAACGGATTATCCGACGGTCTTCCCTTCGCCGCATAAATCTTTTTTGCCGCCTCCGGATTCCATGCATTGGCCGCCAGGCCATACACGGTTTCGGTAGGGATTCCCACCAGTTCTCCCTGCCGCAGCAGAGAGACTGCTTTCTCAATACCCGCATCGTTCGCAGGCAGCAAAGCGGTTTCAAATCGTTTTTGCGTTTCCATTTTGTTATTCCTCACCCTGTGCTGCCAGTAATTCTGCCTGTCTTGCCGTAATCAAAGCATCAATCATTTCGTCCAGATCCCCATCGAGAAATGTGTCTAAATGATAGAGAGATAGCCCTATCCGATGATCGGTAACTCTTCCCTGAGGATAATTATATGTCCGAATCCGTTCCGAACGGTCACCGGTTCCCACCTGGCTTTTTCGCTCCGCGGCGATAGCGGCATTCTGCTCCTGAACCTTGGCGTCATAAAGCCGGGATCGCAGGACTTTCATGGCTTTTTCCTTATTTTTGATCTGGCTCCGCTCGTCCTGACATTCCACCACAACACCTGTAGGCAGATGGGTGATCCGGATAGCGGATTCCGTCTTATTGATATGCTGACCGCCAGCGCCGCTGGAGCGGAAGGTATCGATCTGAAGGTCTGCAGGATTGATTTCAAATTCCACATCTTCGGCTTCCGGCAGTACCGCCACTGTTACGGTTGAAGTGTGGATTCGTCCCTGAGTTTCCGTTTCCGGCACCCGCTGTACGCGGTGGACGCCGCTTTCATATTTCAGTCTGGAATAAGCCCCGTCCCCGCTGATAGACGCTGATATTTCCTTATAGCCTCCCAGTTCGGTGGGATTGGCATAAAGGACCTCCACCTTCCAGCCTCTTGCCTCAGCATACATGGTATACATCCGGTAAAGGGTATTGACAAACAACGCTGCTTCCTCGCCGCCGGCGCCGCCGCGGATCTCCAAAATCACGTTCTTGTCATCATTGGGGTCCCGAGGCAACAGGAGAATTTTAATCTCCTCCGCGATCTGTTCCATTTCCGCCTTGGCGGAAGAATATTCTTCCTCCAGCAGTTCCTTAAAATCGTGGTCAAGGCCGCCCGCATCCAACAAGGATTTGGCCTCTTCAAAATCGGCGTTGGCCTTTTTATATGCCCGGAACTTTTCCACAATCGGGGTAAGGTTTTTATACTCTTTCATCAGGTCGCGATAAACGGCCTGATCTGAAACCACATCCGGCTCCATGAGCCGCCGATTGACTTCTTCATAGCGTTCTTCTATGAGCTGCAGTTTTTCAAACATGGATCTCATCCTTTCTTTCCGCGTTTTTTACAGAAAGAAGATGCTAATCTTCGCCCTTGGATTCGATCCGTTTGATATTCTTCTCCACCTTGGAACGGGGAATCATCATTTCCCGTCCGCAGCGGGCACAACGGATTTTAAAATCCGCACCGATCCGCAGCACAAGAAAACGGTTCTCCCCACAGGGATGGTTTTTTTTCATTACCAGGACGTCTCCCACTGCGATCTCCATGAAACTCCTCCTTTTCCTCAGTTTTCTCATAATTTGAATGCCGCAGGAAAACTGCGGCCATACTGGTATTATAACACTTTTCCGGTATAAAAAGCAATTTTTAAAAGCAAGTTTCACACTTTCTTCATGCTTTTCAGCAAACGGATAAACCTTCAAAAAACCGGGCATACTTTCTGTGAAAATTCACCGATCTGAAAGGAGTCTTCTTATGGAAATCACTGCTGTTTTTCCCACAATTGACGACGCTGAAAACTGCGCGCGCAGACTAAAGCACACCTGCCCTGGGATTCGTTCCATCCGCATCCGGTTTCACAGCAATCATGCGGAAAACAGTCCTGTTATTCCCGCAGTATTTGCCGCTTCTGATACTCCCGGCGGCACAAGCGCCCCGGTAGATCATGCCGGTGCGCCTTATGCAGCGTTCGCCCTGGCTCCGGAAACCCATCCGAATGAGGAAGCGCGTCAGGACTGCACCATGCTCGTTGACGCAGAGGATTTTTGCTGTCACGAGGTAGAATCCATTCTTCTCAACGAACACGCGTCCCGGGTGCATTCCTGGTAACAATCAGGAATACAGCGCTTCTCCATCCGGCATAGCTTCCCGCTGCCGCATCAGTCTGTTGAACAGCAGCAGGAACGTAGTTGTTGAGACGATTCCGCCGACAATATCTGCCGCAGGTTCCGCATAAAAGGCCGCCTCTGCGCCCAAAAATGAAGGCAGAGCTAACGTAAGCACAAACAACAGCGTTTTCCGGAACAGGGACAACGACACAGCCACCCGTGCTACCCCCAAAGCGGTCATTCCGTCCACGAAGGTGTACTGAAACGCCAATGGAATGATCCCGGCTGTCATAATCCGGATTCCCCAAGCCGAAAGATCAAGGTACTGGGGATCACTGGAAAAGATCCGTACGAACTGGCCCGGAATCAGCTGAGAAAGCGTAAACATGATCACGGTAAAGGCAACTGCCATAAGCAGAATATGCCGTTCTCCCTGACGGATCCGTCCAACCTGCTTTGCGCCGTAATTAAAGCTGAGGATTGGCTGAGTTCCGCCGGTGATACCTGCCATGGGCATGGTTATCAGCTGCATATAGCTTTGAACAATCGTTGCACAGGTTACCAGCATATCTCCTTGCTGCGCGCCCCCGTACCGCTGAAGGGAACTGTTAAGTGCGATAATCACCACGCTGTCCGTTGCAATAATCAGAAACGGGGAAAGTCCGAAAGTCAGAACCCTTCGCACAATTTTGGCCGAATATCCCCGAAAGGTAATCCGCACTGGTACTCGCTTGGAAAAAAGCACAGCCAGCACGAATCCGCAGGAAGCAGCCTGAGAAAGGACTGTAGCCGCAGCAGCGCCGGCCACTCCCATACCAAAAGCAAAGATAAATAAAGGATCCAAAATAATATTCATAATGGCGCCGATCACTACAGTTGCCATTCCCAAAGTAGAAAATCCCTGACAGATGATAAATTGGTTTAGTCCGGTGGCAAGTATGGAGAAAATCGTTCCGCATATAATGATAGTCAAATAGCTTTCAGCGTATGGAAGCGTCGTTGCGCTGGCGCCGAACGTCAGTAACAAAGGGCGCTTAAACATCAAAAATACGCCGGTCAATACAGCCGCCATCGCAGCCAGCATAGCCGCGCAGTTGGCGAGAATCTGTTCCGCACCTTTCTGGTTTCCCTCTCCCATTCGAATTGCTGCTAGCGGAGCTCCGCCCAGGCCTACCAGAAAAGCAAACGATGAAATAAGCGTGACTACCGGTCCGCAGACGCCGGCCCCTGCCAAGGCAACACCTCCGATTTCCGGGATATTACCGATATAAATCCGGTCAACAATTCCGTAAAGCACATTGATAAATTGGGCAAGCATAGACGGAATTGCCAATTTCCAAACGAGTTTCGGCACCGGGTCCTTACCGAGATCATTCTCTTTTCTCATTGTAAAGTTCCTCTTTCTCTCTTTCTGAACAGTTCACAGGATATTATAGCCCTTTTTAGTGCCCGGTGCAAGAGTCTTGAAGAACTTGTTCCGTTTTGCTGAAAATACCGGAACCTTGATATAAAAATCAGGGTTCCGGTATTTTACTCAATCTATTTTTTGCGCAAACAGCTGTGCCCAGTAACAAATTCCGTTATCATCCCAGTAAGCAGCGATTCCCATATAATTAAAGTCGGCACCAAGAATATTCTGTCTGTGGCCGGGAGAAGACATCCAAGCCGCCACCACGGCCTCCGGCGAAGAATAATTTTTTGCCAAATTCTCTCCCAGTTTTCCAGAAACCCCATGACTTGCATTAAAAATGGTATGCCATTCGCTTCCATCCGGACGGATATGAGCAAAATTTTCCGTACATTCCTTTGCCCGAACAGCGGCCAAATCATTTAATGTTGCGGAAGGTGCCAATGCCGAGAGTCCCTCCGCTGCGCGGGCCTGATTTACCAAATCCAGCACCCGTTCTTCCCAGGAAAGCCCTGTTCCACCAGGATCTTTGATCAAAGCCCCGTTCGTTCCGAACTCATATGTTATCCCATCGATCTTCAGCTGACCTATAGCCATTTGTCCATCAGCTTTCAAATAATACCGGCTGCCATTTTGGTCTTCCAGCCAGCCAGTCGCCATACTGCCATCGGGCTTCAGATAATACCATTTTCCCTGATCCCACAGCCAACCGGTCTGCATCACGCCTCCGGCGCCCAGGAAATACCATTTCCCGTCCACTTTCTGCCAGCCGTAAACCATCTGCCCGTCGGAACGACAGTAATACCATACATGTGCATTGGAATCCCAGATCCAACCTGTCTGCATGATGCCGTTGGAGTCAAAATGGTACCATTTGCCGCCGATCCATTCCCAACCTACTGCTAGGGAGCCATCCGTATGATAATAACACCATTTTTTCTGATTTGTCTGTTGCCAGGCAGCCCCCACCGGCATAGCACAACTGAGACAAATCACAATCAGCGTCAGCACGGCCAACAATTGCTTTTGAAGTTTTTTCACAATAAATCCTCCTAAATACTAAAATACCAGCTGTACCATCAACATATAAATAATCGTCCCTGCTCCGATTGAAAGCAGCATATTTTTCTTCCATAAATGAAGCCCCGCCACTACGGCTGCGCCAATCCATTCCGGGAGGCCAAACGGTGCCTTCGTTACTGTCACATTTTTAAAGCAATACACAACCAACATTCCAATCACAGCATAAGGCAACACCTTTCCCAAATACCGGATATAGGCCGGTACTGGCCTGCTCGCGGGAAAAATCAGAAATGGCAAGAATCTGGTTGTTGCTGTTGCCAATACTACGGCACCTATTGTCAAAAGCATTTGTACCGTATTCATTTAGCAGGCTCCTCCATGTGGGATGCCGGATCCAGTTTTTTGCGAAAAAATGTCAACATCATTAGGATAAGAACCATCGCCGGCAAAATAAAATAGTCTGTCGGAAAGACAACCAGACAGAGCACAGATGCTCCCAATCCGACCAAAGCAGGGCGATGATCCCGGCAGGAAAACCATTGATTCATAAAAATAACAATAAACAGCCCCGTCATCGCAAAATCGATACCTGTAGTGTCAAATGGGACAAAGCTCCCTGCCAGGCTCCCAAGCATAGAACCCGCAATCCAATAACAATGGTTCAGTAACGTCACAAAAAATCGAAACCATCCCGCATCCACTCCTTCCGGCGGGTCCACCGAGCAGTTAATAGAAAAGGATTCATCGCACATTCCAAAAATCAGATAAAACTTTTTCCATCCGGCGCCTTTATATTTTTCAAGCATGGAAAGTCCATAAAACAGATGTCTGGCATTTACCATCAATGCCAGACAATACGCATATATCGGTTGGAAATTACCTGCCAGCAAGCCCACCGTTACGAATTCCATAGACCCGGCAAAAATCGTCGTACTCATCAGAAGTGTCCAAGGCCAGGAAAATCCCTTGCTCTGCATCAATACGCCGTAGGCAATTCCCAAAAAAGTAAATCCTGCCAAAATAGGAAGCGTATGCGGAAAAGCGGCGCGAAAAGCCTTTGCTTTATCGGCCATGCTTATCCTCCGGAGAAAATTCCACGGGGATAGAGGTAGTGCGTTTTTCCACGCCCAGTACCATGAGAGTTTCCACAGAATTGATGATGGGGTTTGCCGTCAGAGTATCAATGATAAAATCCCGATAGGACTGGGTATCCCGGGCCACGATCTTCAGCAGAAAATCATGGCTGCCGGTAAGGGTATAACACTCCTGAATCTGCGGAAAACGGTTGACGTCCTCCATAAAGGACTTGATGCTGTCGCGGTTCATGGGCATCAGATTGACCAGCACGAATGCCATGGTATCCATACCGAGTTTCTTTTCATCAATAATTGTTGTAAACTGCTTAATTACGCCGGACTCTCGGAGGTTTTTGGTACGGGTAAGGCATGCGGAAGGCGAAAGGCCGATTTTTTTGGAAAGCTCCAAATTGGAAATGGAAGCATCCGACTGGAGTTCTCTCAGGATTGCTTTATCACTGTTATCCAATGATATCATAGAAATACCTCACTTTTAGCAGATTGTTTATTCTAACTGTAATTATACAAGATAAGATTTGAATTTGCAAGACAAATTCCGCACAATTGTAAGCTTTAGCCCAATTTTCCATGATCTGTCATTCTCCGTGAAAACAACGGTATTCCCTCGGTGAACATCCATTTTCTTCCCGAAAGCGCTTTCCGAAATAGCTGGGGCTATCGAATCCGCACATTTTACCAATTTCCTCAACACTCCGGGTCGTATAGCGCAGGAACTGCCGCGCTTTTGCGATCCGGATCTTTTTCAGCTGTTCCATGGGTGAGATCCCACGCTCCTGAGCGCACCGGCGACACAGCGTAAAACGATCTGTCCCCATTTGTTCCGCGATATCGTCCAGTGTCAGCGGTTCATTATAATGGTTCTCCAAAAATTGCCGGAGCTGCTCGGAAAAAGGGATGTTTACAGAAAAAATCGCCTCCATAAGTTCCGCGAGCCAGCTATACCCTGCCGCTGACCTTGACAGAATCGTACTGTTCCCATGGCAAACCTCCTCCAACGCTGCAGTGGCTGCCGGAAGAAATTTCGGCACACGGAACTGAAAGGCATCCGGTGCGTGATAATAATCCAAAACTCCCTCTGCCCCCCGAAAGGTAACCCATATTGTATGCAATTCCCCAGTGTTATCATAACTTTGCGGAACCCCCCGGCGATAAAACATTCCCTCTCCGGGGCCAAGGCAAAAATACTGCTTTCCCCAAGAAAAAATTCCTTCGCCTTCCGCAATCCATATGAATTGATGAAAATCGAACCCTTCCGGCCGGTCTACCGCCCTCTGTGGATGGCTCTCTCCCAATGTACACAGCACAAAGGGCAGTGCGTCAAACAGTTCCCTGCGAATCTCTGCAAACATACAACTTCCCCCACAGGTATATTGAAAAGACAACATGCAAAATCGTTATAGTTTTACAATAATATTTTATTGACTTTCAACTTTTTTGTCAATATAATGAGAGTGGTTCCGGAAAACAGATCTGGACATCGCACCCCATTTAGGAATCAGGAGGGATAGATATGAAAAAATTCGAGTGGGTCTTATTGGCTGCGGCGGACGTGCCGGCGCGCACATGAACGCGCTGGAACAGATGGAAGACGTGGAGGTCGTAGCGGTTGCCGATCCGGTCAAGGAGCGCCGCGACGCTGCAGCAAGCCGTTTTGGAGCCCGTCTTTATGAGGATCATACAGCCCTTTATGACGGCGAAAGCAAGGAAACCCTGGATTGTGTTTTTATTGCCATTGAACCTACCGCTCATACGGATACGGAAACCCGAGCGATTGATATGGGAATTCCCTTCATGGTGGAAAAGCCCATGACGATGGACTTGAAACAGGCGGACGAAATCGCCAGGCGTGTGGAGGAAATCGGCCTGATTACCGCCGTGGGGTTTCAGGATCGATATCTGGATCTGATGGAGATCGTAAAAAAGGAGGTCGACACGCATCCCAAAGGCGGACTGGTATATGGCGCTTGGATCGGCGGAATCCCCGGTGTCTGGTGGTGGCAGAAAAAATCAACCTGCGGCGGGCAATTGGTGGAACAGAATATCCATTTGTTGGATGGCCTGCGGTTCCTGTATGGAGAACCCCTGTCGGTTTATGCTACCTGCTCCAGAGGAATTGTCACACCTGGGGTAGACGCCAGCGCGGAATACGACACAGATGACCATTCCACAGCTGTTATACGGTTCAAGGACAATGTTACCGCCACCTTGGTCAGCGGGTGCTATTGCCAGGGAGTACGGCCCAACTGCGGTCTGGTAATCACGCTGAAAGGCATGATCTTGGATTACCGCCTGCGGAATAACCTGATTATCAAAACGCCGGGAGAAACCCGGGATATCGACCGACAAGTCGACCAGACCTACCTGCTGGACCGGGCATTTATCACGGCTGTGGAGACAGGCGATAAAAGTCTCATTCGGTCCCCATATGGCGACGCGCTGAAGACGCTGAAACTTGGATTCGCCGCCAATGAGTCCATGGAAACCGGCAAGGTAATTTCATTTGAGTAAGGAGGATTCCCGATGAGACTTTGTGTACCGATCCCATGCTTTTTTGGGAAAATGGACTTTGCAGAAGCCATTTACAAGGTTCGGGAGTTGGGCTATGATGCCGTGGAAACCTATAACTGGAAGAATTTAAATCTGGAGGAAGTCCGGAAAGCATGTGAAGATTCTGGTGTAGAATTGATCAGTATGTGTACAACGGAGTTTCGCATGACAGATCCTGCCTGCCGTCAACTCTGGCTGGATGGCCTGAAGGAGAGCTGTGAAGCAGCGGTTAAAGTAGGCGCCAAACGACTGATTACCCAGGTTGGGCAGGATACCGGCGCGCCCAGAAAAGAACAGCATGAAAGTATTGTTGCTGCTTTGCAGGCGGCTGTTCCGATTTTGGAGGCCTCCGGCGTCACAATCATGATTGAACCGCTGAACACATTGGTAAACCATCCGGGATACTATCTCTGGTCGGCAGTAGAGGGGTTCGAAATCATCCGGGAAGTCGGGCATCCCCTGGCTAAGGTGGTTTACGACATCTATCATCAACAGGTGATGGAAGGAAACATTATTCCCAACATTACCAAAAATCTGGACTGCATCGCTCATCTTCACAGTGCGGGACATCCGGGCCGGCACGAACTGCAGTATGGTGAAAATGATTACAAGGTCATTTTTAAGGCCGTTGATAAAGCCGGATACACCGGTTGCTGCGGCTTGGAATATAGTCCCCTTCTGGACCCGGAAGAAAGCCTGCGGGAAGTCCGCCGAATTTACTTGGACGAAAAATAATCTCTTCCGTACATACAAAATCCCCGCCGTTAAAACGGCGGGGATTTTACTTTCCATTGACTATCCTAATATAATGTTCAGCCTAACGCAACGTCCAAAATCATCATGACAGAAAAACCGGCCGCAAACAGCAGCGTTCCGATATGGGAATGCTCGCCATGAGACATTTCCGGAATCAGTTCTTCATCAACTACATAAAGCATAGCGCCTGCCGCAAAGCTGAGCAGCCATGGCAAAACCGGAAGAATAATCGGCGCCGCAAGCACTGTCAGGAATGCCGCTGCCGGTTCTACCACACCGGACAAAACTCCGTACAGAAATGCACGGGGTTTGGAAAAGCCTTCGGCCTTTAAAGGCATGGAAATAATGGCGCCTTCTGGAAAATTCTGAATCGCGATCCCCAGCGACAAGGCCAATGCCGTTGCCGCGGTAATTCCAGCCTCGCCGGAAACCAGTCCTGCGTATACCACACCGACCGCCATGCCTTCCGGGATATTATGAAGCGTCACTGCCAAAATCAGCATGGTTGTCCGCTGAAACCGGCTTTTAGGGCCCTCCGCCTGATCGCTGTATCTGTGAAGATGAGGGATCAAATGGTCCAGCAACAGAAGAAAAAGAACGCCTAACCAGAAGCCCCCTGCCGCCGGTATAAAAGACCATTTCCCCCAATTCTCCGCATGGGACAGTGCAGGGATCAGCAAGCTCCAGATAGACGCTGCTGTCATAACCCCTGCCGCAAAGCCGGCCAGTCCCCGCTGAACTCCATCCTTCAGCATCCCGCGCATCAGAAAAACGCCTGCAGCTCCCAGGGTGGTGCCTGCAAACGGAATCAGAAGGCCTGCTGCTGTCTGCCAGTTCATCTTTTCCCTCCTGTTTTCAGCTCAGGAATCCCTCGATAATTTTTGCTTCCGCTTCTTCCTCAGTCAGTCCCAAGGTTCGCAGCTTCAGGATCTGCTCACCAGCAATCTTCCCGATGGCTGCCTCATGGATCAAAGCTGCATCCGCGTTATGTGCGCAAAGCTTCGGCGCCGCGTCCACGATTGCAGAACCGTCAATAATGGCATCGCATTCTGAGTGACCGCTGCACGGAGCATTTCCGATAATGGTGGAGGTATAGCTTTGCTTAGAAGCGCCTTTTGCCACCGAACGGGACACAATATCCGCTGCTGAATCCTGCCCGTTCAGTTCCACCTGGAACTGCGTATCCGCCGTCTCTTCCCCATCGGTCAAAAGCCTTTCCCGAATGACCAGTCTGGCTCCGGCCGCCAAAGTGGCATTGGTTGTCCGGGTACTACGGTCCACTCCCCCAATTTGAGATGTATCCATTTCCATCACTGCGTTTTCAGCAAGATGAATTTCCGTAACCGGGTCGATCGACCGTATTCCGTCCCCGTTTCCCGTGCCCACATGTTTTTCGATATATTTCACTTTTGCGCCGCGTTCCAGGAAAAAGCGATGGATTCCATTATGTCGGGCAGGTTCTCCGTTTTCCGTATGGACGCCGCAACCGGCCACGATGGTAATATCCGCGTTTTCACCCACATAAAAATCATTATAAACCAAATCATCTATATCGCCGTGGGTGACACATGCGGGAATCGAAACCGTTTCTCCTGCGGTTCCGGGCAGGATCCGGATATCAAGCCCCGGCACATCCGTTTTGCTGGAAATATGAACATTGGCGCTGGACTGCCGTCCTGCACAGCCGCCGTCTTCCCGGATATTATAAGCGCCCTGAAACATTCCGTCCCAGTTGGAAACCAGTTTCAGCAGTTTTTGTGTGATCTCATTCACAGAACAGTTCCTCCCCTCGGCAGCACGCGGCAGAAACCCCGCCGGCGGACAAAACTTTTCCCAGCATGACATCTGCAGGGCCACGGTCCTGAATACTGCCGTTGGCCAGCATAATAATCTCATCTGCAATTCGCAGAATTCGTTCCTGATGGGAAATGATTATCATTGTCCCCTTCAGATCGGTATGAAGCTTCTGGAAAACGCCGATAAGGTTTTTAAAGCTCCAAAGGTCAATTCCTGCTTCCGGCTCGTCAAAAACCGTCAGCCGGGTATGCCGGGCAAGAACGGTAGCAATCTCAATTCGTTTCATCTCGCCGCCGGATAAAGTGGCATTGACTTCCCGGTCCAGATAATCCCGAGCGCAGATTCCCACTTTGCCCAGAATATCACACAGCTGTTTCTCCGTAAGCTGATTTCCCGCGGCAGTTTCTACCAGCTGCCGCACGGTAATTCCCTTAAAACGAACCGGCTGCTGAAATGCAAAGCTGACGCCTGCTTTGGCGCGCTGCGTAATATCCAAATTCGTAATATCTCTTCCATCCAAGAAAATCCGTCCTGCGGAAGGCTGTTCAATTCCTGCTATGACACGAGCCAATGTGGTTTTCCCGCTGCCGTTGGGGCCTGTTATAACCACCAATTTTCCATCGGGCACTTCCAGAGACAGATCCCGCAGAATTTCCCTTCCGTCGGGCACTCCCCAGGAGATATGTTCCAATTTCAACATTTAATCAAGCACCCCTTTGATTTTCAACATCAGAATTTACTCATTTATTTTTACGAAGCAAGGTTTTTCGCCGAAAAGCCTCTATTTTCTCAAAACCCTGCAATCATTATAAGCCCGCATTCTATTCTTTGTCAAGGCGGCCCTTCTTCTGCACGCGCAGGCCTCCAGCCCCGGACTTTTTCGCAGAGGTCTTACCAGTAGAATATAGCGAAACTAAAAAATGAATTGTGTGCAGAAGTATCATTCCGTTATAATCCATATTCAAAAATAAAAACACCGGACTCCGCATATATACGGAAATTCCGGTGTTTTGTTGGTGGAGACGATCGGGATCGAACCGACTACCTCTTGAATGCCATTCAAGCGCTCTCCCAGGTGAGCTACGCCCCCACGAAGGTTTTAAAGCGTCTTTTGAACGCTTATTTATTATAGCATGGCTGTCCGTGAAATGCAAGCCTATTTTTTAAAAAAAGCATTTTTTCTAAAATACAAAAATTTTAATCAGGTCTTTCGTGCTTTTTGCTGCATTTTTTTACTATAGTCATGAATGTTCTCCTTCATCAACAAGTCTTAATATTGATATAGTGCTGAAAATTACAAAAAATTGAAGAACCTTACTGAGTTTGGGGAATTTTATTGATTTTCACGGATGATTTGCTATAATTAAAATCGCACCGTATATTTTATTTAAGAAAGGATCCTGCGTTATGAACTTTGAAGAAAACCTTTCACGTCTCGGTTTAACCCTTCCCCCCGCTCCCCCTCGTGGCGGCGTTTATACACCTATCCGGGAATTTGGTGAAAATCTTCTCTATGCTTCCGGCTTCGGCCCCGCAATTGATGGATTAGACCCGATTCTGGGGAAAGTCGGGAAAGAAGTTTCCCTGGAAGACGCTCAGGAGGCTGCCCGCCGCTGCACACTGAATCTTCTGGCTGCTCTGAAGGCCAAAATTGGTGATTTGGATCGGGTCAAACGAATCGTTAAATTGCTGGTTTTCGTAGCATCTGATGATGAATTTTATGAACAACCGCAGGCCGCCAACGGCGCCAGCCGCCTGTTTGTAGAACTGTTTGGAGAAGAAGCCGGTTTGGCAGCCCGCTCTGCTGTCGGCATGAATGTCCTCCCCGGAAATATTCCCGTGGAAGTGGAAGCCGTTATCGAGCTAAAAGCAGAGTAAGTAAGGAC
Source organism: uncultured Clostridia bacterium (assembly GCA_944386445.1). Classification (GTDB taxonomy): domain Bacteria; phylum Bacillota; class Clostridia; order Oscillospirales; family Ruminococcaceae; genus Merdivicinus. The sequence goes on from CALXBD010000019.1 coordinate 23,926, forward strand.
GGGCCCAATAATATGTATGATTATCTGGAAACACCTGCGGTAGCAGTGGAATTAGATGCGATAGAAAACAACATCCAGACTCTGGTGGAAAACGCTGCCAAATATGGTATTGTACACCGTCCCCATATCAAAACCCACCGCAGCGTGGAGTTGGCCCGGCTTCAGCTGCAACTGGGGGCAAAAGGGATTACCTGTGCCAAGTTGGGAGAAGCTGAAATCATGGCAGATGCCGGAATACGGGACATTTTTATCTGCTATCCGCTGATTGGGAAGGATAAGCTGGAACGCCTTGGGAAACTGCTGGAACGGGCGGATGTTTCGACACTGGTAAACAGTGTTGAAGGTGCGAAGGGATTGTCTGATCTGGGGGATTCATTGGGGCAGCGCATTCTGGTCCGCATTGACCTGGACGGGGGCTTGAAACGCGGCGGCTTACAGCCCGGGCGGCCCGCCTTGGAATTTGCCCGAAAAATCAAAGACCTGCCTGGAATCCGCATTGTGGGGCTGATGTATTACGGCGGACTCATCTATCACGAGCCAGACCGGACCGCAATGGAAAAAATTGCGCGAAAAGAGCGCGAGGATCTCATGGCAACTGCGGACCTTTTAAGGAAGGATGGTTTTGAAATCGACGTGCTGTCCGGCGGCACCTCCTTCTCCGGAAAGATGCCGGAGCTTTTGGAAGGGATCACAGAAATCCGTTCCGGACATTACATATTTAATGACTGCGGGCAACTCTTCTCCGGATTTGCATCAGAAGAAGACTGTGCTTTAAGGGTTGTGGCAACAGTGGTCAGCTTGGTAGACAACCATCATGCCATTCTGGATGTGGGCACCAAAATTTTAACCAGCGACCTGTGTGAACGACATCCGGGATACGGATCCATCATCGGGCGGCCAGATATGGTGATTACCTCCTTAAATGAAGAGCATGCTTTTTTGGAGTCGGCTTCCCCGCTGAATGTAAAAATCGGTGACAAGCTGGCCATTATTCCCAATCACGCCTGCGTGGTCTGCAACCAGGTAGATTGGGTCTGGGGCATCCGCAATGGTAGGCTGGAACGAAAAATTCGTATCGACGCCAGGGGCCGTAGCGTTTAAGTCAAACGGAGGGAAAAATGAATTCGATTCTGATACAAAATGGTCTGATCGTTGACGGAACCGGACGGAAACCTTACATGGGGAACGTGCTTCTAAAAGGAGACCGGATTGCGGCAGTCGGAGATGTAAATCAGGATGCAGAACGGGTAATCGATGCCGACGGCAAGGTCGTTTGCCCAGGATTTATCGATATTCACCGGCATTGTGATGCCAAATTCCTACAAGGGCCGGAATTTGCAAAGGTGATGCTGGCTCAGGGAATTACCACCACGGTCACCGGAAATTGCGGGATGTCTCTAGCGCCTTCCCCGGCTGAACCGGGAGAAATGTATGACTTTATGGAAGCTGTTCTAGGAGCCGGATGCGCTGCCTTAGGTATCAGGACTTCCCGGCAGTACCGGGAGGCGTTGGAAGGCAGACCGTTGCCGGTCAATACTGCGTTTATGGCAGGAACCGGTTCTATTAAGATCACTGTCCGTGGCTTTTCCGATGCTCCTTGGACTGAAAAGGACCAGGCAGAAGCTGCTGCCCTGGTGGAAGAGGCACTGACGGAAGGAGCTGTGGGAATTTCAGCGGGGATCATGTACCTGCCAGAGTGCTACAGCACCGCCAAGGATTTCGGAGAAATTCTAAAACCTCTGGGAAAAGCAGGAAAGCCCTTGTGCGTCCACATCCGTGGGGAAGGCGACAGCCTTGTGGCCAGCGTTCAGGAAGTGCTGGAAATCGGAAGAATTGCCGGCTGCCCTGTGGAGATCAGTCATTTCAAGTGCTGCGGTGTAAAAAACTGGAAAAAAGGGATTCATCAGGCGATTGCCTACATTGAAAAGGCCAGGGCTGCAGGGCAGGACGTGACCTGCGACTTTTATCCTTACGAAGGCGGCTCCACAGCCCTGACAACTATGCTCCCACCTGCTTTTGTGGCAGGGAATATGGCAAAAGCTTTGGCGCGTCTGGGAACACCGGAAGGTGTCGAAGACTTCCGCAAGTCGGTATCCGTTCTCTATCCTGACTGGGATAATTACGCAATCACCTTGGGCTGGGAGCGGATTTTGATCAGCGGGGTATCTGACAAGGAAAATGAACGGTTTCTGGGTCTCAGTGTCGCAGAAGCCGCAGAAAAATTTGGCTTTGCGGACGGTGCTGCCTGTGCAGCCTACCTGATGAACAGCGACGCAGGAAAAACGGCAATCATCAACCTCAGCATGTGCCAGGAGGATATCGATACGGTTGCCCGCCTGCCCTACTCAGTGGTGATTTCGGACTCCATCTATGCGGATACGAACACACCCCATCCCCGCATGTACGGCGCTTTTCCGAAAATTTTGCGGGAATATGTAGGGGAACGGAAAGTCCTTTCTTTGCAGGAGGCAATTGCCAAAATGACCTCTCGTCCTGCCGCACGGATGGGATTGAAAGATCGAGGCGTTTTAGCTGCGAACGCATATGCGGACCTGCTGATCTTTGATCCTTCCCACTTCCGGGATAATGCTACCTTTGCTGCGCCAACCAGGCTCGCTACCGGATTGGACTGGGCATTTTTGAATGGACAGCTGGTCTGGCAGGATGGACGCTGCTTGAAGATGGATGCAGGATGTCTAATTAAGTGACGGGTTTCTTAAGGAGAGTTTTACAAAATATTCACTCCCTGTGATAATGGTCATGGTATAATAAAATTGTAAGGGGTAGGCGGCCGCTTTCCCATATCTCTGTAAATTTTCTATGACAAAATCAGAAGGGTGACTGTTTATGAATATTCTTATGTTTCTCACACCCAAAAACGACGTTGCATATCTGTTTGACGACTTTACCATGCGCCAGGCGCTGGAAAAAATGGAGCATCATCGTTATTCCGCTATCCCCGTGATCTGTCGGGATGGCAGCTATTCAGGTGTAATCACGGAAGGAGATCTGCTGTGGGCGGCTAAAAACCGATTTGGGCTTGATCTTCGTCAGGCTGAGACATATCCGATTGCGGATGTCCCCCGGCGAGCCCGCTATCAACCGGTCCGCATCGATACTACCATGGAGGATTTAGTGGAAAAAGCTTTAAATCAGAACTTTGTGCCAGTTGTGGATGACCGAGGCGTCTTTATCGGGATCGTAACCAGAAAGGCAATTATCCAATACTGCTATAACCGCTATAAGTCTCAAGAAGCGGTTTGCGGACCGATTCCTGAACCGGCTGTTCTTCCAAGATAAGTATTCTTTTAACACAAAAACCCGGCTATGCCGGGTTTTTTATTGCTTCATTAGAAGAATTATGGTAAAATAGGTATGCTTTTCCGATAAGGATTTTAAGCTGTGAAATCAATATCATATCTGGTACCGTGGCTTAAAAGCAGACCGTCTGTGAGCTGAATCTGGAGGATACAGGTGTTGGGGTCACTTTCATCGGTGTGGCCATTATTGTACCACTCCGAAAACGCCTGGCGGAGCTTGCCGGCAATTTCTGCGTTTTTTGGATCAAGGATGTGGCCCAGGTTTTTGCCGATCCCATGTGCAGTAAACCAGTCCCCGCAGATCGCAGCAACGGGATTCTTTTCAAGCTGTCTGATCTTATTTGAAAGCGCGTAGGTGATGATGTAAAAGGAGCCATTTTCATAATAGCTATTGACGGTGCGGACATAGGGCTTCCCATCCTCTACGGTTGCAACGGAAATCAAGGAATCGTGTCCAAACCGCTCCATCATGATCTCCTGTGCTTTTGGCGACAACTTTTCACTCATACATACAAACCCCTTTGCAATTATTTTGTTATCCTGTCAGCTTGACAGGGACTTTTACAGAAAGAAGGAACTTTATGAAACAAACACGGCCGTTTGCTGCGGCAGCAATTACTGCCAAGGGACAGCGCAGCATCGAATCCGGCCATCCCTGGGTCTATGATGCCGAAGTCACTGAGGCCCCCGACTGCGCGGACGGTGATTTGACAGATGTTTTCGGCCCGAAGGGTGCTTATCTGGGTACCGGCTTTTATAACAGCCGCTCCAAAATCCGCATCCGTCTCATTTCCCGCAATGCCAACGACCGTTTTGATGAAGCCTTCTACGAACGGCGGCTGCGGCACGCCTGGGACTATCGGAAAACGGTCATGGGAAATGATATTTCCTGCTGTCGGGTTATTTTCGGGGAAGCGGATTCCTTTCCCGGGCTGACCGTAGACCGATTTGGAGAAATCTTAGTAGCGCAGACTCTTTCTTTAGGGATCGAGCGGATCAAAGGGATGCTGTTTCCCCTGCTTTGTAAGATAATGGAAGAAGACGGCCAGAATATCCGGGGAATTTACGAACGGAACGATGTGGCCATCCGGGAGCTGGAGGGAATGTCTCAAGGGAAGGGATTTTTCCCCATTGAGGGGCTGCCGATACCGGATTATACCTGTACAGAGATCATGGAAAACGGCATCCGTTATGCTGTGGACTTCGAAAATGGCCAGAAAACAGGCTTTTTCCTGGATCAGAAATACAACCGGCAGGCAGTTGCCCATTTAAGTCGGGGCAAAAAGGTGTTGGATTGCTTTACCCATACCGGCTCCTTCGGCCTGAACGCAGCCATGGGAGGAGCTGCCCACGTCCATGCGGTGGATATCTCAGAGGATGCGATCCGGATGGCCCAGGAAAATGCGGCCCGCAACGGCCTTTCCGAACGGATGAGCTTTGAAGCCGTCAACGTATTTGACCTGCTGCCCACCATCCGCCCCAAGGAGTATGATTTTATCATTCTGGATCCGCCGGCCTTTACCAAATCCCGCAAAACCATCGACAGCGCCTTCCGCGGATATAAGGAAATCAACTACCGGGCCATGAAGCTGCTGCCGCCAGGTGGCTATCTGGCCACCTGCTCCTGCTCCCACTTTATGACGGAGGAGCTGTTCCAAAAAATGCTCCGGGAAGCCGCCCATGATGCAGGCGTCCGGCTCCGGCAGATCGAAGCTCGTCAGCAAGCCCCGGATCATCCGATTTTGTGGAATGTTCCGGAAACCAATTACCTGAAATTCTATCTGTTCCAGGTGGTCCAATAACTACTGCTTTTATTCCATAAGCCCATAGGCCCGGTACAGAGAAAGCATCTCCTGATATCGCAGCCTGTCTGCAAACAGCTGCCGGTAGGTGGCTGTTTTTGTTTTATCCGCTTTTTTGAGAGCCTCCATTTTTTCGGCAGTGTCCTGATAATTTTTTTGAATTCCCGCCAACATTTTTTCAAAGGCTTCCAATCTGGCTTTTTCCTCATCGTTCACGGGTTTTCCCTCCCTGCAGGCTTATGGGTCCCGCCGGAGCTTCCGCAATGGACAGCGGCGGCTATGGCCAGCAATACCGAAACAGCCGCCCAGCAGACCGCGGCAGCCTTTTCCGGAAAATGAGGATCAATTTTGGTGGAACAATACAGAATTGCAGCGCCATTGGAACTTTTGAAAATTCCTACGCCTGGTCGCTGCCCGGCAAAGTTAATCCGACATCGTACTGTATGCTTCTTCAGCGTCTCTATCATCCACAGGAACCCAGCCCCTGCCAACCCAAACACACCGGCGACTCCCCATAAAAATTTTTCTGTCTTTTTCATGGTGCCTATCTCCCGTACAAATTTTATTTTATTTTATTTTAACACAGTGCTATAAAAAAGTCCAGCGATCTTGCAATGTGAACAGATTTTTGCTATAATGTAATTAATTTTTAAAAAAGGGGAAGTTGCTATGCGTTATGCAGTCATTGGCACCGGCTGGATTGTTGATTCCTATATCGAAGGAGCCCAGTTGGCCGGAGGCTGGGAACTGGCCGCAGTCTGCTCCAGAAACCGGCAACATGGCCTGGATTTTGCGGGCAAATATGGGGTCGCTACCGTTTACACAACACCTGAAGAATTGGCCGCTGATCCGACGATTCAGGCCGTCTATATCGCCAGTCCCAATGCATTCCACTATCCGCAAAGCAAACTGATGCTGTCTGCTGGGAAGCATGTCCTCTGCGAAAAGCCAATTACAGTCCTTCCGGAACAGTGCGCAGAACTGCAGGAACTGGCTGCCCAACGCGGGCTTATCTACATGGAAGCAATTATGATGCTTCACCTTCCCCAGCGCCAGGCTATTTTGGATGTCCTGCCGGAATTGGGACAGATTACATCAGCTCATTTTGATTTCTCCCAGCGGTCGTCCAAGTATGACGCTTACCTTCGAGGAGAACTTCCCAATATTTTCAATCCAAAAATGGCTACGGGAAGTCTAATGGATTTGGGCGTGTACTGCGTTTACCCCGCCGTCGACTGGTTTGGGATGCCACGCAGCGTTACCGCGGCAGCAGACTTTTTGCCAAGCGGGGCAGACGGTTGCTGTGCGGCTATTCTGGAATATCCGGACAAGCTGGTTACCATCGGATGCTCCAAAACAGGCCAAAGCCGTCTGGGATCCGAAATTTTAGGAGACACAGGCACCTTGGCTATTGATTCAATATCTCAACTGGCGCGCATTAAGTTTTATGAAAATGACGGAACATCCAAGGAGATCGCCGGGAGTTATGAAAAAGCTGTTTTAATGAGCGGTGAAGCAAAGGACTTCCTCCGGTACATTCTATCCCCCGCCGAAACACAGCAGGAATATACATATGCGGCGGAGCTTTCCCTGAACGTTTCCCGGGTGATGGCAGAAATCCGCCGGCTGGCAGGGATAAGCTTTCCGGGCATTGCGGAAGGGGGCGCCGAAAAATGAAACGGTTTTGGAAAGTCGTTTTCTGTGCTGTAGCCTGTACTGCCCTGCTTCTGGGAAGCTGCGGCAGCGAACCTGTGGAAGAATCTTCAATTCCAGAAGAGAGTTCCGTTATATTGCCGGAACCAGAACCTTCTTCTGAACCGGAACCCTCGTCGGAACCGGAGCCGCCGGAACCTGTAGGTCCTTTGAACCCCTTGACCGGGGAAGCCGGTTATCCGGAATCCGCTGTCGGAAAACGTCCGGTGGCGATTATGGTCAATAATATCGATGCAGCAATTCCCCATCGGGGGCTTTCCAAAGCAGACGTTCTTTATGAGGTGGTGGTCGAAGGCGGTATTACCAGAATGATGGCCGTGTTTGCTGACCCTGACGACATTCCCTATACAGGGCCGGTACGCAGTGTCCGCCACTATTATACGGATTTTGCTTGTCCATATGATCCGATCTTTGTCCATTTCGGCGGCAGTGCTCCGGGAAAAGCCGCCGTAGCCAATCGAGGACTTGATAATGTGGACGGGCTGATTTACGGAACAACGATTTTTTATAAGGATGCAGAGCGCGCCCAAAATCGAGGGGTGGAACACAGCTATTTCATTGACAGCGCGGGGATTGCGGCTGTAGCCGAAAAGCGCGGTTATTCCTTTGAAGGTGATCCCGTGCCGCCTCTTGAAATTTCTCAGGAGCAAATTACGCCGGATGAGAAAATTTCCAGTATTTATGTAAAGTTTTCCGGATATACCAATGACCAGTTTGATTATAATCCGGACACTGGTCTTTACGAAAAGCAGCGAAAAGGAGAACCACATATTGATGCGGATACCGGAACTGTATTGACCTTTGCCAATGTTATCGTTCTATCTACCAACATCACAAGCTATGATGGCGGGGATTTGAGAGAAGTCGCTTTAAATGGCGGCGAGGGCTGGTTTTTTACCGGTGGGGGAATGGAAAATATAACTTGGTCAAAGAATTCTTATGCGGAACAGTTTTCTTTTGTAAAGGAAGATGGCTCCCCTATTCAGGGAAATGTCGGGCCTACGTTTATTGCTCTAATCGATGAATCTATGGTACCAAGCATGATCCTGACTGAATAATAATGTTCTCTCAGCAAAAAATCAGGAAGCCTTAAAAGGCTTCCTGATTTTTTTCCTGAAAGCATTTTTTAATCCCGGAAGAGATTATCATAAATGGCATTAAAGAGCAGGCCTGTCTTATCATAAGAATGTTCCCAATACATGATCCCGCGAATTTTTTTCTTCAATACATATTCTGCTTTGTATTTCATCGACATGGGATCATCATAGGTTATAAAACTGTCACCGTTAAACAGCCATGGCGCCTTTGCATCATCATCCCAATACTTGACGTATTCGCCGCTTTTCTCATAAATATGATAAATAGCCGTATATGACGGTCCATATACGCACGGCACATCGACTTTCTGATTCATGCCGTGGTTCTGATTGGGAACGCCATTCCACCTATGGGAATAAAAAGCGGCACCTATCACAATCTTATCATAGGGGATCCCGATACTGTGATATTTCTCTACGCACAGGTCAATGGAATCTGGATAGAAGCTTCCTTTGGGAGAATAAACATTGGTATGATGACCTGTATAATTTTCGGCCCATGCAGCATCCCGGATATCATAGGTCATAAGGTTTATAAAATCCAGCACCTGAGCGACCTTTACCACATCTGTATTCTGAAGATACTTATCCCACGCCGCAGCCGCTATGGTAAGCCAGCACTTTTTGCCGCGTTCTTTCTCATATAGATCCAGTTCACGACGATAGGCATACATCAGGTTCACATGCTGCTGCTTCTCCGCCATATTGCCGGTATTGCAAGGAAATTCCCAGTCGCAGTCAATGCCGTCCAATTCGAATTCCCGCACCGCGTCCATTGTAGACTTAACAAAGGCCGAAAGGTTTTCGTCCGTGGTAGCGGTCCCATGTCCTCCTGCACCGCCGCCTCCGGTAGAAATCAGTATCTGCAGGTTGGGGTTATACCGTTTCACCTGTTCAATATAGTACCGATTTCGTCTAAACGAATCCACATTAATCAGGTTATCCTTTACAACGCCAAATGCAATATTTAAATGGGTCAGACGCCGTGCCTGTTCAGGAGTGATATCCGCAATGGCATCCGCAACACAGTAAGCTGCAAAAACAATTTCTTTTTTGTCCATATTTGACATTCCTTTCTGAGGATCGTATAGTATTTACCATCATTATAAAGAGCTGAACAGCATTTGTTAATTCATTTTGATATTCAAACGTGTATGGATATCAGCAGCGAACCAGAAGAATCAGGAAATGTGTTGCTTTCAAATCGAAACGTCTGTTTCCTTTGATTTGCGATACTGGCTTGGAGAAAGGCCATTATATCGCTTAAAGATCCGACGAAAGTATTCTTGCGATTCAAACCCCAACTGTGCCCCGATTTCTTCCAGCGAAAGCTCAGAACCGGATAATAATTGCCGTGCATATCCAGCTCTGAGCTGATTGCGAAATTCCACCGGCGTACAATTCATCGACTGCTGAAAAAGATGATAAAAACGGGATTCGCTTAGGTGACAAAATCCTGCAAGAACAGGAATCGGATCATTTTTCATGAAGTTTCGCTCCAAATAAGATACCGCCGGCATAATCGCTGCGATAATTGGATGAACCTTTTGCCGTTCCAAAAGGGGAAAGGCGCGTGCCATCAATCGGTAAAACCGTGAAAGAGCAAGTAATTGGCCTTCTGTACCCTTATAATAGTTTTGCAGTATGTCAGACATATCGTCAAGGGCCCGAAATTGACCCAAGTCCTCAATTTTTTGAAAAGCAAACTGCCGATCCAGAGGGACTACAGAGGGTTGACCATTGTAAAGTGTTCCGATTTCATTCGTCGCAAAAAAACGGCTATATGTTCCGATGAATTTGATTTCCGGACTTCCGGTCCAGCGAGAGCAATATTGCGCCCCTTCCGGCATATAGAAAATGTCTCCGGCTGTTCCGGAGAGAGTTCTGTCGTTTAACTGAAATTCCACACGACCAGATAGTATTTGGCAAAAACTCGAATAAATCTTTCCTGTCCAGCAAGGCGTGGTGCTGAAATTTTGCATGGTATAGGAACGGGCAGAAAAGCATGCCAGATATAATTGCGGATTCATGTAGCCGAATCCAAAAGAACTATCTTCCATTGCTGCCTCCTTAATAGCAGAATTGTTCCGGTTTATTGCAGGATAACATATTTTATTGCAAAAGGCAATATGCTACAATAATATCAAATATTCGGCACATATTTTTTACTTAGGAAACGAGGTCGCTGCATGGAGACACAACAAATCCTTTTTACAGGCAAAAAAACAGCTGAGTTGAAAAAAGAGACTATATCTCCACCCGGGATCAACCAGATCCTGGTCAAAATGGATTACACTGCGATAAGCGCGGGAACAGAAAAAGCGAATCTGTTGGCCACACCAAACCGTGGGGATATTGTGGAAGCGCTGCCGGAAGAAAAAGCATTTCCGATACAATGCGGTTACAGCGGGGTCGGAACCGTCTTGCAAGTTGGGGAAAATGTTCATGATCTCATTCCTGGCCAAAAGGTGGCAACCGCTTGGGGGCATCACGCAGCTTGCCAGATTTTTGATCGCCGGAATATCGTTCCCATTGACCAGGAAGGGATCGATCTTCGGGCTGCCGCTTTTGCCATGATCCTTGGGATATCCCTGGGCGGTGTCAGAAAAACACATCCGGAAATGGGTGAAAGTATTCTGGTGATGGGACAAGGCATTATAGGTGTTTTTGCGACAGCTTTCGCACGAATTTGTGGAGGCTGTCCGGTAATTGCCGCCGACCCGAACCCAAACCGTACAGATTTGGCCAAGCAAGTCGGTGCCAATCTGACAGCAGACCCTTCCAAACCTGATTTTCCACAGCGGATTCACGATTTTACAAGAGGAAAAGGGGCTAATATCGTAATCGAAGCTACCGGAATCGATTCTGCTTTGGGACAGGCCCTTGACTGTGTGGCACGGCAGGGACGAATTTCATTGCTGGGGTGTACTCGCTTTCAGGACAGTAGTATCAATTTTTATCAGAAAGTACATCGCACAGGGGTATCTATTATCGGCGCTCATACCATGGTCAAGCCGGATTATGATTCTTATCCCGGCTACTGGACTTGCGCGGACGACATGCGGACAGCTTTGGATTACATTGCCGACGGGAGATTGAATATGGTTCCCTTTTTGCAGCATGTGTTCCCCCCTGAAAAAGCCCCTGAGGTTTTTCGTGCTTTATGCGACGATCCTGATTTTCCCATGGGTGTTCTTTTTGATTGGAGGAATGTTCAATGAAGCGGCTAAAGGTTATTCATTACGGAATTGCTCATGACCACAGTGCTGTTACAATGGAGTGTGTGCGGAAATATCCGGATCTATTTGAAGTCGTGGGAGTATGCGAACCGGACGAGGCGATCCGTCAAGAATTTGGCGGAGCGTCTGCATACGCAGGGTTGCCTTGGCTAACAGAAGAAGAGATCTTTGCCCGTGATGATATCGACTGCGCCTTAATTGAGAGTTTTGAACTGCGATCTTTGGAATATGCTGAAAAGTGTGTTCATAAAGGCTGGCACGTCCATCTGGATAAGCCAGCGGGAACCGATATTGTTCAATTCGAACGGATCCTTTCGGAAGCTAAACAGAAAGGCCTAGTGTTTCAACTGGGGTATATGTATCGTCAGAATCCCGCGGTCCGCTATGTTCTTGAGCAGGCAAAAACAGGAAAGATGGGAACGATCACAGCCATTGACGGATCTATGGGCTGTGTTCATCCGCCGGAGAAACGAGAATGGCTGAAGCAATTCCCGGGCGGCATGATGTTTTACCTGGGTTGTCATTTCATTGATCTGGTTGTCGCCCTGAAGGGGGTCCCGGATCATATTTATCCGTTTAACAAAACTACCGGATTTGGCGGTGTCACAGCTTTGGATAACGGCATGGCCGTATTGGAATATCCGGATTGTACCGCAGTGGTGCGGTGCAATGCTACGGAAATAAATGGCTATTACCGCCGTCATTTAACTGTTTGCGGTACGGAACAGACATTGGAAATCCGGCCTATGGAAAATCCTACCCGCCTTTTTGAGGCCACAACTCAAACTGCTGAGGGGAGAGGCTGGGAAGATTGCGGACACGAGCGTTTTCCGGGCTTTCTGGCAGGACGCTATGATGAAATGCTGTTGGACTTTGCCAGATATTGCCGGGGTGAGACGGATAACCCGTGGAGCTATTCATATGAAGCCCGACTGCAAAGAATTGTTCTGGCTGCTTGCGGTTGCCCGGTGGATTTTCAGGGAGAAATACGATTGTAAACAATATAAAAGTTTCGCTGCATATGATCTCCATAGCCCCATGAAGAACTCTGTTTGTACCATATATTTAAAATGCTCCCGAACCGAATCCGGTTCGGGAGCATTTTTCGCAAAACAGAATGCTTTCTGCTTTATCTTATCTATGCGCGAATTATTTTTAGTTCTCGGTCGCCTTTGGACAGATGAAAATCATCTACAGCATTTCCATTAATGGTGAGACTATAATTGCCGAAGAATCCTTCAAATTCAACAATGCCGTCCTCATTGGTATGTAGCTGCTCACATGTATGCCACTCTTCCCGAATCAGCTGACGGAGTGCCTGGAATGCCGGTTTTTCAGAAAGGTCATGCCGCAGCAGCCCGCCGCCGTAATAGTTTTCATTCCAACCGCTGTTGTCCGGAGCCACATATGTATACCCGTCTACCAAATTCCACCAAACAATGGCGTCTATGGCGGGATGGCTGAACCAGGTGCGGTAAAGATTCTTGGTCAGCTCCATCTGGACCTGCTCTTCATCGGGAGTACCGCTGTAAGCAGGAATTGTGATTTCAGAAATTTGAAGTGGGATTCCTAATGAACCGTAGCAATCCATGGCCTCATAAAGCTCAATGGGGTTAAAGGGCAGGGAAGTGGGACCTAGTTCATCCTCTTTACGGATAAACTGATGGAACTGCATTCCGGCGCCGTCCAAACGAACACCTTCCGAAAGAAGCCGGTGAATCTGTGAATAGTAAATGCTTCGGGTCCCTAACAGTCCGTTGTAAAATCTCGGGGACCAGACGCACTGCCCTTCATTAATGAACAAGCGATTACCCCCGGTGAAAGCCCTATCGGCAGATTTGAAGCACCATTCCAAATAATCCGGTTCTTCATAGGCTTTAAAATCCGGAAAGCGATAATAGCTGAGATTTTCATTTTCCACGTCCCAATCCCGGATCCGGCCGGCATACCGGTCAGCCACTTCCTTCAAATGAGCTTCCATCAACCGCTTCTGGGTCGGTACATCATCCTTGGGATACCAGGAAGGGATAAATTTATGATAGATCAGGCAGTGCCCTTTTACTCGGATACCATTTGCTTCGCAATATTCCAGCACGAGATCCGGCGCAGGCCGGCGGTAAACCTTGGGACTGTCAGCAGCATACCGGGGTTTTCCTTCTTCCGGTTCCAAATCGCTCCAGTAAAACGGCGCGACAGCATAGTTGAAAACTTCTTTAAACTTTTCACGATAAGCCGCGTTTTTTTCTGCAGTTTCCATCTCGTCCAACAAGAAGAGGGTGCATCCAAAATTAAAATCATGGCTTTTCTGATTTAAGGAAACTTCGGCTCCTGATATAGGTTGTCCCTTTTCATCTACAATGCGAATACGGGCAAGTCCTTTCCGGTAAGCGGCAATATTCCGTTCCACGATATTTTCCATGAAATATTGATTTTGGTCAAACCCCTTCAAAAGAGCATCTCTGCGCTCTGACATAACACCATCTCCTTTAATTTGCAGTTATGAAAATCCGCAGCTTTATAATAGCATAGGGATTCCTGTCATTCCACAAGAATTTACCGATTTTTGCAAACTATATTATCATTGCTCTATTGGAAAACTTGTTAGTTATCAGATATAAAATTTACAAAAGTGCGTTGAGATTTCTATGAAAATCCGTTATACTGATACTATCCCCTCTCAAGGAGTTGAGCGACATGAACCGTTTTACCCGTTTTTTAAAAGCGCACTTGGGAATTCACCTGACGCTGGCAATTTCTGCCGCGATAATCGCCTTGTACTTTTTGACGCGAAACCTGAAACCAGTAATGAACTTCCTGATTCAATGGATCACCACCCCGTATAAACGGGCTATGGCCGCAATTTGCTCGCTGCTGCCATTTTCGGTGGCGGAGCTTATCTGGGCAGTAGGAATCTTGGGGCTTCTTTTTGGGTTTATCCAAACCATATACCGGCTGATCCGTCCCGGGAAACGCCTGCGGCGAATCATCCTTTACCGGCGGATCATGAGCCTGGTAGGAGCAGGACTTGCCATCTATGCCGGATTCTGCCTGCTGTGGGGAGTTAACTATTACGGGGACAGCTTTTCCGATAAAAGCGGAATTGAGGCCCAACCGGTCAGCGTGGCTCAACTGCAGGCTACCGCTGAAAAATTTGCGCAGTTGGCCAATGAATACAGCGATCAAATCCCACGGGATGAATCGGGTCTGTTTGCCGTCAGCCGGGATGAAATATTCTCCCGGTGCGAGGGACTCTACGAGGCGGTTGGAGAAAAATTTCCCTTCTTGGCTGGAAATTCACCACAGCCCAAACGGGTCTTCTTCTCCAAAATCATGAGCTACATCAATTTTACCGGTTTTTTCTTTCCGTTCACCGGAGAGGCTAACCTGAATGTAGACAGTCCGGCCTGTATGCTTCCCTCCACCATTGCCCATGAACTGGCGCATCAAAAAAATATTGCCCCGGAGCAGGAAGCAAATTTTGTTGCCATCCTCACCTGCCTGGAAAGCGAAGATCCCATTTTCTGCTATTCGGCTGCACTGATTGGGTATGTCCATCTGGCCAACGCTCTCTTCGACAGCGACCGGGACGCATGGAGAGAGGTTTCCTCCCTTCTGGAGGAAGGACCGCAAGCGGATCTGTCCTACAACAACGCCTACTGGGCCAGCTTTGAAACGCCTGTCAACGAAGCTACACAGAGTGTCTACAACAGTTTTCTCCAAAGCTATGGCCAGGAACTAGGCGTCAAGAGTTACGGGGCTTGTGTTGACTTGTTGGTAGCTTACTACGGTCCAAAAGAATCATAAAACACGAAAGGTCCATTTCAGGACTTTTCTCCAGCGCAAAATCAAAACCGCAGGAAGTCTGAGATCAGGCTGCCTGCGGTTTTTTTATAATACTTTGGAAAGGAATTCTTGCGCCCTAGGATTTTTGGGATTAGTGAAGAAGTCAGCCGGATTGTCGGATTCCTCCAAGATCAGCCCCTCGTCCATAAATAGGACCCGATTTGCTACCTCCCGGGCAAATCCCATCTCGTGGGTCACGCAAACCATGGTCATACCGTCGGCTGCCAATTCCTTCATCAACTGGAGGACCTCCCCGACCATTTCCGGGTCCAATGCGGAGGTTGGCTCATCAAAGAGCATCACATCCGGGTTCATTGCCAGCGCCCGAACAATTGCAACACGCTGTTTCTGTCCGCCGGAGAGCATCGCTGGATATGTATTTGCCTTATCCAAAAGGCCTATGCGTTTCAGCAGCTGCCGGGCCTGTTCCGAAGCCTCCTCCTTGGACTTGAGCTTCAACGAGATCGGCGCCAGCGTAATATTCTGAAGAATTGTCAAATGCGGAAAAAGATTAAAATGCTGGAACACCATTCCCATTTTGCAGCGCAGTTTATCCACATTGACTTTCGGCGCATTGATCTGCTGGCCTTCAAACCAGATTTCCCCGCCGGTAGGCGTCTCCAAAAGGTTCAGGCACCGGAGAAAGGTGCTTTTTCCGGAACCGGACGGCCCTACAATAACCACCTTATCCCCTTTATTGATGGTTGTGGTAATTCCTTTCAGCACTTCCAGCTTGCCGAAAGCTTTTTCCAGGTTTTTAATTTCGATCACTCTTGGCCAGCCTCCTTTCCATCCGGCCCACAAGAGCCTGCAGGATCAAAACAATGACAAGGTAGATTGCCGCCACTGCCAGCAAAGGCAGAAAGGGGCTGTAGGTTCTGTTCCGAATGATATCTCCGCCCTTGGTCAGGTCCCGGATGGCGATATATCCAGCCACAGAGGTCTCTTTCAACAAGGTTATCATCTCGTTGCCCAGGGCAGGAAGGACGTTTTTCACCGCCTGTGGCATGATAATCTTCCACATAGTCTGCCTGTAGTTAAGTCCAAGGCTGCGGCCCGCCTCCATCTGGCCGGGATCAATGCTCATAATCCCTGACCGGAAGATCTCCGCCACATATGCCCCGGAGTTGATACCGAAGGCGATAATGGCCACCACCACCTGGTTAATCCGCACTGACGCAAAAATTACGAAATAGACGATCATCAGCTGAACCACCACTGGGGTTCCCCGGATCACCGTCAGATAAAGCTTAGCTAACCAGTTTAAGAAGCCCAACTTTCCGGTTTTGTCGTGGGTCGTCCGAATCAGGGCTATCAGAAATCCCAAAACGACTCCCAGTACCAACGCTCCCGCAGTAATGAGCAAGGTATTGACCAAACCACTAGTCAGGTATTTCCAGCGGTTATCTTCAATAAAATTCTGATAAAAGGAATCCGCAAAGCCCTGTGCTGCTTTTGTAATATAGTCTCCTATTATCTGAAAGAAATCCAATCCGGCTCCTCCTTTTCATAAAACATCGAAAAGGGACAGACCTTCCGCCTGTCCCTTTTCGGAACTCTGTTAAGGATTCATTATTCCTTTACAATGATGACCTGCACACCAGTTGTGTAGCTGTCAGTAAAATCGACGTTCTCCAACCGGTCCTTGGTGACCGTCATACCAGCGGCGCCAAAATCAGCCTTGCCGGTCTGGATGGCGGTGATGATGGAATCAAATTCCATATCGGAGATCTCCAGTTCCTTGCCAAGCTTATCGCAGATGGCCCGGGCAATATCCACATCCAGCCCTACAATTGTTTCGTTTTCATAGTATTCATAAGGAGGGAACTGAGCGTTGGTAGCCATAATCAGCTTACCATCATATTCGATGCCTTCCGGGGAGGTATAAGGCTGCGCTTCCTCATTCTTGTTGATGTAGTAATCCAACAGCTGATCCAGTGTGCCGTCCTCTTTCAACTCGGCAATCGCCTGATTGAATTGGTCTTTCAGTTCAGTGTTGTCCTTCGCAATCGCATAATCCTCAACAATGTAAGGCGTCTCCAAAATTTTCAAGCCATCGTTTTGTTCTACAAAGACCTTAGCAGGCTCATTATCGATGACGACAGCATCAATTTTGCCCTGCTTCAAAGCGGTAACAGCTTCCATACCAGATTTGAACTCCTGAAGTGTTGCTTCACCCAGAAGACCGTCCTGAATATCATCATCGATATAAATAGCACCGGTTGTACCGCCCTGCGCGCCAATCGCCGCGTCAACCAGGTCATCGGCGCTTTCGATCTTTTTGCTGGTGCCGCCGCAGGAAGCGAGGGAAAGTGCCAAAACCAAAGCTGCTGCTCCAGCAACAATTTTTGTAAGTTTCATTTTATTTCCGTCCTTTCCAAAATCTGTCCAACTACTTTTGAACAGTTCTTTATCTTACACTATCAATACTTTATCATACCAGAAGAATAAATGCAAGCAAAAAACGAAAAAAATTCAGCTTTTAGTGAAATTTATACATTCCAATGAATTAAACTGCCTTTAAAGTCCACCTATTTATGCAAATTTAAGAATATATTTGAATGCGTGCGGGACAATCCTGAATATATTCAATTATTTATGATTATACATGCATAATATACAGTTTGCTTTTGACCGTTTTGCTGTTAACAACCGATCGCTTTCCTGATTCAAATTCAATTCTGGTATATTCATATATTAAATAAAAATTTAAAAAATCTGTTTACTTTTATATAAACTTCTGTTAAAATGGGAAAGGTGACCTCTGATTCGGCTGCAGTAAGAGGGCACGCCGTTTGTAAAACTGCACATCTTCGACACGGAGGGTATCGCTAAAAAACAGACTGCTTTTATCTGCAACAACAAACTCACTTAATCCAAAGGAGGTGCCTGTGTGTTCTTCTGTAATTTACCGGAATCGGTCGTAACAGCGTTCGCAGATCGCGGAATTTCAAGTGACCAGATCCGTTATACGGCCAAGGCCGACGTTTCAAAAGAAAATCAATACGAGGAAATTTACCTGGCCCTGACACAGGACGAGCTGTGCATCCTCTACGGCCACGAGCGGTTCGTGGACCGAAGGCGGCGCGAGACCCAGATACTTTATCAGGTCAGCGATTACAGATCTTTTCCGCTGACCGAAATCAAAGAGGTTGTCATCGACAGGCTGTATACTGTTTCCACCCTGATTATTCGGACGGATGATGGGGAATTTACAGTATGCAGGCTGTCTCTTTCATCTGTGGGACTTTTTGAGAAATTCCGGGACCGTGTTCTGGCACTGCGAGATGGATCTCCCATTGACGATAGCGGCTTAAAAGACGAACGGCGTTGCTGTCCTAAGTGCAAACGTCCTTACCCAAACCAGGAAAGGACTATCTGTCCCAACTGCCTTTCTAATACCACTTCCTTCAAAAGGCTTCTAAAGGAGTATTTGGATTATAAAAAGGAAGCGGTGATTATCTTTGCCTTGATCCTGATCAGCAGTATCCTGACCCTGCTGACGCCACTGTTCTCATCACAGATGTTCTACGACCAGGTGCTGACAGAGCCTTCTACAGTAAACGGAGAGGTCTTTGGAAAGTACTATGGACAGCTGGCCATGATCGTTTTAGCCATTTTCGGCATTAAGCTGGTAGCAACCTTTTTCAGCTCGGTGTATGGCATCATTGTGTCAAAAATTTCCTGCGAAGTTCTCCACAAGCTGCGGATTAAAATTTTTTCCTCGATGCAGCGACTTTCCATGAACTTCTTCATCAGCAAAGCCACCGGTACACTTATGACCAGAATTGACGACGATTCAGATTGGCTGTACCATTTCTTTGTGGATTTGGTCCCCTATTATATTGTCAGTATCCTGACTGTGATCGGCCTGGTCATTATTATGTGTACGCTGGACCCACTGCTGACCCTGCTGATTTTTGCGTCAATTTTGATTATCGGATTCTTTATTTCTCGGATCCAGTATCACTTAAAACGGCTGCATCGCCGCCAGCACAGGGCGGTTCGGTCTATGAAATCTACTATCACAGATTCTCTGGGCGGCCAGAAGGTGGTTAAGTCCTTTGCAAGAGAGGAACAGGAAATCCGTCGTTTTGGGATCCGCAACCGGAACTATTATCAGACCCGGATCGACGCCGGATACTACAATGCTTCCAGGATGCCGATTCTGCGAATGATCTATCGGTTTTCCGAAATTCTCATTTTTGGCTTGGGTGCCTTCTTTGTCATCAAGGGAAATATTACTCTGGGCACCCTCACGGCTCTGATTGCCTATGCCGATATGGCTCTCAACAGCATCGAATTCTTTATGAGTTCGGCAAACGAAGTTGCTCGCTCCATGGATTCCGCCTCCCGGATGTTTGAGATTCTGGATACGGAGCCATCGGTCCGGGAAAGCGATCATCCCGTCCGGATAGATCGGATGAAGGGAGATATTTCCGTTAACAATATTTCCTTTGAATACGAAGTAGGACGGCCTGTCATCAAAAACGTCAGTTTCCATGTGTGCGCAGGCCAGATGATCGGCTTGGTGGGCCGAACCGGCGCGGGAAAATCCACCATCATCAATCTGATTGCAAGGCTTTATGATGTCACCGAAGGGGAAATCACCATCGATGGTGTCAATATCAAAGACATTGCCTTTGAAGATTTGCGGCGCAACATCGGGATTGTGACCCAGGAGACTTTCCTTTTCATGGACACCATTGCCAATAACATCCGCTATGCCCGGCCGGATGCATCCATGGACGAAGTGATTGCAGCAGCCAAGGCCGCTTTTGCCCATGATTTCATCCTGCGGTTTCCGGAAGGATATGACACCCGAGTCGGCAACGGAGGCGTCCAGCTTTCCGGCGGCGAACGCCAGCGGATTTCTATTGCCAGGGCGATTCTCCAGAATCCGGCTATCTTGATTCTGGACGAAGCCACAGCGGCTATGGATACCCAAACCGAACGGAATATCCAGTCCGCCATCGAAAAGCTTCGGCAGGGACGGACCATCATCTCCATTGCACATCGCCTTTCTACCCTCCGGGATGCCGACACACTGGCGGTCATCGACGATGGCAGGCTTTGTGAACAGGGCTCTCACCGGGAGCTTTTAGATCTGCGGGGAGTTTACTATAACCTTCATAAGATCCAGCTGGATTCGCTCAAATTTATCAACCAGGATTAAGAAGGAGCATGCTATGAATCAATTAAACTATCTTTCCTCCCGGGAACTGACCTTTTCTCTTAGCGAAAACGGCATTCTCTCTCTGGAAACCGGCGGAAAGCATTATGATAATGTACAGTTGATCCGGATATTCCCTTTTCAGCACCCGGAGGAATATCTGTCTGTTTCCGTGCGGGAAAACGGCGAACCCAAAGAACTTGGGATGATCCGTACCCTGGAGGATTTCACCCCGGAACAGCGGGAACTGGTAAGCGGTTACCTGAGATACAAATATTTTATTCCCGCCATCGAAAAGATCGGAAAAATCGAAGAAAAACTGGGCTATCTTTATATGGATGTGACCACGGTTCTGGGAAAGAAAACCATTTGTATCTCGGATATTACCACGAATATCCGACAAGTTCAGAATAACAGCGTAGCCATCATCGACGTTCAAGGGAACCGCTACGCAATTGAAAATCTGGACGCTCTGGATAAGGATACCCGACAGAAAATCGAACTTTACCTTTGATCTCCTCTCATTCAGGAAGGAGGGACCATATGCGTTTTACATCTTTCAGGCTGGAAGAAGTCAAAAAATTACTGGGGCAATCCCCTGTCTACAGCCTGGATTTCAACCTTGACGGCCGCGGACGTCCGACGGATGGAGTCTGCGCCGTTACTGAAAAAGAACTGGTCATTATAAATGGTCAGAAAGTGAATTTCCGATGTTCCCTGGATGAAATCGGGGAGTATACCACTACCCAACTGGTGGGTAGCGGCGCTTTCGGTATCATCCGGAACGGGGAACCCATACAGCTATGTATTTTTACTCAGGATCTGCTCAACAGCTTTGCTGAGCTTGGAAAGCTGCTGGACTATCATCGGGAAACCGGCATCTTCCCCGAGCCCGGGGAAGACGATAACAATATCCGAATTTGTCCTAAATGCGGCAGTATCATTCCGGAAGGCACCAATATCTGTTTCCACTGCGAAAAGAAAGGAAAATACCTGTGGAGAGTGGTACGGCTGTCTCTGAAATACCGTTGGCCCCTGTTGGCATCGCTGTTTGCCACCATCGCCATCCAGCTGCTGTGGATTTTGTACCCGTACCTGCAAGGAGTCATCATTGACGACTATATCACCCCAAAAAATCAGGACTTCAGCCAGCTGCTGGTCACACTGGGAATCTTTCTGCTGATTCCGTTGGTCATTATGTTTATGGAGATTCTAAACGATCGCTGTACCGCAAAAGTTTCCATGGCAGTCGGCCACGATCTCAGGGAACAGCTTTTCCGGAAAATTCAGGAGCAGTCCATGAAGGCCATTACAAAACGGCCTACCGGCGAACAGATCAAGCGAATCTCCAATGACACCGAAAAAGTTCAGCAGTTTGTGGCTATGTATGGCAAAGAAGCCATCGTCCGCATCCTGGCTACCCTTGTCATTTTAGCGGTTATGCTGGCCACCAACTGGAAGCTAGCTCTTTTGGTACTGATTCCTGTACCTTTGGCAATCCTGGCAACGCAGATCATTTTCAAGTATATCCATCGCAAATACCGTTTGGTTTGGAGCAGATTCAGCCAATCGGAATCCACGCTGCACGACATTCTCAGCGGGATCCAGGTTGTCAAGGCCTACGGCAGCGAAAAGCGGGAAATTGCCCACTATGCCGATTATTCCAAACGGTTTGCACAGAGCATGTATCGGGCGGATATTTTCTGGTTTTTGGCATTTCCGATTATTGGATTTGTGGCTACTTTAGGGGAATATTTCTACCTGTATTTCGGAGGTCAACAGGTCCTTATTGGCGCTCTTACCTTAGGAAGTCTGGTCCGGTTTGCCGGATACGTGGGAATGATCTACGGACCTCTGCGTTGGATTATCCAGCTGCCCAGATACATTGCAGAATCGGCAGTCAGCGCGGGAAAAATCTATGAGATCATAGACGAAAAGGAAGATGTTTCAGACCGTTCTAACCCTGTCGATCTCAAAATCAAGGGGCAGGTGGAGTTTCAGCGGGTAAATTTTGGATACAAAGTTTACAAGCCGGTTTTAAAGGATATTTCCTTTACTGTGGAACCAGGGGAAATGATTGGTATTGTAGGGCCTTCAGGTGTAGGAAAATCCACACTGATCAACCTGATTATGCGGCTTTACGATGTCAGCTCCGGCTGCATCACCATCGACGGAGTCGATATCCGGGACATCTCACAGAATTCCCTGCGCAGCCAGATCGGAGTGGTGTTACAGGAAACTTACCTTTTCGAAGGAACGGTACTGGAAAATATTCTCTATGCAAAGCCCGACGCCTCCATGGAAGAGGTAATTCAGGCGGCAAAAATTGCCAACGCCCACAATTTTATCTGCAAGATGCCCAATGCCTATAACGAGTATATCGGCAACAAGGGGTATAAGCTTTCCGGCGGCGAAAAGCAGCGGATCGCCATTGCCAGGGCTATTCTGCGGGATCCGCGGATCCTGATTCTGGATGAAGCAACGGCTTCTCTGGACACAGAAACCGAAAAGCTGATCCAGGAAGCTTTGGCAAGGCTGACCCAAAACCGTACTACCTTCGCAATTGCCCACCGGCTATCGACCCTGCGGAATGCCGACCGGCTTATTGTTTTAGACAAGGGCCGTATCGCGGAAATGGGCACCCATGAAGAATTGCTTCGCAATAGATCTGTTTACTACAACCTCGTTATGGCTCAGCGGCAGACTACCAAGCTTAGCAAAGAATAAAATCATAAGTGAAAGCCGGCGTCTGAAGGCACCGGCTTTTGTTTTTTTGAAAATACCCGTTTTCAAGCTTGACACACTTGCTTTCGGTGGTATACTTAACAATAAGTGAGGATTTACGTGCCTTTTCAGGAGTTCCGCTCCTATGCATTGAGCGTTCGCATCATCTCCCGTATCCCCATAAAAGAAAGGAAGAAACATCGATGAAGAGCAGCACAGCATACGCAGATGGATCAAATTTTATGGAAGTCTGTCCGGATACCGGAGTACTCACTCTGGGTACATATATCGGAAACAGAGAAATTAGGATAGCAGCAACGGACTTATTAGATGAAAATAAGTTGGTTAGCGACTGCAGAAATTGGGACACAACGGAAACTCCTGATTATGTTATGGCCTGTTTTGAAACTGAAGCATGTGAAGTTGCTGCAAAATACAGGATTTATTTGTTCAAGCAGGCACCTGTCATTGCGGTTCAGACTGATTTTTCTTCGACAAAGACTGCGGCTTTTTCTTTGCCGCTGACATGGGCGCATTTTTCCGTTCCGGAATACACCGCCATTCAGGGGCTGGAACCGAAATGGAACGGTTCTGTTAAGAAAATTACTCGCCCGATTTCTTTCCGTCAGGGGCTGGTTTTATCCGGTGAGACAAGCTGCATCGGCTTTTTCCATGGAGGGGAGCTTTTGTATGATTCTCAAAAACAGGAAGTATGGGCGGATTCCAAATTTCAGAAGTTGGGGCTTCCATGCTTTCAGCCTACCCGGACAGCAGTCATCGCATTCGGGCTGCCCGGTTCCGAAAAAGAGCTGTCCGCTCATGCGGAACTACTTTATCAAAGATTGCTTCAAAAAGCAGAGAACAAGCCCCATAAAGATCCCCTTAGCAAAATCCGGCTGCAAAACGGCAGAATTTCTATGGAGCTGCACAAGACCGGTGACGGTGTGGTACTGAATTCGTTTACGGGGATCAACAGCCAGCCGGCTCAGCTGTCCCTTCCTTTGATACAGCTTCACCTACGGGACCTGACCAGCGGGAAGGAGTTTTGGGTGGACTCCAGATCAGGCTGGAAATATGCGGAGGTCAAGGCATTTCCCAATGGAGGGAGGGTTTCCCTGTGTGGGCTGGAAGGTTATCCGGAGCTTGGCGCTGAACTTCTGATTCGGTTCCCTGAAAAAGATTGTGCTGAGTGGACCTCTGAGGTGCTTAACGGCGAACAGAATCTATCCGTATTAGAGGCCTCTTATCCGGTGATGCCGTGGAAAGGAGATCATCTTACCTGCTTTCTGCCGCAATTTTCCGGATACACGGAGCAG
>CALXBD010000020.1 GCA_944386445.1 uncultured Clostridia bacterium
GCCTTTCCCAACAGCAGCTGGCAGCAAACCGCTCCGATGACTATACCAATCAGGAAAAAGAGCAGCATTTTGAAATGTCTGATCCATCTGGTCCGATAGGGCTTATCTTCCGAATGCCAATGCCGGATTTCCTTTGCAAATCCGATTCCTACCTGCCTGATATGGTTGGTCACAAAGGTAGTTGCCATGGGCACTCCCTCTGCCTGCCGAAAGGTATAGTACTGCATAGAAGCGACAAAATTGATTGCGACTTGAGCGATCTGCACGGGTGCTGATTCCGGCAGAAACCCTAACCCGAGCACCACCAGCATTTCAACTCCGATCAGAAGTGAATCCCAACGAATCGGGAGATGATGCTTAATTGGGTTAGGGAGCAATTCTGATAGGAACGCCCCCATCATATACGCTGAAATCGGTATCAGATAGTAAAGAGCTTCCATCCATTTTTTCTGGCCTAAGGCCAATCCCATCAACACCACATTTCCCGTCTGTGCATTACAAAACACGCTTCCCTTTAGTAAAAAAGTATACGCGCCGAAAAATCCCGCCACAGCAATCAACAAATTATAGATCCATGCCCTTTCACACATGAGAAAATAAATATTTGGATTTCCTGTTGTTTTTCCCATAATCCATTGTCTCGATTGATTCTCATAAGATGCATTGTTTAAAGATGGTTTTCAAGCTCTCAAAGGATGCCCTCCTATCATTTTTCATTCTACATTGGAATGGCTCATAATATAGAATTCTTCCTGGCTGGACTGATGGCGTTTTTCCATCTTTTCCAAGGTATCGTCGTATTTTTGGGCGTCCTCTTCGGAAATTGCCATCACAGGGCTGTCATAGTAAATCCATTTTCTCCCATCCAGGGCGCCCGGGACCAGTTCCTTTACCATCATTGCAGAAGGACACTTGCCGTTTTCCAGGAAAATGTTATATTTCCGGCAGCTGACAAAGCCCCGGCTCACATAATTCGCAGGGCTTCCGAAGATGACGATCACATCGTATCCCATGGCAGCGGCCCTGTCAAAGGAATGCTCCATCAGCATCTTCCCGTATCCCTTTCTCTGATATTCAGGCAGGATGGAGACCGGCCCAAAGGTCAAAATTGGTTTTTCAGCGTCATTCTCATCCACCAGCCTTGCCTTGGTGTACATGATATTCCCGATGATCTGTCCATCCAACTCCGCCACGAAATCCAATTCCGGGATAAAGTCCTCATGCCCCCGCATGATATGGACAAGATAGTGCTCCACGCATCCGGGAATGTACATATTGTAAAAGGCTTTCCTAGTAACTTCCTCTACCGCAGCATAATCTGCAGGCTGCTCATTGCGCATTTTAAACATCCTTATCCATCCTTTTTGGCAGACGGCCGTTTAAATTCGCAGGGAACTCCCACCTGACATTTCCCGCAGCCATAACGGGGGGTAAACTGTTTGGCGATTTCCGTCTGATAAACCGAACACGGCAGATGTTCCTTTCCTTTTTCCAAGGAGATCGCGTGGGCAGGGCAATTTTCCGCGCAGGCTCCGCACATAATGCAGTATTCGTAGATTCCGGTATAAGCCCTGGCAGTCGGCTCAAAGGGAATATCCGTCACGATACTGAGAAATCTTCCGGCTGTTCCCTTCTCAGTAATCAAGCCCTTGGACAAGCCGAAAGTACCCAGTCCACTAATAAAGGCCACGTGACGCTCCGACCAGTTACTGCCGAAAGGCGGCTTGGTACTCATGTGGAAATTCTCTGAAAAGACCGGAGTAATAGCCTGATTCCCCGTCTGCTGAATCTGCTGCACCAGGTACTCTCCGCACTTCATCAGGAAGCGCTGGCCTTCAATTCTGCCATGCAGCCAAAGAGAAGACGGAAGGCTGCCACCGCGGTTGCTTTTACGGACATCTTCCGAAAAGGGAAAGAAATAGCTGATGATGCTCTTAGCGCTCGGCAACCATCCTCCGGGAAGTACAAAATCCTTCCCCACGACCTCCGGACGCTGCATTTCCGCGTACATAGGATCATCCGCGGAAGAATATCCGATCAGCGGAGCATCAAAAATCCGCACCCCTACTAAGTCTGGTGAGATCGCTTCCTTTGCATCCACGCGATTCCATGGGGATTCAGCCACAAAACGATCTGAAAGCATTCTGATAGTTTCCTTGTCAAGCATTACAATGTCCTCCCATCACCCGTCAAATTACAACTGCCGACCGAGGCGGCAGAATCAGTTCCACATAATCACCCAGCACCCCATGAAGTACCGTTAAAGTTTCAGGGACATCGGGAAGGGTGCCGCCATATTTCATCCGCTGTGTGTTAAGTCTGACTGGACACAGCACTCCCTGTTCTGCCGGCAGCGAGAACTTCTGCGGCTCCGTCGGATTGAAATTAAACGCAAAAATCCGACCGCCCTTCTCAAAGACCATGGTTTTTGCCTCATGATTAATATAATCCAACCGTGCCTCACGATGCTCCTTGATATTCAACTTCTTCAGCAAGGCCACCATATCTTCGTCGAACCATTTGAGATTCCGATATCTAAGATATCCA
This sequence comes from uncultured Clostridia bacterium, assembly GCA_944386445.1. Lineage (GTDB taxonomy): Bacteria > Bacillota > Clostridia > Oscillospirales > Ruminococcaceae > Merdivicinus. Next base: position 2,548 of record CALXBD010000020.1, read on the forward strand.
TTTTCCGAAAGGCTCCATTGCCGGCGGGCGTAATGATAGCTCCAGCCATTTCCCTCTCTGGGAAAATCGATCCATTCCGGGTGGCCGAACTCATTGCCCATAAAATTCAGGTATCCTTCCCCGCCCAAGGCTGCTGTCACCAGCCGGATCAACTTGTGATATGCCATCGCGCGGTCGATCACACTGCTCTGGGACGCATTATCCATATGCCAGTACATTTCCTGGTCCGCCAGCCGGAACATAATGGTCTTGTCCCCGACTAACGCCTGGTCATGGGATTCGCAGTAACCGATATTCATTTCTCCGGGACGGCGGGTCGTCAGCTGATGCCACATCTCCCCCAGATCCCAGTCCTCATCTTTCTTTTTGGTCAGGGTCTGAACCCAAAAATCTGGTTCTCCCATAGCCAGGCGGTAATCGAATCCCAGTCCGCCATCTTTGACAGGCAAAGCCATCCCCGGCATCCCGCTCATATCCTCTGCGATGGTGATAGCTGACGGTTTCACTTCCCGGATCAGCTCATTTGCCAGCTGCAGGTAAGTAACTGCTTGTGTATCGGTTGCCATGGTAAAGTATTTTGAATAGTCATCAAAAGCCACTCCCAGCCCGTGATGGTGGTAGAGCATGGAAGTCACGCCATCAAAACGGAAGCCATCAAAATGGTACTCTGTCAGCCAATACTTCAGATTGGACAGCAGAAAATGAAGGACTTCCGTCTTTCCATAATCGAACAGTTTCGTTCCCCACGCCGGATGCTCCCCTTCAGGGCCGGCATGAAAGAATTGATAGTCCGTTCCGTCGAAGTCGTTAATTCCTTCCATGGTATTGGGGGATGCGTGGGAATGGACCAGATCCAGCAGCACCGCAATTCCCATGGAATGAGCCGTATCGATCAGTTCCTTCAATTCCTCAGGGGTTCCAAACCGGGAAGAAGCCGCAAAAAAGTTGGTGACCTGATATCCAAAAGAGGCATAATACGGGTGTTCCATAATTGCCATCAGCTGAATGGCATTATATCCTCCCGCCAGCACTCTGGGCAGAACCGTCTGTGTAAATTCCCGATAGGTGCCGATTCCTTCCCGCTCGGTAGCCATTCCCACGTGAGCCTCATAAATAAACAGGGACTGGTCCTTTGGAAAAGAAAAATCCTCATCTGTCCAGCGGAAAGGCTCGTCCGGCTGCCAGACCTGTCCGGTACAGGCGCCGTCATCGAACTGATAAACCCGATGGATATAGAGGGGGATCCGGTCAAAGCTTCTGCCGCCGGAAGTAACATGGACCTTTACATGGGAACCGTGGGGAATGGTTTTTCGGCCCCGGACAAAGACCTCCCAGTTGCCGTTTTTCAGCTTTTTCATCGGATTTTTGGAAGGATCCCATCCATTAAAGTCGCCGATCAGGGACATCGCCTCGGCACCGGGAGCCCATTCCCGATAATACCAGCCGTTGCGGCCCTGATGAAGCCCATAATACAGGCTGCCGTTGGCAAAATCCGACAAACTGCCGTTTTCACCGACAAGCCTTTCCCGCGTTTCCCGGTACAGACACATCCGCAGTTTAAGGTCAGACTCATAGGGCTTCAGCCCGGGATCCAGTGCAAGGATCCGCAAATTCGCCGCTCCTGAGTTATTTGTGGATTTTTTCATAGATGGAACACCCCTCTCAACACATTCGGTAGTGTATCCTCATTGTAACGTTTTTAAAAGTATCTGTCAACCGTCGCTAAACGCAAAAGTCCCGCCGGGGGGATACCCCGACGGGAAGAAAATCCTTGTTATTCCGCAGTGACCGTATCGTAAAATTTACCACAGAAATAGACCTGGAATGTTTTGGAAGGAATTCCATCTTTCATAGTCAGTTTCAGGGAACGCAGTTCTCCGCCGGACACCAGAACTTCTGCGACAGCGCCGCCTTTTACAGACAGCTTAAAGGACACGTCTTTTCCGGGGAAAGCCGGAAGGAGAAAGATATTCTGACCGTCGCTTTGAAGCAGCATTTCGTTGACGGTGGACAGATAAACGCCGGCAGCGGTGGTAAACCAAGGCTTGACCTTCAGTTTTTCCTCATTGATTTCAAACATCTCATGGAAAACGCCGGTGGAACGTGCTGCCTGCTGAACAGCGGCATATGCTTCCTCAGCCATTCCGCAGCGTGCAAAACCTTCTCCCTTCCAGCAGGCATACCACGAAGCCACAAAGCTGCCAATGGCATACATATTTCCATAGGTCAGCTCATCCGCCATGTAGTCCTTCCACGCCGCATGAAGGGCAGGGTCGTCTTTATCCAACACGTTAAATGGGAATTTCCCCGAAAAAACTCCGATGCTCTTTTGTGGGCACCCTAAGAATGGAACATACCGACCGTCTTCTTTCGGAAGACTTTCCCGAAGTCTTCGGGCAGCATCCAGGCACTGAGCGCGGTATTCCGGATCCACATCCAAAAGCCGTGCGGATTCTGCCAGAATCTCCAGAGTGGAGATGACACCGCAGGAGGTCATGAAAGGATTTTCCACTGAAGGGCCTAACCGCTCCAAATCAGTGCATTTTCCAACAATCAACCGTCCTTCACGATCCTCCGTAAGCATATGATTCGTAAAGAACATGGCGCAAGCCCGGATCATGCGATAATTTTTCCGAAGGTATTCCAAATCCCCCATATGCTCATAACATTCAAAGGCGCCCAGAGCCACCACCGACATTTGGAAAATATGGTCATACCAATGTCCGGGAGGAGATAGCTCGGTGCCATACTCACCTGTTTCCCAGCAAAAGCGTGCCATTTCCGGCTCGAAATGAACACTGGCCCGGAAAATCGCCTTATCCAGGCAAACCTCTCTTCGGAAATCCGGCACCCTGCGGGCCAGTTCCAGCTGGTTTGCCCCCATCAGTGCCAAAGCAGAATAATATTCATCAAAAGCAAAGAACTTGCCTTCCCAGGACACATTATTGAGCCCTACCGGAATCGACCATTTGGTTGTGTAGCATTTTAAATGATAGAGCGCTGTCTGATAGATGTCATTGAGTTCAGGGTCTGCCGTGTGCACCCAGCCCCGATCAAAAAATTCTTTCCAGGCGCCGGAGCTTTCAGCACGAAGCCCCTCATATCCCAATTTGCAGATTTTTTGTGTCATACGGCTGCTTTCCGCCGAAAAATCCGTGCCGCCCAAATCGTCAGCAATATGGAAGAAAAATGTCAAGCTCTCCCCTGCGCGAACCGTTGCTCGAAGAACGACATTTTTCCCTTCCACGGACACCTCCGCAGGCCGGTCCAGAGAAACCGAAACCCGACCGGTATACAGATTCTGGCCCCAGGCGCGGAAATTCAGGTCAGCGCCGTTGGCCCCAATATCAGCATTGTCCAAAATCAAGGCGTCTGTCGTAAAGTCGTCATACCCGCAAAGGCTATAGGAAAATTCCACCTTTTGCTCTCCAGAAAAGCCGGAAAAGGTCTTCCGAAGCGCATAAAGATTATCTCTCTCATGAATGAAGCACTCTGAGACGATCTCCATTCCGTCTGAATACCGGCAATTGCTGCTGACGGTACCGGTTACTACAGAAAGTTCCTGTGTCCAATCCAATAATTCCCGACCACTATCAAAGAAAAAACGTCCAAAAGCCAAAATTCGGGCCGGCGCTCGGTCCGGATAAACGGGGAAGCGCCTTCCCGCACGGAAAACAGCTCCGTCAAAGGTCGTGTAGGTACATTCTTTGCCAAAATCCCGGGCAGTATAATCCAAAACGCCCTGACAGTCCGGCGCAAAGGTAAGATCACCGTTTCCCAGAAGAGGAGGAAAATAATTTAAGTCTTTGCTGGTGCTGTGATATGTCATAATATCTCACCTTAACCTTTCATCGTCCGCTAAAATTCCGCAAACAGCGAGAACATTGCTTTCAGTATACCTAATTTTCAAATAGATTGATATACAAAAATCACGCATGTTCTCTTTACGATTACGCATTTATCTGCTATAATTCTCTCGGGTGATGACAATGCTTTGGAAAGATAAGCATCATATCTGGTTTTATACGGGACTTCGGAAGCAGCTGTACGCTGTGGAATTCGGCTATTCTGCGCCGGAAAGAAGCATAACGATCGGTCCCCGGATCCGTGACAGCTGGCTGCTGCATTTTGTCGCAGCCGGAAGTTGCACGTTCTGTGGTCAACAGGTATCAGCCGGAAACATTTTTCTGATTGCGCCTGGTTTGAGCCACAATTTCACAGTTGGTGATAACTATGAGCATTTTTGGGTATCCTTTGCGGGCGAGCAAGCTCCGCGGCTGTTGGAATGCTTCGGTATCAGTCCCGAACATCATAAAATTGCGCCTGTGACATCCTCACAGTCTTTAGTGCGGATATTTCAGGCGGCGTTTGAGTCAGGGGAACGTGAGGAGCAGGCGTTGTCGGCCTTGACATCCGCGTTGAGTTTTGTAAAAACAGGAGAAAATAGGCTGACGGGATATGCACAAATCACTGCCGATTTTTTGGAGAAAAACTTTCATCGCAAACTTACAATGGAGCAGACAGCGCAGCAGGCAAATATTTCAGAAAAGCATCTATACCGCCTGTTCAAGGCAGAATTTGGAATTCCGCCGCAGCAGTATTTAATGAAAATCCGAATGGAACGTGCCCGCAGTTTGCTAGTGTCTACCGATTTAAGCATTCGGGAGATCGCCGATTCTGTGGGGTATCCGTCCCAGCTGGCATTTTCAGCAGTCTTTAAACGATATTACGGCATCCCGCCTACTGCTATGCGGAATGCCGCTGAAAATAATGATATCTGATTCTATATTACTCAGCCAGAATGTCAGCTGCTTCTTTTTCGGTTATTACGCCGCATTTTATCATACGGTTCAGCACCTGGTTCATGCGCTGACGGGACAATTCCGGATTCACATCTGGGGAATAGTCGGACGGGGCGTTGGGAAGACCGGCTAACATGACCGACTCATAGCTGGTAAGTTGGGACGGACTCTTGCCGTAATAACCCTCGGTAGCCTCGTAGATTCCGTAATACCCACTTCCAAAGTAAATCGTGTTGACGTACAACTCAAAAATTTCCTTTTTGGTACAGCAGGATTCAAATCGGAATGCCATAAACAATTCTGCAAATTTACGTTCCAGCTTTTTCTCCTGGGTAAAATACAGATTCTTGGCCAGCTGCTGGGTAATCGTGCTGCCGCCTTCTGCAAAGGACATCGTTTTAAGATCTGTCCAGACAGCACGGCCCACAGCCCAAAAATCCACTCCCCCATGGGACCAAAACCGTTTGTCTTCTACAGACACCACCGCGTCCACATAAATTTCCGGAAGTTCATCATAGGTTACAAATTCATCCTTGCTGCGGATTGTTGCTATTGTCTCTTCAATGGGGGTCTGTTCCAGTGCATCCCGATATATCCAGTAGCCGCGAAAAGCAAAAATTGCTCCCACCACTGCTGCCAGGACACAAAGAATTGCAATCCCCCAGCCGATTCCCTTTAAAACCGTTTTCAAAAATTTCAAACGGGATAACCCCTTTCCAGCTATTCCGGCCGACTGGTTATTTTTCCCCCTTGCGCTGAAGCCAGGAAGCCAGACGATCTGCCGGTTCCCATAACATCTTAATCAGAAACGAACAAATCAATATAGGAATGGCCAGAATTCCCACTGCCGCCAATGCAGCCCATGTAACCAGCCGGCTAAGCCGCTTAAAAATGATTCTGCTTTTTCTGTCAGGCTTGTTTCCGGCACAGCAGGCCCGAAAGTAGTTGCTGCTGCAGATTCCTCCGCACATGATACTTCCTCCTTATCTGAGGGGGTCTCCTGCAGATACTCCGAACACAGTTCTACAGCTCCGCAGAAATTTTCATAATCGATTATAATATAATTTTCGCCGCCAAAAATGACATCTCCGCCGTGGAAGCCGCAGGAAGAAAACAGTCCTGCAGCCAGCAGCAGAAAGATTATGCCTATGATGCGTTTCATTGATGATCGCCCCGCATCCCGCTAACAATGGAAAAGTACGACCGTGACGTAATCCGATACACCAACACATAAAAGAGTCCAAACACCAGGTATGAACCGATGGTAACCATAACCAACAGCGTATAATTTGTGAGTTCGAACAGCAGCAGGACTTTCTGGATCATCGGGAAAGCAAAGGCCAGATGCAGTCCGGCTGTCAGCAAGGGCAATGAAAACACCATGAGAATCTGGGAATTGATGCTTTTCCGGATCTCCCTTCGGGTCAGGCCAACCTTCTGCATGATATCAAAGCGGGCCTGATCCTCATAACCTTCTGATATTTGCTTGTAATAAATGATCAGAACTGCCGCAAAAATAAAGACGATCCCCAAAAGAATTCCCAGGAAAAAGAGTCCTCCATAAGTCGCATAAAAATTGTCTCGCTCTTCGGCGACACTTTCACAGCTGATACGGAACGTATCGCTGCCTTCGGGGCTAATGCCTTCCGGAAGATCAATTTCTTTAAGGAGCTGCTCCATAAGCAAGCGTTGTGTACTGTCATCACAGGAAAGATCAAATCCGTAATACCAGTGAAGCGCCACACTCATTCCTTCCGTGTTTTGAGAAGTCTGCAGCAACTGCGCTGCAACACCATCAAAATCACTTACAAAGAGATACATAGATGGGAACATTTGGATCGCATCTACGCCGTTATCTGCGAAATTTTCTACCTGCTTCTTAATACGGTGGGAAACGCTTCCATTAACGGAAATGGCACTTTCTGTATACTGCGTGTTTCTGGTTGTATAGACTATAGCCTCCCCGGAAGATAAGGTCTCATTTGTTCCCATGAGCCGGTTGTAGTCTTCTATAGGCACAATAAAGAACTGCCAAATATTCTTAATATCACTGGGATTAACCGTATGATCCGATACAATTTCTTTCCCCTTCAAATAGCCGGCGAAAGCAGCGACCCGATAATCCAAAATATTGGACGGTTCCGCCTGATGCTGGGAGCAAACCTCCTCGGAAACCTGACGCACCTGCTCCATCCAGTCTGCAGGCATGTCTTCAACGCTTCCGGCCATGACGTCCAGATTGACATTTCTGGGATATTGGGTCCGCAGACTTTCCTCGGTGCCAATATACAGGCAGAACGTAGACGACATCATAACCAGAACCATGGTGCAGAGGATGCAGATGGATGCAAGACCTGCGCCATTGCGTTTCATGCGGTAAACCATGGAGGAAACAGAAATAAAATGGTTGGTTTTGTAATAAAAAGTCTTACTTTTCTGCAAAAGCCGGCAGAATGTGACCGAGCCGGAGATAAACAACATATAAGTGGCGACGATCACCATAATAACTGCCACAAAGAACAGGGATATGGCAATAATCGGTTCCTGAATCGTAACAGCCAGATAGTAAGCTGCTGCCAAAATAACGGCTCCCAGCAAAGCTATGAACCAGTTGGCTTTTGGCGGTTTTTCTCCAAAATTTTCGCTGTGCAGCAGGGCAATCGGATTGGACAGATGTATCTGCCGAAGTGTATTCAGAAAAATCAGGGCAAACGTGATGGCAAACAACACAATTACCTGCCACACAGAGCCAAATGAAATTGCAAAAGAAAAAGACACCTTTTCGTCGAGAATCCGAACCATGCCAAGTTCAGCAAATTTGGAAAACAGGATTCCAAAAAACAGTCCCCCGGCCAGGGAGATAAGCGCGATAAACAGCGCCTCCCACAGCAGCACCAAGGCAAGATGCCGCTTTCCCATACCAAGAATATTATATAGGCCAAATTCCTTTTTTCGTCTGCGGATCAAAAATGAGTTGGTATAAAAAAGGAAGATTGGGGCGAAAACGCACATGACCCCAAATCCTATTTCGAGGAAGCTCCTCATTGTTCTGCCGCCCCGCATCTCCTCGAGCATACTGCTCCCGCTCAGGAAGGAAACGATATAGCTCATCATGACCATCCCCATACAGGTAAGGATATAGGGCGTATAGAGTTTTTTGTTTTTTCGGATTCCCGACCAGGCCAGCTTCCGATAAAATCCTCGCTTCATGCCTGATCACCGCCTGTTGCCAACATGGTAAGGGTATCCGAAATTTTCTGGTACAGTTCATTTGAAGAGCTGTTTCCCCGGTAAATCTGATGATAAACTTCTCCGTCTTTGATGAACAAGACCCGTCCGGCATGGCTGGCAGCCTTAACAGAATGAGTAACCATCAAAATAGTCTGACCATTTTGGTTGATGGAGCTGAACAGCCGAAGCAGTTCATCTGTAGACTTTGAATCCAAAGCGCCGGTAGGCTCATCAGCCAAAATCAGCCGTGGCTCCGTAATGATTGCCCTTGCCACTGCGGCGCGCTGTTTCTGACCGCCGGATACTTCGTAGGGATATTTTTTCAGCAAAGAGGAAATTCCCAACCAGTTGGCGATAGGGTCCAAACGCCTTTTCATCTCGGCGGGACTTTTTCCGGACAGCACCAGGGGAAGAATAATATTATCTTCCAGCGAAAAGGTGTCCAGCAGATTGAAGTCCTGGAACACAAATCCCAGATTATCACGCCGGAAAGCCGCTATATCAGACTCCCGGATTTTAGACAGTTCCTTTCCATCCAAGCGGATACTGCCGCCGGTAGGCTTATCCAGTGCGGCCAACAGGTTCAGCAATGTGGTTTTCCCCGAGCCGGATTCGCCCATAATGGCTACATACTCGCCCTCGTCCACCCAAAAAGAGACGTTTTTCAAAGCTTCGACCTGATTGCCGCCAAAGCGGGTCGTATAAATTTTTTTCAGTGCATCGACTTCCAGAATACTCATCGATGGATTCCTCCTTTGTGTTCTGCACACTTATTATAACAAAAAGGGAAATGCGCCTCCATCGAATCGGCTTACATTTCCCCGGATAAATCTTACATTTTTGTAAGGAATCATTCGATCTCAAGGTTCTGATGCTGCAGGCAAACCCGCATAACTGTACCGGAATCCAATGAGGACTGGGCAGTAATTCGATGCCCCAAGCGGTTGCATGCACATTTACACAGGTAAAGCCCTATGCCGCTAGCCTTTTTATCGGACCTGCCGTTATAGCCGGTGTACCCTTTCTCAAAAATACGCGGCAAATCCTCCGGCGCAATCCCGATGCCGGTATCCCGGATACACAGAGTAAGCGGTTCCTCCAGATCAATTGTAATACTGCCGCCGGCAGGCGTGTACTTCAATGCGTTGGAAAGGAGCTGCTCTATTACAAAAGAAAGCCATTTTTCATCTGTCAGGATCCGCACCTTCACAGGCTCATAAGAAAGCCGTATTTTCCTTCTGATAAATTGAGAAGAAAGCTTCCGGATCGTTTCCCGGATGATGTCGTCCAGGTCATACTCCCGAAACAGGTAGTCGGAAGCGTCTGATTCCAGTCTGAGAAAGGCCAAGACCATCTCCACATATTGCTCGATGCGGAACAGATCCTGCGAAAGCTGCCTGGAAAGCTCAGAATCTTCATTCTGCAGTGTCAGCCGCATGGAGGAAATAGGCGTTTTGATCTGATGGGCCCATAAGGTATAATAGTCCATCATATCGGCATATCGGATACTGGAATCCGTCAAAAAACGATTCTGCTCCTGGCGGAGAGCGTCAATAATTGTCTGGTAATCCATATCATCCTGCGTTTGGGCCGGCGGGAAACGCTCCATTAAAGATGCAGGGAGTTGGGAAAGTTCCGTTAACCGCTGATGCTTGCGCCATGCTCTGTTGATATCCACTATAAAGAAGCACGCCCCCAGTACGATACAGACAACAGCAGGATAAAGGACGGCCTCTATTGGCAAGTTGTAGAGCAAAAACGCGCACAGAAAGACCGCGCAGAACAGTATAAAGGTCAGTATCCTCCACCGCCGCTGCCAAAGGTAGAACGTCAGGAATTTCATAAAGCTCCTCCCTGTTATGGAATCAGATATCCTACGCCGAATTTGGTTTCAATAAAGTCCGTCAATTCTGCGGCATCCAGCTTTTTTCGCAGGCGATTGATATTCACAGTCAGGGTGTTCTCATCCACAAAACTATCTGTTTCCCACAGCCGCTCCATCAATTTCTCACGGCTGACCACTTTTCCTTTGTTCTCCATCAACGCCAACAGAATCCGGTATTCATTTTTGGTTAAGGGGATCTTTTTCCCAGCGTAGGTCAGGGAATTATCGCCGGTGTTCAAAATTGCGCCCCGGTGCTCCAACACGGGAACCGAAGCGGCAAAATCGTAGGTACGGCGAAGCATAGCCTGGATTTTTGCCATCAGGACACTCTGGTCGAAAGGTTTGGCAATAAAATCGTCTGCTCCCATATTCATTGCCATTACGATATTCATATTATCTGAAGCCGAAGAGATAAAAATAATTGGGACTTTAGAAATTTTCCGAATCTCTCCGCACCAATGATATCCATCGAAAAAAGGCAGCGTGATGTCCAGCAGGACTAGGTGGGGATCATATTGGGAAAACGCTGACAAAATATTGCGGAATTCCGTTACGCAAAAAGCATCCAAGCCCCACATTTCCGCTTGCTTTTGGATTGCCCCGGCAATACCGGGATCATCTTCTATAATTAAGATCCGATACATTTTATCCTCCTGAAGGCTGTGCTTCCAAATTTTCGACTGATTTTATTTTAGCCATGGAATTTTGGTCTGTCAAGGGGAAAAGACAAACGCCCAGACCTCCTCTGTAGGATTACAATAGATATTGGACAGCAGAATAAAAAAGTAGAAGGATGAGGCCATATCGGTTATAGTTGAGTTGCGACACTTAACATACCGAGAAAGGAGCCATCCTTCATGAGTAAAAGTATA